>NZ_JBITCT010000038.1:0-114431 GCF_044453465.1 Streptomyces sp. NPDC051677
ACTCCGACGAGAAGCTCACCCGGCTCGCCAAGCAGGCCGTCGCCGACGGCTTCACCCAGATCAAGCTCAAGGTCGGCGCCGACCTCGACGACGACATCCGACGACTGCGCACCGCCCGCAAGGCCGTCGGCGACGGCATCCGCATCGCGATCGACGCCAACCAGCGGTGGAACGTGGACGAGGCGATCGAGTGGACCAAGGCGCTCGCCGAGTTCGACCCGTACTGGATCGAGGAGCCCACCAGCCCCGACGACATCCTCGGACACGCGACCGTACGCCGGGCGGTGGCACCCGTGAAGGTCGCCACCGGCGAGCACGTGCAGAACCGCATCGTCTTCAAGCAGCTCCTCCAGGCCGGCGCCCTCGACGTGCTCCAGATCGACGCGGCCCGGGTCGGCGGCGTCAACGAGAACCTCGCGATCCTGCTGCTCGCCGCCAAGTTCGGCGTGCCGGTGTGCCCACACGCCGGCGGAGTGGGGCTGTGCGAGCTGGTACAGCACCTGTCGATGTTCGACTACCTCGCGCTGTCCGGCACCACCGAGAACCGGGTCATCGAGTACGTCGACCACCTGCACCAGCACTTCACCGCACCCGTGGTGATCCGCGACGGTCACTACGCGGCACCGCTCGCCGCCGGATTCTCCGCCGCCATGCGGGAGGAGTCCCTCGCCGAGTTCCGCTACCCGGACGGAACCTTCTGGGTCGCCGACCGCGTCGGGCAGGGGGATGCGGCATGACCGATCTGTCAGGTCTCAGGGCCCTCGTCACCGGAGGCGCCGCCGGCATCGGGCTCGCCACAGCCCGTGCGCTGGCCGCACAGGGCGCGGCGGTCGCCGTGCTCGACCTCGAACCCGCCGGGGTACCCGAACCGCTCCTCGGCATCACGGCCGACGTCGGCGACGACGCCTCCGTACGCGCCGCGGTGGACACCGCGGCCACCCGGTTCGGCGGCATCGACATCCTCGTCAACAACGCGGGCATCGGCGCCGTCGGCACCGTCGAGGACAACCCCGACGAACAGTGGCGACGCGTCCTGGACGTCAACGTCCTCGGCATCGTCCGCACCACCCGGGCCGCCCTGCCCCATCTGCGCCGCTCCGCGCACGCGGCCGTCGTCAACACCTGCTCCATCGCGGCCACCGCGGGCCTGCCGCAGCGCGCCCTGTACTCGGCGAGCAAGGGCGCCGTTCTGTCGCTGACCCTGGCCATGGCCGCGGACCACGTCCGCGAGGGCATCCGCGTCAACTGCGTCAACCCCGGCACCGCCGACACCCCCTGGGTGACGCGGCTGCTGGACACCTCCGCCGACCCCGAGGCCGAACGCGCCGCCCTCAACGCCCGCCAACCCCTCGGCCGTCTCGTGAGCGCCGACGAGGTCGCCGCCGCCGTCGTCTACCTCGCGAGTCCCGCCGCGGCGTCCGTCACCGGCGCCGCGCTCGCGGTGGACGGCGGCATGCAGGGGCTGCGACTGCGCCCGGCGGCCCGGCCGTGACCGTGATGAGAACCATGACCCTGGGTGGCAGCACGGTCGGGGCCACCCAACTCGCGCTCGGCTGCGCCGGCCTCGGCAACCTCTACCAGCCGGTCACCGACGAGGCCGCCCTCGCCACCGTGGACGCGGCCTGGGACGCCGGAGTCCGCACCTTCGACACCGCACCCCACTACGGGCTCGGCCTGTCGGAGCGACGGCTCGGCGCCGCGCTGAGCGGCCGCCCACGGGACACGTACACCGTCTCCACCAAGGTCGGCCGGCTGCTCATGCCGAACCCGGCGGACGGCGCCGGCGACGACCTCGCGAACGGCTTCGCCGTCCCGGCCACCCACCACCGTGTCTGGGACTTCAGCGCCGACGGAGTGCTGCGCTCACTGGAGGCGAGCCTGGACCGCCTCGGCCTCGACCGGGTCGACATGGCTCTGCTGCACGACCCGGACGACCACGCCGAGCAGGCTCTGCGCGAGGCGTACCCGGCGCTGGAGCGGCTGCGCGCCGAAGGCGTGGTCGGGGCGATCGGCGTCGGCATGAACCAGTCCGCGCTGCCCGCCCGCTTCCTGCGCGAGACCGACATCGACGTGGTGCTGCTGGCGGGCCGCTACACCCTCCTGGATCAGGACGGACTCGGCGAAGTGCTGCCCGAGGCCGCGGCCCGCGGCAGGAGCGTCGTCATCGGCGGCGTCTTCAACTCCGGGCTGCTCACCGCCCCGCGCCCCGGCGCCGCGTACGACTACGCCCCCGCGCCCCGGCCTGTGCTCGACCGCGCGCTGCGCCTGCTGACGGTGACCGAACGCCACGGTGTTCCGCTGCGCGCCGCCGCTCTGCGTTTCCCCTTCGGTCACCCCGCGGTCGCGTGCGTGCTGACCGGGGCCCGTTCTCCCGAAGAGGTGCGCGACACCGTGGAGCAGTTGCGTCGCCCGATCCCGGACGCTCTGTGGGACGAGCTGCGCGCCGAAGGGCTGCTGGCCCCGGGCACCCCCCTCCCCCGCAAGCAGGGGGACCCTCAGCCGCGCGGATGAACGCCGTCCCGAAGCTGGTCGCCTCCCGCACCCTGACCCACGCCGACACGTCGGCGGTCACCGGGAGCCTGAGCGTCGTGGACCGGCTGATGGCCTCGGACCTGGTCGACGAGTACCGGCTGCTGACCTTCCCCACCGTCCTCGGCACGGGCCGGCGGCTCTTCCCGACCGACGGCCCCCGGGCGAGCTGGAGTGCCTGGCGGCCGAGCAGGCCGACACCGCCGTTTTCACCCGCAACCGGAGGGCCGCCCGTTTCATCGCCCTGTACGAGACGCCCGCCGCCCAGAGCGGACGACTGTCTCCACGGACGGTTGCAGCGGGGCGGCGGTCTTCGCCCGGACCTCCTCCTCGGTGACGCCCGGAGCGAGTGCCGTCAGGTGCAGGCCGTCACGGCTCACGTCGATGGTGGCGAGATCGGTGATGATGCGGTCGACCACGCCGGCGGCGGTCAGCGGCAGCGTGCAGTCGCCGACGATCTTCGGGCTTCCGTCCTTGGCGACGTGGTCGGTGAGCACCACGATGCGGCGGGCGCCGACCACGAGGTCCATGGCGCCGCCCATGCCCTTGACGAGGGCGCCGGGGATGGTCCAGTTCGCGAGGTCGCCCTTCGCGCTCACCTGCAGGGCTCCCAGGACGGCGATGTCGATGTGGCCTCCGCGGATCATGCCGAAGGACGTCGCGGAGTCGAAGTAGCTCGCGCCGGGGATGACGGTGACCGTCTGCTTGCCCGCGTTGATGACGTCGGCGTCCTCTTCGCCCTCCCAGGGGAACGGGCCGAGGCCGAGGATGCCGTTCTCGCTCTGCAGGGTCACCTGGACGCCGTCGGGAACGTGGTTGGCCACGAGGGTCGGAATGCCGATGCCGAGGTTCACATAGTCGCCGTCGTTGAGTTCGGCGGCCGCGATCGCGGCCATCTCGTCGCGTGTGCGGGGCACGATGCGTCGCTCCTATGCTTCGACGGTCACGCGGGAACGGACCGTGCGCTGTTCGATTTCCTTGGTCCGCTCGCGCGCGACCACCAGACGGTTCACGTAGACGCCGGGGGTGGTGACCGAGTCGGGGTCGATGAACTCCTCGGCGAGGTGCTCGGCCTCGGCGACGGTCACCCGGCCGCAGGTGGCGACGAGGGGGTTGAAGTTGCGTGCGGCGGCCCGGTACGTCAGGTTGCCCGCCCGGTCGGCGGTGTGGGCGTGCACGAGCGCGAGGTCGGCGACGATCGCGCGCTCCTGGACATGGACGTGTCCGTCGAACTCGGCGTGTGGCTTGCCCTCGGCGACGGGCGTGCCCACGCCGGCCCTGGTGTAGAAGGCCGGGATGCTTGCCCCGCCGGCGCGCATGCGCTCGGCGAGCGTGCCCTGCGGGGAGAACTCCACGTCGAGAGCCTTGTCCAGGTACTGCTGGGCGAACAGCTTGTTCTCGCCGACGTAGGAGGCGATCACCTTGGCCACCTGACGGTTCTCCAGCAGCAGACCGAGGCCCTTGCCGTCGACGCCCATGTTGTTGGACACGACCGTCAGCCCCGTGACCCCGCTGTCGCGTACGACCTCTATGAGGTCGTACGGGACGCCGCAGAGACCGAACCCGCCGACGGCGATGGTCATCCCATCGGTCAGCACGCCGGCCAAGGCTTCTTCCGCGATCGCGCGCAGCTTGCTCAACTCGTCCACCTCCCATCCGATGCGTTCACTGTCCGAGCGGCAGAGTCAACTCTCGCGCGCCTCTGACATGCAAGGACTGGCGCTCTTGACGGGGAAAACCGGTTGACGGGCGAGCGGGGACCTCGCACAGCGTTCACTGAGTGAACGTACGATGAGGGCATGGACGCGACCCCGGCAGCTCACCTCGTCGGCAGGATGGGCGCGCTGCTGCGCGCGCTGTCGACGCTCAACGAGGCCGGTGCGGGCACCGCCGAGCTGGCGAGAGCGACGAGCCTGCCGAGGCCGACCGTGCACCGACTGCTCGTCTCGTTGGCGCAGGAGGGTTTCGTCGACCGCGACCGACGCAGTGGGCGCTGGTTCCTCGGCCCCGAGCTGTATCTGCTCGGCGGGGTGGCCGGCATTCGCTACGACATCACCCGCCAGGCACGGGAGAGCGTGCACCGGCTCGCGGCGGCGACGGGAGAGAGCGCCTTCTTCTCGGCCCGGCGGGGCGACGAGACGGTGTGCCTGCTGCGCGAGGACGGCGACTTCCCGATCCGCTCCTTCGTGCTGTACGAGGGCGCGCGCTTCCCGCTCGGGGTCGTGTCGGCGGGCCTGGCGGTGCTGTCCTTCCTCGACGACGCCGAGATCGACTCCTATCTCGCCGACAGGGACCTGGTCGACCGGTGGGGTCCGACGCACGCGCCGGACGCGGTGCGCCAGCGGATCGCGCAGACCCGGATCGACGGCTACGCCGTGAACCCCGGACTCGTCGTGGAAGGCAGCTGGGGCATGGCCGCGGCTGTATTCGACCGTGCAGGGCAGCCCATGTGGGCGCTGACCGTGACGGGCGTGGAGACCAGGTTCCGCCCCGAGCGCAGACCGGAACTCGGCGCGCTCCTCCTGCGCGAGGCGCACGTGCTCGGCCGCACGCTGAACACCGGCGGGAAGGCCGGGCGCTGACCGCTGCACGGAGCGGACGCCGGAGGGTGACATCGCGCGGAACGCGCTCTCCTGCGGCCCCCGTGGGGCAGGTCCTGCAACCGTCGCCTACCGCACCAGGCAGGGGCGCTTGCTGTCGAACTTCCAGTCAGGGACGAGGTATTGCATGGTGACGGCATCGTCGCGCGCTCCCAACGCCTTCTCCCGGTAGCGGTCGTGGGCCGCGAGGAGCCGGTCCATGTCGAGCTGGACGCCGAGGCCCGGCGCGTCCGGGACGGCGATCTCACCGCCGACGATGCGCGGCGGGGCGGTGGTGAGCCGTTCCAGGCCCTCCTGCCAGATCCAGTGGGTGTCCAGGGCGTTGTACTCGCCCGGGGCCGCGGCGCCACAGTGGGTCACCATGGCCAGGGAGATGTCGAAGTGGTTGTTGGAGTGACAACCCCAGGTAAGGCCCAGAGCGTTGCACAGCTGCGCCACGCGCACAGAGCCCTGCATGGTCCAGAAGTGCGGGTCGGCCAGCGGGATGGAGACCGACTGGAGGGCCACGGCGTGGGCCATCTGGCGCCAGTCGGTGGCGATCATGTTGGTCGCGGTGGGAAGGCCGGTGGCGCGGCGGAACTCGGCGAGGATCTCCCGTCCGGAGTAGCCGCCCTCGGCTCCACAGGGGTCCTCGGCGTAGGCGAGCGTGCCGACGAGGGGACGGCACAGCTCGATCGCCTCGCGCAGGGACCACGCGCCGTTCGGGTCGAGGGTGATCCGGGCCTCGGGGAAGCGGTCCTTCAGCGCCCGCACGGCCTTGACCTCCTCGGCGCCCTCCAGGACACCGCCCTTGAGCTTGAAGTCCCGGAATCCGTAGAGGTCGTAGGTCGCCTCGGCCTGGCGGACGATCGCCTCCGGGGTCAGGGCCTCCTCGTGCCGGATGCGGTACCAGTCGACCGGGGAATCGGGTTGACGGGCGTACTCCAGGTCGGTGCGGTCCGGGTCGCCGACGTAGAAGAGGTAGCCCAACACCCTCACGGCGTCCCGCTGTTGGCCGTCGCCGAGGAGTGCCGCGACCGGCACGTCGAGGTGCTGGCCGAGGAGGTCGAGGAGCGCCGACTCCACGGCGGTGACGGTGTGGACGGTGGTCCGCAGGTCGAAGGTCTGGGCGCCCCGTCCCCCGGCGTCGCGGTCGGCGAATCGGTCCCCGATCTCGCGCAGGACGCGCTTGTAGTCGCCCACCTTCGCACCCAGGACGAGGGGTTCGGCGTCCCGCAGCGTCTGGGTGATCTTCTCGCCGCCGGGCACCTCCCCGAGTCCCGTGCGGCCCTCGGAGTCCTTGAGGACGACGACGTTGCGGGTGAAGTAGGGGCCGTGGGCGCCGGACAGGTTCAGCTCCATGCAGTCGCGGCCGGCGACGGGATAGACGGCGAACTCGGTGACGGTCGGCTGACTGCTCATGCTGGTCCAGGTCCCTTGCGTGATGGGGCAGTTGTGATGAATCAGTCCGGTTACAGGCTGAGTTACAAGCTGAGTTACAGGCTGAGGACGTCCAGGAACCACTCGACCACCAGGACGCCCCCCAGACCGAGGATCGCGAGCACCGTCGTGTAGGACGTACGGACCTTGATCGCTTCGGTGACGGAGAGGTTGAAGTACTCCTTGAACAACCAGAATCCCGGGTCGTTGACGTGGGAGAACGCGATGGAACCGCAGGCGACGGCGAGCACCATCATCTCCGGGTGGACTCCGCTGCCCGCCAGAAGGGGCAGCACCACGCCGGAGGCCGTGACGACGGCGACCGTCGCCGAGCCGAGCGCGATGCGCAGGATGACGGCGACGAGCCAGGCGAGGATGATCGGCGAGATGGACCAACTGTCCGTGGCGTCCTTGATGTAGTCGGAGATGCCGCCTTCGACGAGGACGTTCTTGAAGGCCCCGCCGGCGCCGATCACCAGCAGGATCATCGCCATCGCCTGGGCCGCCGAGGTGCAGGACGCGCCGACCTCCTCGAGGCTGCGGCCGATGCGCGGTCCGAACGCCCACACCGCCAGGCACAGGGTCAGCAGCAGCGCGACCGGGGCGGAGCCGAGGAAGGCGACGGTGTGCAGGAACGGGGTCTCGGCGGAGGTGGCCATGTCGGTCACGGCGGCGGCCACGATCAGCACGACGGGGAAGAGCGCCACGGACAGGGACCAGCCGAGGCCTGGCATCTCCTCCTCGGTGAACTCCCGCTCGGTGACCAGGCCCTTGGGGATGGACGGGTTCATCGCCCGGACGAACGGCAGGCGGGGCCAGACCAGGGCGATGAGAGCACCGGCGGGGATCGCGATGAACAGACCGTAGAACAGGGTGAGTCCGACGGAGGCGTGGAAGGTCGCGGCGACGGCGGTGGGGCCGGGGTGCGGCGGCAGGAAGCTGTGCATGGTGGACAGGGCGATGGACATCGGCAGACCGACCCACAGCAGCTTCGCCCCGGTGACCCTGACCAGGGTGAACGCTATCGGCACGATGATGATGAAGGCGACCTCGTAGAACATGGTCACGCCGATCAGCATGGACGTGACCACCATGGCGGCCTGGACCCCGCGCGGGCCGAAGGCGTCGAGGAGCTTGCCGGCGATCCGCTGCGCTGCGCCGGAGTCCCCCATGACGCGGCCGACCATGGCGCCGAGTCCGATGGTGAGCATGGTGTCGCCGATCTGACCCCCGATGCCCTCGGAGAGGACGTCCGGGATGGTCGCCACCGGGATGCCCCGGACCAGTGCGACGCCGACGGCCACGAGCAGGAGGGCCGCGAAGCCGTTGAGTTTGAGCCTGGTCATGAGCAGCAGCAGGATCAGGACACTGATCCCGACTACAAGCAGGGGCATGACAGTTCTCCCTTGAACTGTGGGGGCGGTGGGAGGCTCCTGAACTGTGGGGGCGGTGGGAGGCTCCGCCGACTCCGCGTCGCCGTACCGGCGCATGGGGGCGGCGAGGTGAAAGTCCGGCGGGCGGCGGCCCGGGGTCGGTCCGGGCCGCCCGGCTCCGTCAAGGGGATCGTCGTACGGCGCCGACCAGGCTCAGTCCGCGGTCGAGCACCTTCTCCAGGTCGGCGAGGTCGGTCGGGCCGGGGTCGGTGAGGGGGGCGCGCACCGGGCCGACCGGGAGACCGCGCAGCCGGGCCGCGGCCTTCACCAGGGAGACGGCGTAGCCCGGCACCCGGTCACGCAGTTCGACCAGCGGAACGTAGAACTCGCGCAGGAACGTGGTCACACTCGCGTCGTCCCCGTCCCGCAGAGCGGCGAAGAAGGCGTTCGCGATCTCCGGCGCGAAGGCGTGGACGGCCGACGAGTAGGCGGGGACACCGACGGTCGCGTAGGCGCGGGCCTGGATTTCGGCGGTCGCGGCGCCGTTGAAGAAGAGGAAGCCGTCGGGCGCGGCCAGCGTGAGGCGTTGGAGCCGGTCGAGGTCGCTGTGTCCGTCCTTCAGGCCGACGACGGTGGGGATCCGTGCGATCCGGCGCAGGCCGTCGGCGGTGAAGGCGACCTGGCCGCGCTGGTACGCGATGAGGGGCAGCCGGGTGCCGTCGGCGATCCGGCGCAACTGCTCCACCAGACCGCTCTGCGGGGCCCCGACCAGATAGTGGGGCAGCACCAGAGCGGCGTCGGCGCCGGCTTCCTCCGCGATACGGGCGAACCGCAGCGCCTGCGCCCAGCCGTAGCCGATGCCCGCCACCACCGGCAGCCGGCCGTCGGCGACCTCGACCGTCGTCCTCACCACCGCGCGGTACTCGTCCTCGTCCAGCGAGAAGAACTCTCCGGTCCCGCAGGCCGGGAAGACCGCCCCGGGTGCGGTGGCCAATCGGTCGGCCAGGTACGCCCGGTACCCGTCCAGATCCAGGCCGCCGTCGTCCCGGAAGCTCGTGAGGGGGAAGGACAGCACCCCGTCGGCCATAGCGTCACGGAGCCGCTGGGCGACCGCTGCGACGTCCGCGCTGACCCTTGTCATACACCCATCCCTGTATGCAGATACCGTCCATGTATGTAGATGGAGGCTAGGTCCGTGAACGAGATGGGTCAATGGGTGTGCAGCCACGGATTGACGCGGATCTACGATGGGCCCATGTCGGAGGGCAGAGGCGTCCGCGGGGTGAAGTCGGCGGCCAGGACCGTCGCGCTGCTGGAACTGCTTGCCGCCCGGGGAGAGCAGCCCTCGCGCCTGGACCAGCTCGCGGAGGACCTGGGCGTGCCGCGCAGCAGCATGTACCAGTTGCTCCAGACCCTCGTCGACTGCGGCTGGGTCCGCGCCGACGCCACCGGCTCCCTCTACGGCATCGGCATCCGCGCGCTGCTCACCGGCACCAGCTACCTCGACGGCGACCGGCGCATCCGCGCGGTCCGCCCCTATCTCGACGAGGCCTCGGACGCCCTCGGCGAGACGATCCACATGGCACGGCTCGACGGCCCGGACGTCGTCTACCTCGCGACCCGCGAGTCCCACGAGTACCTGCGCACGATCAGCCGGGTCGGCCGCCGCATCCCGGCCCATGCCGGCGCCCTCGGCAAAGCGCTGCTCGCCGAGCGCGCCGACGACGAACTACCCATCCCTGAGGGTCCGTTGACCGCCCTCACACCGAACACGCACACCGACCGTGCCGCACTGCTCGCCGACCTGGCCGAGGTACGCGAGCGCGGCTACTCCATCGACCGCGAAGAGACGGTGACCGGTATCGCCGGCTTCGCCTTCGCCCTGAGATACGACGCACCCGCCGCGGACGCCGTCAGCTGCTCGGTCCCGGTGGTCCGGCTGACCCCGGACCACGAGGTCCGCATCGTCTCCGTGATGCGGGAGATACGAGCGAAGATCGAGACTCACGCACCGCCGGCCTCAGGCGCACCCGACTGGCGCTGAGGCCAAGTTCCAGGTGGCAGTTGCCCCTGGACGGCGCCTTTCACGGCGCCGCCGGCGGTCATGCGCGAATCGCGCTCCTCCGCCGGCGGCGCAGGGGTTCAGCCCTCCGTGCGGACGGGAAGCCGCCATCCCGGGCGCGGGAAGTGGCAGGTGTAGCCGTCGGGGTAACGCTCCAGGTAGTCCTGGTGCTCGGGCTCGGCCTCCCAGAACGGTCCCACCGGCTCTACCTCGGTGACGACCTTGCCCGGCCACAGACCGGAGGCGTCCACGTCCGCGATGGTGTCCTCGGCGATCCGCTGCTGCTCGTCGTCCACGTAGTAGATCGCCGAGCGGTAGCTGAGGCCGATGTCGTTGCCCTGGCGGTTCTTGGTGCTCGGGTCGTGAATCTGGAAGAAGAGCTCCAGGATCGTGCGGAAGTCGGTCTTCTCGGGATCGAAGAGGATCTCGATGGCCTCCGCATGGGTGCCGTGGTTACGGTACGTCGCGTTCGCCACGTCACCCCCGGTGTATCCGACCCGGGTCGCCGTCACGCCCGGGAGCCGGCGGATCAAGTCCTGCATCCCCCAGAAGCATCCGCCCGCAAGCACGGCTCGCTGCGTCTGCGCCGCCATGTCGGCTCCTTCCCTGTCCGTCGCCTAGGCCCTCTGCGCTGCTCACTCGCACACCGTCGGCGTCTCTGTCTTTGTGGCTACAACAGCACATGAGCGGCCTGAACAATTCCGCGCCCCCCACACCGGGCGCTGTCGGCTACTGCTCGCCCAGACCGGTGGCGCGTTGATCCACCTCCACGGGCGGGCGCCCGGCACCGGTGAAACGTGTGGGCCGGAAGGCCCGGAGGAGGTGCTGCTCCTGATCGGTCGTGATCTCGGCCGCGACCAGGCGGCCCAGGATCGGCGCCAAGGTGACCCCGCTGTGCGAGACGAGGCAGTAGACGCGGGACTGCGCGCAGGCATAGCCGGCGATGGTGTGGCCGTCCGCGGGCAGTGACCGGAATCCGACACGCAGGTCGATCGTCGGCGCCCGGCTCGGGTCGGGCAGCAGTGCGCAGAACCGCCGGGCGAGGGTGCGCGCCATCTCCCCGTCCGCGGACGGCGGGTCCTCGGGATCGACGTCGGCGTTCAGATCGAGGGCCTGCAGGACGGCACGCCCTCCGGTCGCGGGGCGGACATTGAGGCCGGGGCTGTGGATCACACAGCGCAGGTCGACCTCCGGCGACGTGGCGTACCCGAGCAGACCGACGGTCGAGGCTCCGCGGCCGACATCCGTCACCATGGGAACGTCGATCCCGGCCCGTGCGGCGAGCTGTCGTGTCCAGCGACCGGCCGCCAGGACGACTCGGTCGCCCCTGCAGACCTCGCCTCCGGCCAGGGTGACGGACACCCCGTCAGGCCTGTCGTCGATGGCCACGGCCTCGCCGATCGCGAACTCGGCTCCGTGCTGCGTGGCATCCGCCAGTAAGCGGTCCACGAGGAGATCCGGCAGAACGTATCCCTCGCTGGGGAAGTGGGCGATGGCCGTGATGGTCGCCGGGATCCGGAGGTCGCCCGCGATCCGCGTCGCCTCGTCGGGCGTGACCCAGTGGACGGGGTAGTCCAGCGTCCGCAGTCGTGCCACGTTGTCGGCGAGCCACTGCTCGCTCGCGGCGTCCGCCCACTGCAGCGCCCCGCTGGCGAAGTACGACGGCGCGCCGCGCAGTTGCCCGGCCAGCCTGGCGTGCTCCTCCATCCCTGCGAGGTTCAGCCGGTGGTAGTCGGGGTCGGGCTTCCGGCTGGAGTTGGTCCAGGCGAAGGTGGTCGCGGTCGTGCCGGCGCCGGCTCCCGACCGATCGAGCAGAAGAACGTCTTCGCCGGCGAGGGCGAGTTGCCTAGCGACGCTCAGGCCCAGCACACCGGCACCGATGACGATGACCTTCACTGTGCACACATCCTTTCTGGCAGCGGCAGCGACAACGCTGTTCACATGGCCGGGACGGGGAGCTCCAGGAAGAACTCGGCGGTTCCCGGGCGGACGAGGGTCGTGACCACCTCGACGGTGCCTCCGTCGTCGGCGTGCAGTTCCCTGCGCCTCATCAACGCGGGTGTTCCGACCTCGCTGTGCAGCAAGGCGGCGTCGTGCTCATCGAGGCTCACCGGGTCGAGGTAGACCCGGATCGCGTCGATCGGTACTCCTCTGCGCTGGAGATACCGGAGGGTGACGAGGTCTTCGAGGTCCTCGTTCAGCAGGTCGGGGGCGACCGCGAAGAGAACGACGTGCCGCTCGACGGACTGCGGCTCCTCGCGTACGTCGAGCTTGCGGCGGACCAGTTCCACCACGGCCGTGTCGGCCGAGGCGCCGGGGAGCGTCAGGACGGCGTCGGCGGCCCTGACGATCCGCGCGGAAACGACTTCGTGTCTGCCCGGCACGCCCTTCGCGGCTGCTGCGGGGGTGACGAAGTTGAGCAGATTGATCTGCCGCCGCACGTCCGCGACGAACGTTCCATGGCGTCGCCGGCGGATCGCCAGTCCCGCCTCGGCCAGGTCGTTGAGGACCCGTTGGGCTGTGGCACGGCTGACGCCGTACTGGGCGGAGAGGTCCTTCTCGGTGGGCAGCCGCGCGCCGGGGGGCAGGCCCCCGGCCCGGATCTTCGCTTCGATCTCTCGCCTGATCTGTACGTAAAGCGGCACGGTCACGATTCGACCGTACATTCGACCAATTGACCGGTCAATAGCCCTCGCATCAGAACCGAGGGCGGCCACAAAGTGCCGGACACATCACGAAGGGGGAGAATTGCCTCATTCTGGGCACGCGCTATCGGTGTCCCCGCCGACCATGAGAAGGCAGATCGGACCATGTCGAAGAAACCACGTTCGTCCGAGCCACCGCACGGAAAGGGACCCAGCCGTCACCAGGGCGCCGGACAGCACGGCTGGTCGCCCGATGTGGACGAGACGCGCCAGCAGGACAACCCGAGCGCCGGGCGTTCCTTCCGTGCCGAGGAGGCCGGCGAAAGAGGCCGGGGCCGGACGAAGTCACCCCAGGAGACGAAGTCCGTTCCCGGGGACACGGCCAAGAGCGGCGCGGCAAGCGGCGAGGAGTACGGCGGCGCGGACGAGAAGGGCAGGCGGGACACCGGACGCAGAGGCCGCTCCCAGCGCCCCAGCGGCGCCAAGGACGCTTCCGCCACGACCGGTGTGGATCCGCAGGACCCGTAACCGCCCCGGTCAGCAGATCCGAGGCAGTTGCTCTCCGATCGGCAGATCGACGACCCGCGTTCCCCCCAGGCCGGTGCGAGCCACCACCATGCCGGGATGCGCCTCGACGGCCTCACCGATGATCACGGCGTCCGCGCCCAGAGGGTGGGCTCGCATCGCCGACAGGACGGCGTCGGCGTGTTCGCGCGGGACGAAGGCGACCAGCTTGCCCTCGTTGGCGATGTACATGGGGTCCAGCCCGAGAATGGCGCAGGCGTTGGCCACGGCCGGCGGGACGGGGACGTCGCGTTCCCGGATGACCACGCCGGCGCCGGAGGCCTGCGCGATCTCGTTGAGCGCGGCAGCCAGGCCGCCTCGGGTGGGGTCACGCAGCACGTGCAGATCAGGGGTGACGTCGAGCATGGCGTCGACCAGGCCGCCGAGCGCTGCGCAGTCGCTCTTGATCTCCACTCCGAACTCCAGGCCCTCGCGCACGCTCATGACCGCCACCCCGTGGACGCCGATGGCGCCGCTGACGATCACCGCATCGCCGGGGACGACCCGCTGAGGGCGCAGATCGACGCCCTCCGGGACGAGACCGACGCCCGCCGTGTTGATGAAGATCCCGTCGCCGTGGCCGGCCTCCACCACCTTGGTGTCGCCGGTGGCCACCTCCACCCCGGCGGTGCGCGCGGCCGCGCCCAGCGCCTGGGACACTCGCGTGACCGTGTCCAGCTCGACACCCTCCTCCAGGATGAATCCACAGGAGAGGTAGGCGGCCCGGGCGCCGCTCATGGCGAGGTCGTTGACGGTGCCGTTGACCGCCAGGTCCCCGATGCTGCCGCCGGGGAAGAACAGCGGCCGGACCACATAGGAGTCGGTGGAGAACGCCAGCCGGGCACCGCCCAGGGAGAGGACGGCGGCATCGCCGAGCTGGGCGAGCACCTCGCCCCCGAAGGCGGGCGCGAAGATCTGCTGGACCAGTTCGGCGGAGAGGACTCCACCGCCGCCGTGGCCCATGACGACCCGGGGCCGGTCGCGCAGGGGCGCCGGGCAGGTCCACCCCTCGACGTCGAGGGCGGGGAGACCGGTGGTGTCAGACAACGGGGCTCGCCTCCCGGACCGTCGTGGTGATGGGCGTGTCCAGCCGCCGGTAGAGGTAGTAGGCCGCGCAGGCGCCCTCGCTGGAGACCATCGTGGCTCCCAGGGGCGTGCGCGGGGTGCACAGGGTGCCGAAGGCCTCGCACTCGTGCGGCTTGAGCAGCCCCTGCAGGACCTCTCCGCTGCGGCACTCGGCCGGTTCGGCGGTCTGGATCCCGCTGACCGAGAAGCGGTGCTCGGCGTCGTGGTCGCGGTACTTCGGCGACAGCCGCCAGCCGCTGTCGGGGATCACCCCGATGCCGCGCCAGGCACGGTCGGTGACCTCGAAGACGTCCTCCAGCATGGCCCGGGCGGCCGGGTTGCCCTCCGGTCGGACGGCACGGGCGTAGGCGTTGTCGACGGTGTGCTCACCGCGTTCCAGCTGGCGGACGGCCCGGCGCACGCCTTCGAGGATGTCCAGCGGCTCGAAGCCCGTCACGACGATCGGCACCCGGAAGCGCTCCGCCAGTTCCGGGTACTCCCCCACGCCCATCACGCTGCAGACGTGGCCGGCCGCGAGGAAGCCCTGCACGCGGCAGCTCGGCGAGGACATGATCGCCTCGATGGCCGGCGGGACACGGACGTGGGACACCAGCATGCTGAAGTTCGGGATGCCCAGCTTCCGGGCCTGATGGACCGTCATGGCGTTGGGGGGCGCCGTCGTCTCGAAGCCGATGCCGAAGAACACCACCTCGCGGTCCGGGTTCTGCCGCGCGATCCGCAGGGCGTCGAGCGGCGAGTAGACGACGCGCACGTCCCCGCCTTCCCCGCGGACCTGGAACAGGTCCCGCCCGGTGCCCGGCACGCGCAGCATGTCGCCGAAGGAGCAGAAGATGACCTCCGGTCGGGAGGCGATCTCCAGCGCCTTGTCGATGACCTCCAGCGGGGTCACGCACACCGGACAGCCGGGTCCGTGGATCAACTCGACCTGATCGGGCAGGAGTTGGTCGATGCCGTGGCGGATGATGCTGTGCGTCTGCCCGCCGCACACCTCCATCAGGGCCCACGGCCTGGTGACCGTGGCATGGATGTCGTCGAGGAGCCGACGGGCCAGCTCCGGGTCCTGGAACTCGTCGATGTACTTCACTGGTTGCGCACCTCTTCCATCGGGTCCGACCCCGCCTCCGCCGCCGCCATCTCCCAGGCGTCACCGAACTCCTCCTGCAACATGCCGAGTTCGGCGAAGAGTTCGAGCGTGTGCCGCGCCGACTCCTCGTCCAGCCGTTGCAGGGCGAACCCGACGTGGACGATGGCGTACTCGCCGACCTGAAGGTCGGGCAGGTACTCCAGGCACACCTCCTTGACCACGCCGCCGAAGTCGACGGTGGCCATCCGGGCGCCGTCCCGCTCCTCGATGTCCAGCACTCTGCCGGGTACCGCCAGGCACATGAGCCTCTCCTCGCTGTCGGTCGCGTGTCTGCTCAGTCGGTGGGGGTGGCGCGGGCGGCCACCATCAGCTGACCCAGCGCCAGGCCGCCGTCGCCCGGCGGCACCAGTCGGTGCCGCAGGACCGTGAAGCCGTCCTCGCGCAGGGCGGCCGCACAGGCCGAGGACAGCAGGGTGTTCGCGAACACCCCGCCCGTGAGGGCGACCGTGTCCAGCCCGTGCCGTTCTCGCGCCCGCACGCAGACGCGGTGCACCAGGCCGGTCACGCCCCGGTGGAAGCGGGCCGCGACGACGCCCGGCGCGACGCCCGCGCGCAGGTCGCCGACGATCGCCGCGAGCACGGGCGCCGGATCGGCCCGTAGGGCGCCGCCCCCGTTCTCCTCCGCCGGGTGGAGGGCGAAGGCGTACGCCGTGGTGTCCTCGGCGGGCGCGTGCAGGGCCGCGCCCTCCAGCTCGACGGCGGCCTGTGCCTCGTATCCGGCGCGGTGGCACACCCCGGCGAGAGAGGACACGGCGTCGAAGAGCCGGCCCATGCTGGACGTGGGCACACAGTTCAGGCCGCGCTCCAACTGCTGTGCCAGGAGGCGGAGTTCGTCGGGTGGGCAGGCGGTCGTACAGGCGAGGTCGTCGGACCAGTCGATCCCGGCGGCCCGCAGATGGGCCAGCGCCATGCGGTACGGCCGGCGCACCGCGGCGTCGCCACCGGGCAGCGGCACGTACGCGAGGCGCCCGAAGCGGGTGAAGCGGTCGTAGTCCGCGAGCAGGAACTCCCCGCCCCACACGGCGCCGTCGTCGCCGTGGCCGGTGCCGTCGAAGGCGACGCCGATCACCGTCCGGGCGCCGTCCAGGCCGTGCTCGGCCATCGCGGCTGCGACGTGCGCGTGATGGTGCTGGACGCGCGCGACGGGCCGGCCGGCCGCGTTCCGGTCGGCCCAGCTGCCCGAGCGGTAGCCGGGATGCCGGTCGCGGACCAGGGCCTGGGGCCGCACCCCCGTGATCGTCTCCAGCTGCGCCGCCGCCCGTTCGAAGGCCCGCTGCGTGCCGACGTCGTCCATGTCGCCGATGTGCGCCGACAGCCAGGCGCGGCGGCCCGCCCCCAGGCAGAAGGCGTTCTTCAGGTCTCCGCCGACGGCGAGGACCGGCCGCACGGGCAGCGGGAGGGGGACCGGCAGCGGGGCGTAGCCGCGCGAGCGACGGAGCACCAGCGGCTCCCCGTCGCAGACGCGGGCCACGGAGTCGTCGCACGGAACATGGATCGGCCGGTCGTGCGTGAGCCAGGCGTCGGCCAGGTGCGCAAGCCGCTCCAGCGCCTCGGTGTCGTCGGTGACGATCGGCTCACCGGACACGTTGCCGCTGGTCATGACGAGCAGCCGGGGGCCGTCCGGGTCGCCGGGCAAGCCGAGCAGCAGATGGTGCAGGGGCGTGTACGGCAGCATCACGCCGAGGTCGGGACTGCCGGGCGCGACGGCCTCGGCGGGCCGGGGGTCCGCGGAGGCGTACGACGGGTGCGGCCGTCTCCTCAGGAGGACGACCGGCCTGGCCCGGTCTTCGAGCAGGCTCTGCTCCGCGGGGCTCAGCCGGACGAGGTGACGGACGTCGTCGGCGGTCCTGGCCATGACGGCGAACGGCTTGTCCCCGCGCGCCTTCCGGCGGCGCAGGAGGCCGACCGCCGCCTGGTTCGTGGCATCGCAGGCCAGGTGGTAGCCGCCCAGACCCTTCACGGCGAGGATCGCGCCCCGCGCCAGCAGGGCGCGGGCCTCGGTGACCGGGTCCGCACCGTCGACACTCCTGACGCCTGTCTCCTGGGCGACGAGCAGCCGCAGGCGCGGCCCGCAGGCCGGGCAGGCGACCGGCTGCGCGTGGAAGCGGCGGTCGGCGGGATCCGCGTACTCCCGGGCGCAGTCGGGACACATCGCGAAGCCGGCCATGGTGGTGTTGGCCCGGTCGTACGGCACGCCGGTGACGATCGTGAAGCGGGGGCCGCAGTGGGTGCAGTTGACGAAGGGGTGGCGGTATCGCCGGTCGGCCGGGTCGGCCAGCTCGGCGAGGCAGTCGGCGCAGGTGGCGCAGTCCGGGGAGACCAGGGTGCGGGCCGGGCCGTCGGTGCGGGACGTGAGGATGGTGAACCCGGTGCCGCCGACGGGCGGCATCTCCTGGTGGCGGACGGAGTCGACGCGGGCCAGCGGGGGCGCCTGGGCGGCGATCCGGTCGCAGAACAGGGCGACGGCCGAGGCGGTTCCCTCGATCTCCACGACGACGCCCTCGGGGGTGTTGGTCACGTGCCCGGCCAGGGCGAGTCCGGTGGCCAGACCGTACAGGTAGGGCCGGAAGCCCACGCCCTGCACCACTCCTCGAACGGTGACCCGGCGGCGCAGCGGGGTGTTCTCGGCGACGGCCGCCGGGGCCTGCGGACCGCTCACGGGTGCGTGTGGGCCATCGTGCCGGCGGCCTCGGTGTGCGCGTGGGTGTGACCGTGGTGCTGGGGCGGCCGGGCCATGACCGGCGAGTGGACGGGTGCGCCGTCAGCGGCGGCCAGCGCCCGGTCGAGCAGCGCGCCGACTCCCCGCCCCCGGCGTGCCGAGGTCAGCACCACCTCGACTCCGGGGTTGACCTGCTCCACGTTCGCGCGGAACGTGTCCTCGTCGAACTCGACGGCCTCGGCGATGTCGGTCTTGGTGACCACGACCAGGTGGGCGAGACCGAAGGCGGTGGGGTACTTGAGCGGCTTGTCCTCGCCCTCCGTCACGGAGGCGAGGGTGACCCTCAGTGTCTCCCCCAGGTCGTAGGAGGCCGGGCAGACCAGGTTGCCGACGTTCTCCACGAACAGCAGCCGGGTGTCGTCGGGCAGCCATCCGTCCAGGTGCGCGGCGAGCATCCCCGCTTCCAGGTGGCACAGTCCGTCGGTGAGCACCTGCTTGACCGGGACCCCGGAACGCGCCAGGCGTGCCGCGTCGTTCTCGGTGGCGAGATCGGCGCTCAGCGCCGCCACGGGGACGGCCCGCTCCCGTGCCCGCAGCAGTTCGCCCTCCAGCAGCGCGGTCTTGCCGCTGCCGGGGCTGGACAGCAGGTTGACGACCGCGGTGCCCCGGGCAGCGAGGCGAGCGCGCAGTTCGTGGGCGCTCCCGTCGTTCTTCGCGAGTACGGCCTGCCGCAGGTCGACGACACGGCACATGGTTCAGCGCTCCTCGGAGATCGGTTCGCGGGTGGGCGGGTGCGGGGGGCCGCCGTCCTCCCAGTGCACGTCGAGGATCTGCAGTTCCCGGCCCGCGAGCAGGTCGGTACGCGTCCCGCCGCAGCCGGGGCAGGTCAGCCGCGGCGGCATGCCGACGGCCCAGTCGTGCGCACAGGGCGTGCAGCGGGCCCGCCCAGGCACCGCCTCGGTGACCAGTTCGGCGCCTTCCAGCAGGGTTCCGGCGCAGGCCAGTTCGAAGCAGAAGGCGAGTGCATCGGGTACGACGCCGGCCAGTTCGCCGACCTGGAGCCGTACCGAGCGCACCGCCGTGACACCGCCGGCCCGCGTGGCGGCCTCTGCCACCTGGTCTACGACGGCCAGCGCGACGGACATCTCGTGCACGGGTCACCGTCCCTCCGCAGCCGGTCTTCGGTCGGCCTTCATTAGAGGCGTGCGTGCCGGGCCGCCGGGCCCGGCACGCCGTCACCGGCGTCGGAGGTACGCCGTTCGACGCAACCGCACGGCACACGGGTGGCGCGCACGGTCACATCCGGCGGATCCGCAGGTAGCGCCGGAGGTCGGGAAACAACTCGGCGACGACGGCGACCATGGCGGCCAGAGCCGCTCCGCAGACGACGATCTTCTTCACGCGTCTCTCCTCATGTCGAACCCTCAGCGGTTGAGGCCTGCGCCACGGCCGGCTCGCCGTCGCGCAGCAGTTCTTCGATCAGCCGGACGGCCTCCGGCACGGCGTCGGACACCTGCGCGCTGAGTCCGATGCCCTCGTCCACCGAGGCCGGTTCGCATCCGACGACCAGCACGCGGCGTGGCGGTTCGCCGCCGGTCCCGGCACACAGGGCGCCCAGCAGTCCGAGGACGGCGTCGGGGGTCATGCGGTGGCCGTCCAGCGCCGGGGCGGCGGGCGATGGGCTTCCGTCGCCGATGTCGTGTTCGAGCATGTACAGCGTGCCGGGGGGTTCGCCGCGTGCCGTGGCGTCCACGAGGACGAGGGTGTCGTAGCCGTCCAGGAGCTGGTAGGCGAGGTGCACCCCGCGCACCCCGATGTCCACGACCTCGATGTGTCCGGGCAGGTCGCGCTCGGCGAGGCGGCGCGCGGTCTCCACCCCGAAGCCGTCGTCTCCGAGGAAGATGTTCCCGATGCCGGCCACGAGGGTCCGTGGAGCGGTCTGCGGGGGAAGGTTCATACGTCGTCCTCCAGCGGTGTGACCTCGTCGGGCTGGAAGTACAGGAACCGTCCCTGCTCGCGGCGGATGTCGGCGCCCGGGTCGCCCTCGACGGTGACCGCCAGGTGCACCCCGCCGTCGACGTCGTGCAGCACCGCCTCGACCCTCGCGGTGCGGCCCCGCAGGAAGATGTCCTGCGCGTCGGTGCGCCGCAGGCCCGGGCTCAGTTCGACCCGGCTGCCCCTGCCCACCGACCGGCCGTCCACGACCACCTGGTCCTGCGCCGGGTCGAAGCCCGCGTCGCTCGCGGGGTCCCACCAGGGGGTGTCCGGCCGCGGTGCCCCGTACTCGTCGGGGAAGCCGCCGTGCGGGGCGGCGAGGGCCGGGCCGGTCGCCTCGCGCAGGCTGCGCACCGCCCCGTGCAGCCGCTCCAGGACCTCGGCCGGCATCGAGTCCGCCAGCTCGATCACGGCGGCCGCCCGCTCGTCGGTGCCCCGGGCCTCGCGCTTCTCCTCGTCCGTGAGGGCCGCGGTGCGCAGCGCGAGGATCTCGTCGATCTCGGTGGCGTCGTAGAGCGCCCCGGGGCTCTCCGGTGCGATGGCCGGATGGTCCTCCAGGATGATCGGCGAGGACAGCACGAGGTCGGCGCGGCCGGGTTCGCCGGCGAGCACGGGCCAGGTGTGCAGGTTGCGGCAGGCGGCGACCGCGCCCTTGGCCCACTCGGGAGAATCGGTCATCGACAGGAACGATCCGGCGCTGAGGGCCATGAGGAGGTGGGTGGCCACCAGGGAGCGCGGCAGCGCCGCGTCCCGGTCGGCGCCGCGGCCCTCGGGGGGTGTCCAGTCGCTGGTGTTCTCGACGACGGCGGTCAGCCGCAGGACGGGGTAGGGGCCGTCGAGTTCGCGGGCGGACAGCCGGACCGCCCCGTTGATCTCCTCGCAGCGCCGGACCAGTCGGCCGACGGTGCGGCCGGCTGCGTCCAGGACCGGTGCGGTGTCCTCGCGGGCGGGGCGTCGGAAGGGATGCGTGACGCCGTCACCGAGGAGCTCGGCCACCGACGCGACCACCTCGACGCGCTCCTCGTCTCCCTCGTCCCAGGGCACCAACACCCGGTCGTCGAGGCGGAGTTCGGACACCGTGTCGTAGCCGCCGTCCGGCCGGGCCTGCTGCACCGTGCGCCGTCGGGCGTGCAGGAAGCGCACCTCGACCGAGAGGGTCGCGCCCGCCTTCGGTTCCATCAGGCATTCGGTGTGCTGGAAGTCGTGCTCCTCGCACTCGGCGCCCCAGCCCGGCGGCACCAGCACCCCGAACTGCCAGCGCAGCCGGTTCTTCGCCGCCGACGCGCGGTACGGGTACAGCACGTAGCCCTCGAAGAGGACGGCGTCGGCCACCTGCCGGGCGAGGGCGAACCGCTCCTCCGTCTCGGGCGCGAACGCGGTCACGGTCACGGATCGGTCCTTCCGGTGGTGGCGGTGAGGGCGCGCAGCGGGTCGTGCGCAGGCCGGGCGGCGCTGTCCGTGTCCAGCAGCGCCTCGACGGTCGCTTCCCAGGAGGGCAGGGCGTGCCGGGAGCGGTAGGCGAGGAGGGCGTCCATGGCGTCGCGCGGCAGCCGGATCCAGCCGCAGCCGGGGAAGTGCTGTTCGACCATCTCCCGCCAGGCGGTGACCGGCATCCGGAAGGCCGCCTCCCGGTCCCACGGGACGGGCTCGACCTGGAAGCCGCCGGTCCCGGTGAACGCCGTGCCGGAGAAGAGCATCAGCAGGGGGACCTCGCCGTCGGTGAGGGCGGTGAGGTAACGGGTCGCGGCGATGTCCATGTCGTAGGTGCAGGGCACGACGAGGTCGGCCTCGGTCTCCCCGATGAAGCCGGGGACCATCAGCGAGACCTGGGCGAACTGCACCGGCTGCAGGGTGCTGCCCCAGCGTGAGCGGTCGCCGAAGAGGTCCGCGAGGCCGTCGGCCTCGGCGGACGCGTAACCGCGGCGGGCGGGTTCGATGCGGATCTGGCAGCGCAACGCGAGGGCGTGCACGGGCATGCCGCCGGAGGCGGTGACCCGCAGCCGGAAGACGAGGGTGGGGCCGGCGGCGTACCGGTCGGCGCGGACGCCGGTGCAGGTGAAGGAGAACTCCGTCATGGCCGCGCCCCCTCGGCCACGGGCCGGGCGCGTCTGGCGACGTCCGTGAAGAACGCGTCCAGCGCGGCGCGGGCCTCGGCTCCGCCGTCGAAGCCCTGCCACAACAGGCGCATGCGGCCGACGAGTTCGTAGCAGACGTCGATCGGTACGAGGTGGCACTCGCAGTGGCCGTCGGCGCGGCGCAGCAGCAGCAGCGCCTCCACGTCCGGTTCGAGGAGTGCGGCGAGGCGGCTGCCTCCGAGGACCTCCGTCCAGGCGGCGGGTTCGAGTTCGCTCTCGGTGGCGCCGGCCGGGCTCGGGTAGAGGGCGACCAGCCGGTCGAGCGCCGCGTTGCGGAAGAGGAAGGCGACGCCGACCGGGATCTGCAACGTGTCCCACGCGCTCTCGTCGAGGCGATGTGCGGGGTCGGTGAGGTAGCGGGCCGGGACCGTGCGGAAGCGGCCCGCGGCGGCGCCCGGCTGTTCCATCAGCAGCGCGCAGGCGGCGCAGGCGCAGACCAGGGCGCGTTTCTCGGTGTCGACCAGGTGGCGGTGGTCCGCCGGGACCGTCACGGTGCACAGCTCGCAGCGCTCGGGCTGCGGAGCGCGTTCGGTGACGAACCTCCGCAGGCCGGGCGTGCGCGTCGCCGGGGACGCCGTCATCGGGCGCCCGTCGGGGCGGTGCCGATCTGCAGGAGCGTGGGCCCCGCGGGCGCGGTCGTCACGTCGACGGCCCTGACCTCCGGCGCGAAGCAGGCGAGGGCGGCCTCCGCGGCCTGCCGGGCATCTGCGCCGGAGCCGCATCCGCAGCCGCCGGGCTCCTGGGCCCGCAGCGACAGGGTGCCGCTGGCCTCGTCGAAGTCCACGATCTCCAGGGCGTGTTCGCGGACGCTGTCGAGAGCCCGGGCGATGCGGGCGTCGCGGTCCTCGGGGTGCAGGTCGTGCAGGACGAGCAGGCTCGCGACCAGCTCGTCGCCGAGCAGCCGCGCCGCCGGACCGTCCGGGGCGCGAGACAGCAGGTGGAGGATGCGGGCGAGTCCGGCGCCGTAGAAGTCCATGAGGGACCGCACGAGTTCCTCCGCGGCCGCGGCGGCGGCCGGGTCGCCGCTCGCGGTCAGCCGCTCCAGCACCTCCTCGACACGGCGTCCGGTCTGCTCGGCGTTCACCGGCGTCGCCGCCGTCGCCGCGCTCATCCGCCCAGTCCGCTCAGGCCGGTGGGCACGTGCATCGACTTCACCGTCTTGCCGCCCCCGACGTACATGTGGACGCCACAGGGCAGACAGGGGTCGAAGCTGCGGACGGTGCGCATGATGTCGATGCCCTTGAAGTTGTCCGGGGTGTTCTCCTCGAAGATGGGCGTGTTCTGCACGGCGTCCTCGTACGGGCCGGGCGTGCCGAAGGTGTCCCTGGTGCTGGCGTTCCAGGGCGTCGGCGGGTACGGGTGGTAGTTGGCGATCTTGCCGTCGCGGATCACCATGTGGTGCGAGAGGACTCCTCGGACCGCCTCGGTGAAGCCGACGCCGATCCCCTCGTCCGGGACCTCGAACTTCTCCCAGGTCTGGGTGCGTCCGGCCCGGACCTCCTCCAGGCCCTTCTCCGCGAAGTGCAGCGCGACGGCGGCGGTGTAGGCCTGGAAGTAGGTGCGCGCGCGGTTGCGTTCCAGGGCGTTGGACCACTTCGGGATCTTCCACTCGAAGCTGGTCTCGGGCCTGGTCATGGTGCGGGGCAGGTTGATGACCACGCTGTGGCCGGTGGCCTTGACATATCCGGTGTCGACGAGTCCGGACAGGGCGGTGGACCACAGGCGGGCGATGGGACCGCCGCCGGTGTCCAGGGCGAGGTGCTCCTTGCCGTCGAACCAGCGCGGGGACATGACCCAGCTGTACTTGTCGTCGAAGTCGCGCTTCTGCGGGGCGGGGATGGTGTGCTGGTTCCACGGGTGGCGCGGGTCCACCGGGTTGCCGAGCGGGTCGTGGGTGACGAACTGCTCCTGGCCCTGCCAGTCCTCGTAGTAGGAGCTGCCCAGCAGGACGCGGATGCCGAGGTTGATCTCGGTGAGGTCGTTGGTGACGAGCTTGCCGTCGACGATGATGCCGGGCGTGACGAACATGCGCCGACCCCAGTCGGTCATGTTGGCGTAGGTGAAGTCGCAGTACTCGGGGTCGTTGAGGGCGCCCCAGCAGCCGAGCAGGACCCGTCGGCGGCCGACCTCCTCGTAGCCGGGCAGCGCCTCGTAGAAGAAGTCGAACAGGTCGTCGTGGAGCGGCACGACCCGCTTCATGAACTCGACGTACCGCATCAGACGGCTGAGGTAGTCCGTGAAGAGCTGCACGGAGGCGATGGTGCCGACGCCGCCCGGGTAGAGCGTGGAGGGGTGCACATGGCGGCCCTCCATCAGGCAGAACATCTCCCGCGTGTAACGGCTCACCTGGAGTGCCTCGCGGTAGAACTCGCCCTCCAGGGGGTTCAGCGAGCGCATGATGTCGGCGATCGTGCGGTAGCCGTGCTCCGCGGCGTGCGGGGCCTCGGTGCGCTCGGCGAGTTCGAGGACGCCGGGATTGGTCTCCTTGACCATCTTCTCGCAGTAGTCGACCCCCACCAGGTTCTCCTGGAAGATGTTGTGGTCGAACATGTACTCCGCGGACTCGCCGAGGTTGATGATCCACTCGCCGAGGTGCGGGGGCTTCACGCCGTACGCCATGTTCTGGGCGTACACCGAGCAGGTGGCGTGGTTGTCCCCGCAGATGCCGCAGATCCGGCTGGTGATGAAGTGGGCGTCCCGTGGGTCCTTGCCGCGCATGAAGACGCTGTAGCCGCGGAAGACCGACGAGGTGCTGTAGCACTCCGCGACCCGCTTCTGCTTGAAGTCGATCTTGGTGTGAATGCCCAGGCTGCCGACGATCCGGGTGATCGGGTCCCAGGCCATCTCCACCAGGCCGCTGCCGTCGCCGGCCGCCTTCGTCTTCGGTGCCATCTGTGTGCCGTGCCCTTCGTTGCGCGGGAGGTACGTGGGTGTGGGGGTGCACGATGCAAGGAGCGGATTACCTGGGGCGGACGCTCACCACGGGGGTCGGTATCCGGTGGTGATCCTGTCTCCGGAGCGGCGCCACTTGGGCTCCTTGTCCACCGTCTTGGCGGTGATCGACCGCAGCTTGCGGACCACGGCGCCGTACGCTCCGCTGGCGCCGCTGGACACCTTGGCTCCGGGCGGCTCGTCCATGAACGGCATGAACTTGTCGGGGAAGCCGGGCATGGTGCAGGCGATGCAGATGCCGCCCACGTTGGGGCAGCCGCCGATCCCGTTCATCCAGCCGCGCTTGGGCACGTTGCACTTGACGACCGGACCCCAGCAGCCGAGCTTGACCAGGCACTTCGGCGAGTCGTACGACAGGGCGAACTCGCCCTGTTCGTAGTAGCCCGCGCGGTCGCAGCCCTCGTGCACGGTGGCCCCGAACAGCCAGGTCGGGCGCAGCTTGTCGTCCAGCGGGATCATCGGGGCGGCGCCGGTCGCCTGGTAGAGCAGATAGGTGAGCGTCTCGGAGAAGTTGTCGGGCTGGATCGGACAGCCGGGGACGCACACGATGGGGATGCCCGCCTGGGACTTCCAGTCCCAGCCGAGGTAGTCCGGCACGCCCATCGCGCCGGTGGGGTTGCCCGCCATGGCGTGGATGCCGCCGTAGGTGGCGCAGGTGCCGATCGCGACGACCGCCAGCGCCTTCGGGGCGAGCCGGTCGATCCACTCGCTGGTGGTGATCGGCTGGCCGGTCTCCGGGTTGTCGCCGAAGCCGCACCAATAGCCCTCGGGTTTGATCGCCTCGTTGGGGATGGAGCCTTCGACGACCAGGACGAACGGGTCGATCTCGCCCCGCTCCCCCTTGAAGAACCACTCGATGAACGTGTCCGAGCCGCCGACCGGACCGCACTCGAAGTCGATGAGCGGCCAGTGCACGGCGATCTTCGGGAGCCCTGGCAGCACGCCGAGCACGATCTCCTCGATGCTGGGCTGCATGGCCGCCGTCAACGCGACCGAGTCGCCGTCGCAACTCAGCCCCGCGTTGATCCAGAGAATGTGGATCGTGGGTGTCTCGCCGGCGGGCGCGCCGTCTGCGTCCGCAGCGCCGACCGTGTCCGGCGTCGCCTCAGTCATGGGACCGCCTCCTGGGGAGGTAAGGGATGAAGGCCTGCATTTCGGCCGTCGGCTTTCTTCGTATCAGCCGTTCGGCCGGGATGAGACACCAGCGGGGGCCGTTCCGGTGACATCGGCGGCAGAGGGGGTCGGACCGGTTTGCGCAACCGCGGACGGACCGAGGTGCGGCGGGGTGCACGTCGGCCGCTCCTTGCAGACGAAGGAACGGCGCAGCGCGTGGTACGGGGCGTCCGGGTCCTCGAAGGTCCGGCGCATCCGGGCCAGCTCCTGCTCACGGAAGCCGGCCAGCGGGGTCGTGCTCTCCAGCCGGTCCAGCTCCGTCTTCTTCGCGGTGATCCGTGACGCCGTCGCCGGGAGGGACGCCAGCCGCGCCGCCAGGCCGCCGACCTCCCGCGCGAACGCGTCAGGACCGCAGTCGACGACCCGGTCGACGAGCCCGACGCGCAGTGCGCTCGCCGAGCTCACCGGCAGCGCCTCGCGCAGGAGCCGCTCGGCCGTCGCGGAACCCACCCTGCGCGGCAGGGTGTGCGTCCGGTACTCCGAGCCGTACAGGCCCATCAGGCGGTAGTGGGGGTTCAGCACGGCGCCCGCGCGGCACCACACCTCGTCGGCCGCCAACGCCAGCATCACCCCGCCCGCCGCGGCGTTGCCCGCGACCGCCGAGACCACCAGCCGGTCCGTCGTCGTCAGGACGGCCTCGACCAGATCGTCGATGGCGTTGATGTTCGCCCAGGACTCGGCACCGGGGTCGGCCGCGGCCTCGATGACGTTGAGGTGGATCCCGTTGGAGAAGAAGTCCCGTTCGGCGCCGAGCACCAGCACCGAGGTGGGTCGCGCGCAGGCTTCCCGGTAGGCGTCCAGCAGACGTCGGCACTGCTGCGTGCTCATGGCCCCGCCGGGGAACGAGAACGACAGGAAGCCCACCTGCCCGTCCTCCCGGTAGCGGATGTCCGACCAGGTGCGGTGCCGTGCCTCGGGCAGCGGCGGCAGGGCGTGCTCGGGCAGCGGCGGCAGCCGGTCGCCCAGGGCGAGCACGGCAGGCAGTTTGAACGTGGGCGGCTGTCCGTGCGCGCGCCGGGGCCGCAGCTCGGGGATCCACACCGCCCCGTCGCTGGTGGCCCGGCAGATCGCCCCGGCCCGGGTGGCCAGCAGCTCGCCGGGGCGGCCGCGCAACCCGCTCTCGGGGTGACCGCCGTGCAGGTACCACTCGCCGCCGAGCAGGGTGTCCAGCACACCGGGCTGCGAGTCCGCCGCCCGCAGCTTGCGCAGGACGACCTGCGTGCAGTCCTCGGCCCAGTCGATCCGCCGGACGCTCTGGTCGAGGTACGGGCGCACGCGGAGCCCCGTTTCGGACCAGCACGCGGCGTCCTGCCTGCGCGGAACGTGGGCGCCTCCGGCGAAGCGCTCCACCGCGAGCAGGACGGCCGCGAGCGCCGCGTCGGCGATCTCGCCCCGGTACAGCTCGCTCTTGGGCACCGGAGGAACCCGGCACGGCACGCAGGCCCACACGTCGCCGGCGTCCATCTCCCCATCGGCCTGCAGGACGGTGACGCCCCACCGGTCGACGCCCTCGTGAATCGCCCAGTCCAGGGAGGACGGCCCTCGGTCGCCGACGGGCCCCGGATGGACGACGAGGCACGTGTACGCCGACCACACCTCCTCGGGAATCACCGTCTTCAGCATCGGCGCGACGATGAGCTGGGGTGCATGCCGCCGCACGGCTTCCGGCAACGCGCCGCAGGGCAGGGCGAGTTCCACCGCCACGGTGTGGCCGCGGTCGCGCAGTTCGGCGTGGACGCGCTGGGTGAGGCTGTTGAACGCACTGGCTAGGAGCAGGATGTGCACGGCTGCCTCCGGGGAACGAACGGCAGGCAGGGATGGCCGCCGATCGCGATCCTCGGCCGGGGCCGCTCGCCGGCCCCGGCGACAGACGGTGAGGTCATCCGAAAGCGGGCCCCGATCCGCCGTCCGGCCTCACCGGTCCGGCGCGCCGAGTCAGCCGTGGTGGACGATCACCGTCGTCGCAGGCCGCTGGTGATCCGCTCCCAGGGGGAGCGGGTGGCGCCGAAGTGGGTCTCGTGAGTCCAGATGTGGGTGCACGACCGGCACTGCAGGTGGAGCAGGCTGCCGACGTTGGAGAGCAGGTAGCGCCAGTGCTCGGAGCAGGTGCGCCCCTGCTCGCAGGTGGCGCAGCCGCGGTGGTCGCCGCAGTTCGGGCAGGCCACCCAGGCGCGACGCCCGGCATCGGCCTGCGGGTCAAGCGGCAGCATCGCCGCCCCCTCTCCGCGGCAGCACACCGGCCGAGACCAGGCCGTCGTAGACGCGCTGCTGCTCCGCACTGAGGCCGGAGTACAGCAGCTCGTTCGCCGCTTCCTCGCCGCGTAGTGCGGCGACGGGGTCCCAGTCCGGGCCGAGCGCGGCCAGGACGTGGGCGCGCCGGAGCATTTCGTGTGAGCTCAGGTCCACGGCCAGATCGACCAACGGGGGCGTGTCCGGACGGTCGCCCGCGGGCCTGCTCGCCGCAGCGGGTTCGTCCGGTTCGTCAGGAAGGGGGCGGCCGTGGTGGGACATGCGACCGAACGTAGGTAAGCGCTCCTCGGCCCGGCAAGAGCAGGTGGGACAAGTCACAGTCCTTCCCTGCCGAGAGGTCAGCCGGCGGGTGGGACGAACTCGGGCTGGTCGAGCACGCGCAGCCAGCTTCCGTCGGGCCGGCGCCGGACGACCTGGGCCCGGGCGCCGGTGCCGTCCCTGGGCGGGGTCGAGGTGAGGGCGATGTCGCCGCTGATCAGCGTGGGCAGCGGCTGTTCCGGCTCGAAGCGGGGTCGGTTGGCCAGCACCTTCTCCCACAGTGCGCGGATCGCCTCCCGCCCCACCGTCAGCTCGCCGGGCGGGTAGGCCATCACCGCGTCCTCGTCGTAGAGCGCGGCGACCCCGGCCGCGTCGCCGGCGTTGGAACGCTCGACGAACAGGCGAGTGATGTCCTCGGGCCGCATGGCCTTCTCGTACTCCGCCTTCTCGTGCTTCGGCATGGTTCCTCCTGCCATCGGGCTTCTGTGCTTCCTGGTGTCTCCTGACTCGCCTCCCAGCGTGGTCGCCCACGGATCAGAAGTCCAACAGCTGGTTTTTCTGATAGCTAGAATCTGCGGTCATGGAACTGAGGCAGCTGGAATACTTCGTCGCGGTCGCCGAGGAGCGCAACTTCACGCGGGCGGCCGAGCGGGTGCACATCAGCCAGTCCGGCGTCAGCGCCCAGATCCGCCAGCTGGAACGTGAGCTCGGCACCGAGCTGTTCGACCGGTCGGCACGCACCGCCACCCTGACCGTGGCAGGAAAGGCCGCCCTCGAACCGGCCCGCGCCGCGCTCGCCGCCGCCGGCGCGGTCGGCCAGGCGGTGGGTGCGGTGACCGATCTGATCCGGGGCCGGCTCACGGTGGGGATGGTCATGGGCTGCACCGTCACCCCGCTGTTCGACGCCCTCGCCGCGTTCCACCGGGCACATCCCGGCGTCGAGATCTCGCTGCTGGAGGACAACTCCGACCAGCTCATCGAGAAGGTCCGCGCCGGCGCCGTCGACCTGGCCCTCGTCGGTACCGCGACCGCCGCGCCCGAGGGGCTGGAGGCGCTGACCCTCATCAGCGAGCGGCTCGTCGCGGCGGTTCCGGCCGGACACCCCTTGGCGGAACAGCGGCAGGTCACACTGCGCGACTTGGCGGCCCACCCCCTCGTGTGCATGCCGCCCGGCACCGGCCTGCGCACGGTGTTCGACCGGGCCTGCGCCGCACAGGGCCTCCGCCCCGCGATCGCGCTGGAAGCCAGCGCCGCGGACGCCATGGCCGGCCTCGCCGTCCGCGGGCTCGGCGTCGCCGTCCTCAGCGCTTCGATGGCCGCGAGCTACCGTGACCGGCTCATCGCCCGCACCATCGACGACGTCGCAGCACCGGCATCGCTCGCCCTGATCTGGAAGAGCACGCACAACCCGGCGGTGCGCGCGCTGCTCGTGCACAGCCGACGGGCGTTCACCCAGCCCGACCCCGCTCAGGACGCCGAGTGAGATGACCTCGAAGACCGATACGTACACGATTTCCGTACAAGTTCTGCACGATTTCGCACGCGAATGTCTGTTCGCATGCCATCATCGCGGGGGCAGAAACCGATCACCCGGTGGACCACACGAGCCGTCATATCGCAGGTGACGCACCGGGATTGAGGAAGGACGACGCCCCCGATGGGCAGAGCCGTTCCCTCGCACACCCGTGTCCGGGCGCCGCGCCGACTCCGACTCCGACTCCGACTGCTGGGGCCGGTCACCGCCGCCGCCGGAGCCGCGCTCATCGCCGGCACCGTGCCGGGCACGCCCCAGGCGGCCCGGCCGGACGCAGTGCCGGTCGCGTCCGTGAGCTGCTCGGACGGGGTGTGGAAGGCCGACTACTACCCCAACACCACCCTCACTGGCACGCCCCGCGCGTCACTGTGCGACGCCTCCGTCAACGAGAACTGGGGCACGGGCCATCCCGCCCGGACATCCCTGCCCAACGACCGCTTCGGGGTCCGCTGGACGATGCGCCGCAACTTCGGCGGGGGCGGCCCTTTCCTGCTGCAGACCGCGGCCCAGGACGGCGTCCGGGTCTGGATAGACGGCACGCGCTACGTCAACCTGTGGCGCGACTACGTCTCCGCCCAGCGCGCGAGCGTCAAGGTGACCGTGCCCGCCGGGACGCACACCGTGCGGGTCGACTACGTGGCTCTCACGGGCCCGGCCAACGTCTCCGCCGGCCTCGCCCCGACCACTCCGGACAGGGTGGCCCCGCTGGCTCCCACCTCCGTGAAAGCGATGCCCGGTGACGGCCGGGCCACCGTCGACTGGGCCCGCAACACCGAGGCGGATCTGGCCGGTTACCGGGTCTACCGCTCCACCAGCACCCCCGTGGCGCTCGACACCGCACACCGGATCAGCGGCTCCGGCCTGCTGACCGCGCGGACGTTCGCCTCGACCGGGCTGCGCAACGGCGCCGAGTACTGGTTCGCCGTCACCGCCGTGGACCGCGCCGGCAACCAGTCCCGCGCATCGGCCGACGTCTCGGCTGCCCCGGCCGACACCACCCCGCCGCGGGCTCCGGACGACCTGGGGGCCGACGGCTACGGCGACATCGACCTCAACGGCAACGGCGTGCCCGACCCCGACGACGACCTCGGCGAGAACCACCTGAGCTGGGGGCCGAGTTGGGACGACGACTTCAGCACCCAGGACTCGTTCGCCGGATACCACGTGTACCGGGCCACCGCCCCTGACGGCCCGTGGGCCAGGATCAGGAGCGCCGACGCCCGAATGGTCCAGGACAACGCCTACGCCGACAAGGACGCCCCGATCGGCGTCACCGCGTACTACCGGGTGACGGCCGTCGACACCGCCGGCAACGAGTCCGCCGCGGCGGCCACCGAGCCCGGTGAGTACGCCGCAACCGTCGCTTCGGCGCTCCGTCCCGACACCGGTCTGTACCCGCCCCGGCAGCCCACCGGGCTCAAGGGCGAACTCAGCGACGACAACGCCACGCTGGACTGGGCCGACAACCCGGTCGGCAGTCCCGTGCACGGCCTGACCGCCGGCTACCAGGTGCAGTCCGCCTCTTCGGCCACCGGCCCGTGGACCGTGCGCGCCGGCGCCGGCGCACCGCTCACCCCCTCGCAGTTCACCGACACCGGCCTGCCCGAGGGCGGCACCCGCTACTACCGGGTGCGCGCCGTCGGCAACGCCGTCGGCCTCGGCACACCACGCGCCTACTCGGCCTGGACCGAGCCGGTCTCCGTCACCCGCCCGGTGCCGCCGGACACCACCCCGCCTGTCGCGCCCGGCGCGCCCGAGGTCACCGCACCCGAGGGCGGCACCACCGCCACCCTGACCTGGACCACCGACGGCTGGCCCGGCCACGAGCAGGACTTCGCCGGCTACCAGGTCACCCGCAGCGCGAACCCCGACGGCCCGTTCACCGACGTCGGAAGCCCTCGCACGCCCACGTGCGCCGCCGTGCCCGGTACCGAGCAGCAGGTCCGCTGCACCCTCACCGACGGCCCGATCGCCGCCGACGCCACCCCGTACTACCGGGTCGTCGCGGTCGACCAGGCGGGCAACCGCTCCGCAGGCGCCGTGGTGCAGCTGAAGCGGCTGTCCCCGCCGGCGCCCAAGCCGTCCACGCCCACCGGGCTGACCGCCACCCGCGACGACAGCGGCGGCATCCTGCTCGACTGGGACGACTCCCCGCCGTCCGAGGTCTACCTCTACTACCTGTTCCGCACGACGTACGGCAGCCCGTGCGCGAGCGTCGACACCTTCCACACGGCCCACTCCTACTACCTGGACACCGACCCGTTCCGCAAAGCCCGTTACTGCCTGTCGGTGCGCAACTTCCAGGGCGGCTACAGCGACCCGATCTGGATCGACGTCTCCGACGAGCCCGCCCCCGCCCCGCAGGCGCCCGAGTTGCCGACCACGGCGGGCGCCGCCGACGGCATCCGGGTGGCCTGGTCCGCCAACGACCCGACCGCAGCCCGCTACGAGGTCTGGCGCCGCTCCGAGACCGACGCCGTGTACGTCAAGACCGCCGACATCCCCGCGACGACGACCCCGGAGTGGACCGACACCGGCGCACCGGCCGGCATACCCACCTGCTACCGGACCGTCGCCGTGAACGCGGAGGGGAGCCGCTCGGGATTCTCCGAGGACGACTGCGCGGTGCGCCCCTACCCCGAAGGCACCGTGCGTCCCGGCCGGCCCGCGGGGCTGGGCGCGCGGCAGGACGGCGACCACGCGGTGCTGTCCTGGCAGCCCGTCCCCGGCGCCACCGGCTACCTCGTCTACCGGTACTGGGGCAACGCCGCCAACCCCGGCACCCGGATCCAGGAGCAGCCCGTGACGGGCGCCACCGTGACCGACACCGCCGCGCCCTACCCCTCCTCCAACGGCTACTACGCGGTGGTGGCCGTGGACGCGGCCGGGGTGCGTTCCGAGGCGGCGGTGCTGCCGTGGATGGGCGACGGCTACGGCGCCTCCATGAGCCTGGCCGCGAGCGGCTCCGCGGACGGTGTGCTGCTCACCTGGTCGTGGTCCTGCCAGAACGACTGGTGCCCGGAGCCGTCCTCGGTCACGATCGAGCGCTGGAACCCCGCCACCCAGGTGTGGGACGAGCTCACTTCGACCCTGCCCGGCACCGCCGTGTCCTACCTGGACACCACCGCAGCGGCGGGGGCCACTTCGTACTACCGGGTGCAGATCTACGGCCGGGACGGCGACACTCCCGAGCAGCTGGGTTACGGAGCGGTCCCCGGCGCCCGCCCGGCGGCGCCAGCCGTGAACTGACGCCCCGCTCAGCCGTCCGCCCCGCCGACCGTCGCTCCGATGGACGGCGGGGCGACCGCACGGTCAGCGGTCGTCGCCGAGCTCCTGGTGCATCTGGGGCTGGTCGTCGCCCTGGTGGCTCAGCGCGTAGTCCTGGATCTTGTTGAACTGCTTCGAGGCCACCCCGATGATCTCGTCGTAGGGGTTCACCCCGACAGCCTTGTCCACGGCGCCGCCGAACATCCCGCCGCCGATCCCGCCGGCCACGCTGTGGCCGGCCGAGGCGAACTTCGCTCCCGTGTCCAGCGCCGCGTTGCGCGGAATGCCCGCCTTGTCGGCGTACGTGTCGGACAGCGCCTTGCGGACCATCGCGACGAACGGGGAGTACGAGGGCTCCGGCAGGTAGTTCTCGCGGTAGAACTTCAGGGCCTGTTCGGTCATGAACTTGCCGTCGTCGGTCTCCTTCCACTCGTCGTCCCGCACCCTGCGCCACAGGGCGGTCACCAGGTCGACGTCCTTGGGAACCAACCACTGGTCCGGCGTGCCGAGGTAGTGGTTGATGTAGTGCCAGGCGCCCATGAAGCCCTGCTGGTCGTCCTTGGATACGGTCAGGCCGAGGTTCTTCATCGCCTCGAGGACCTGCACGCTGAAGACGCAGATGGCGCCGGCGGTGTACTTCTGCGAGACCGGCTCGCCCCACTTCGCGTGGTCCCACTCGCCGCTCTTCTTGTGCAGTTGGCGCACGGAGGCGTGCACCAGACGCACCTTGGTCACGGTGGCGGCGAGGGTGCCGTCGCGCAGCGCGCCCCTGTCTCCCATGCCGATGAACAGCCGCGACGACTGCGACAGACGCCGACCCGGTCCCTTGACCCCGCCGAGGCGGCCCGTGGAGCGCAGCGTGAACGCCCCCGTCGGCGAGAGGTACGTGCCGATCAGGCCGACGGTGCCCTGCAGCATCGACGCCACGCCGTGGTGGTGGTCGAAGAAGCTCTCGGCGGCCTTGACGTCGGCCTCGCTCCAGCCCGGCGGGTCGACGGTGGCGCCCTGCAGAAACTCGGCCAGCCGCGGCGGCAGATGGGAGTGGTCCTGCCCGGGCTTCAGGGTGCCGATGGTCTTGAACAGCGCGTTGACCCCGTCGACTTCCCGGTTGTCGATCAGGTCGGACACGAGTTTGTCGGCCTCTGGATCACCGGCTTGGTTCGCCTCTTCGAGTTGGTTCTTGATATTGGCGGTCGTCAATGCCATGGCTTGGATTTCCGTTCCTCATGAGTCGGGGCGGTCCGGTCGCGGAAAGTCGCGGAAACCGGACGCCTCGATGCTGACGAAGCGCGCAGCGTATGGGGACCCCTCGGCCGAACGGATCGTTTCGCCCTCACCCGAACGGAGTCACGGGCCACGTCGGCGGTCGGAAATGGCGGCCGAATGGCATTGGCGGTACGGTTTTTCTCTGACGTCTATTCTGGGAGATCACATGCCTTCCGTCACCATACTCAGGCCCGGGCAGAGGGGAATAGACGAAGCATCGGGACAGTTCCGGTGGACCTTCAACGCCGAAGTCGACGGGCGAGTCGGAGTTATTTCCGTGTTCTCTCCGGCTCCGATACCCGAGAGCTCGGCGGCTGAGAATGCGAAGTTGTTCCTCGAAGCCGATCCCAACAATCTCGGCGGTGTCGTGTCGACGGAATTGCCGTAGCCGCGCTCACCGCCCGTGAGCGCCAGGTGCTCGTCCGGCAAGGACGAGCACCGCTCGGCTGTCAGAGGGCGGTGAAGGTCCACAGCAGGTTGGCGCCGCTGCCGTAGGCCCACTGCTGGTTGTTTCCGCCGACTTCAGCCGCGACGCCGTGCTGCGCTCCGTCGAGGCGACGCTGGAGCGCACCGGCCCGGGCCGTCTGGACGTCGTCTATCTGCACGACCCCGACGAGCACTGGAGACAGTGCGGGACTGCTCTCCCGCGAGCGGCCCGACGCGGGCATGAGGTACGACTACCGGGACGCCCCGAAGGACCTGGTCGACCGTGCCCGGGCGATCGCCGAGGTCTGCGCGGCGCACGGTACGACGCTTCCCGCCGCGGCGATCGCCTTCCCGCTCACGCACCCCACTATCATCAACGTAACCCTGGGTATGCGGCATCCGGAACAGGTCACGCGCAACGTGTAACTCCACCGTCGGCACATCCCCGAAGGACTCTGGGACGACCTTCGTGCCCGGAGACTGATCAGGTCGGACGTGTCCATCGAGGACACTCACGGAAGGAGTTCGCGGTGTCTCTGACCGACAAGGCCATAGAGCAGATCCGTGAGTTGATCCGGACCGGTGCGCTGCCGCCGGGCTCGAAGCTGCCGCCGGAGCAGGAACTGGCCGGCCAGCTGGGTCTGTCCCGCAACCTCGCCCGGGAAGCGGTCAAGGCGCTGTCCGTCGCCCGGGTCCTGGAGGTCCGTCGGGGCGACGGCACCTATGTGACGAGCCTGCAGCCGAGCCTGCTCCTGGAAGGTCTCGGCGGTGCGGTGGAGCTGCTCCAGAGCGACTCGGCTGCGCTGCTGGACCTGATGGAGGTGCGACGGCTCCTCGAACCGGTGGCCACCGCGCTCGCGGCCACGCGGATCACCGACGCCCAGCTGGCCGAGGTGAAACAGCATCTGGACGCCATGCGCGAGGCCCGCGACGACGTCGAGCGGCTCAACGTCCACGATGCGGCCTTCCACCGCGCCGTCGTCTCCGCCACCGGCAACGAGAGCCTGCTCACCCTCCTGGAAGGCGTCTCCGGTCGCACCCTGCGCGCCCGCATCTGGCGCGGCCTGGTCGACACCCACGCGGCGGGCCGGACGCTCGCCGAACACGAGGCGATCTTCAGGGCCCTGTCCCACCGCGACGCCGCCCTCAGCCAGGCCGCCGCCTTGCTGCACGTGAGCAGCACCGAGCAGTGGCTGAGAGAACACCTGGACTCCACCGACACCGGGGTCTGAGGCGCGCAGCGCGACGGCTCACCCCTCGATGCGGTCCACCAACCCCCAGGCCAGGGCACGTTCGACGGCGACGGTCCGGCCGTCGAGGACCAGGAACAGGGTGCGTCTGCGGCCGATCCTGCGCGGCAGGCTGACCGTGCCGCCGGCGCCGGGGATCAGACCCATGCCCAGCTCGGGCAGCCGGACCCGGGTGTCCGGGGCGGCCACGACGCGGGAGGCGAAGGCCGGGAGTTCGATGCCCGCGCCGACGCAGTGACCGTGCAGCCTCGCCGTGAGCCGCCCGCCGACGGCGTGCAGGCGGGCAGCCGCACCTGCCCGGGTGCGGAGGAGATGCGCGGCGGCGAGGTCGGTGGCCGCGCCGAACTCGTCCAGGTCGCCGCCGGAGCTGAAACTCGGCCCGTTGCCGTCCAGCACCACCTCGCGCACGCTGTCGTCCCAGCGGGCGACGTCGACCGCGGCGGCCAGGGCGTCGCGCAGTTCCGCGCCGTGGGCGTTGCGCCGCTCGGGGCGGTTGAGCGTGATCCGCAGGACGGCGCCCTCACGGCGCACCAGGACGGGGTCGCCGCCCGGCCGGGGAGGCGCGGGACGCGGGCCGCGAGCGGCGAGCCACTGGGCAAAGCCGGACCCGCCGAGCAGCGTCGAGTACGCCAGCGACTCCGCGTCCAGCGCCTGCTGCACCGTCAACTGCTCCTGGAGGCAGAGGAGTTGGCGCAGCACCAGAGTCGCCTGCGGCTGTTCCTCCGCCCGGCCGCGCAGGCGTTCGGCCTCGGTCCGCGGGTCTTCGACCGCGACCGTGGCCCAAGGCCCGGAGGCGTCGACCGAGCGCAGGCGGGCGCGGGGAGCGTAAACGAGCGTCAGGTCCAGGGCGTCCAGGAGGTCGCCGGGACAGTCGGGGACCGTGCGGGCGGTACGTCCGACCAGCAGCCGGTCGCCTTCACGGGCGCGCCGGACGGCCTGCCGGAGGTCGGCGGCCGTGGGTGCGGGCGCCAGGTCCAGATCGACGACCAGCAGCGGCCGGCACGGTCTGCCGTCGTCGTCCAGGAGGTCGGCGTCCGCCGCGCCGGCGGCGAGTTCGGCGACGGAGATCGGTGTGGTCGGGGACACGGCTCTGGTCTACCATCCCGGCATGTCCGACCATGCGTCCGGCAGCCCGGCACGGGCCACCCGGCAGCGGGGGCGCGGCGACACGACCACGCCCTTCGCGGACCGGCCTCCCGTCGGCGACCCGCGGTCGCTCTCCCTCTGGTCCAAGGCGTCTGCGTCCCGGATCGCCGAGGACTGGGCCCGCAGCGGCATCCCTCTCCTCACCGGCCACCCCGGTGGCCCGCCGCTGCTGCCCCCCGGCGGAGCGGCCACCTTCGCCTCCTGGCTGGCCGACCAGGTCGCCTCCGCCGGCGGGGCGCGGCTCGACGGGGCCGGATTGCTCGCCGAGCGGGCCGCGCTCAGCGGGCGCGGCCGGAGGGGCCGGCTCTCGGTCGGCGGCACATGCCGTCTGCTGCCGACGAGGGACGGCTGGGCCGCCGTGTCCGACGCGCGTGCGGACGATCCCCTGCTGTGGAGCGCGCTGATCGGCCGGGACCTCGACGCCGAGGCGCTGCCCCGCCGGCTGGCCGACTGGCTGGCCGTGCACGACGGCGCGGAACTGGACGCGCGGGTGGAGCTCCTCGGTCTCGCGGGCGGGGCGGTCAGGCCCCGCCCGGAGCGCACCTGCCCCCTGCCGGGACCGCCCCGGGACGTGAACGGCCTGCTGGCAGTCGACTTCAGCGCCCTGTGGGCGGGCCCGCTGTGCGCGCATCTGCTGGGCTCGGCGGGAGCCAGGGTGGTCAAGGTGGAAACCCCGTCGCGCCCGGACGGAGCCCGGTTCGGCGACCCCGCCTTCTACGACCTGCTGCACGCAGGTCACTCCTCCGTGGTCCTCGACCCCGGGGACGTGCGGGGCCGGGCCGCCCTGCACGAGTTGGTCGCCCGGGCGGACGTGGTGATCGAGGCCTCCCGGCCCCGCGCCCTGGCGGGGTTCGGACTCGACGCGGAGGCGGAGGCGGCCCGGGGCTGCACCTGGATCTCGATCACGGCGCACGGGCGCGCCTCGGAGCGGATCGGCTTCGGTGACGACGTGGCCGCCTCCCGAGGGCTCCTCGCCACGGACGCGGGCGGGCGGCCCGTGTTCGCCGGCGACGCCGTCGCCGACCCGCTCACCGGTCTCCTCGCCGCCGCGCTCGCGCTGTCCGAGCAGCCGGGCGGAGGCGGCGTGATCTGGGAGGTGTCCATGGCGGACGTGGTGTCCGCCTGTCTGTCCGTGTCCGCCGGCGACGCCCGTCTCGTCGGCCGGGGCGACGACTGGCTGGTCGACACCGGCCGCACAGCGTTCCCGGTGGCCGCCCCCCGCCCACGCCGTCCCGTCGCCACCGCCCGGGCGAGCGGCGCCGACACCGCGACGGTGCTACGCGGCCTGGGCATCCAGCCGCCGTGAACGCGCGCATCGTGACGGCCCCCGGCCCCCGGTCAGTGCGACTCGCGTCGGCGCCGGTGTCGGCCTGCGGGACGTGGTCCCCGCAGAGCCGCTCCCAGCCACGCCCGGAGTGGGCGAAGCCGGTGAGGTCGGCCTCGTCGGGGGTCCTGCGGGCCACGTGCAGGACCAAGGTCTCGTAGGCGGTGGCGAGCCCAGCAGGAGCGACGCCCGCACGCCGGCCCTGAAGGACGTGCAGCCCGTGGGCGTGCCGTATCCATGTCGACCCCCGACTGCGGCCAGGGCTTCACAGCGACCGCTTACGAGAATATGGTTCTCGCATTCGGAAGGGGCGTTTCCCTTGCCGGGCGGATCCTCGGCGTGAACGGAGAGTGCATCACATGACGCGGCTCGACCCCGTCCCGTACACCGAGTGGGACCAGGACGCGCTGATGCCGATGACGGGCGGGCGCACGATCCCGCCTTCCAACTCCATCAGCTTCCTCCTCAACCACCCGGACCTGGCCAAAGCGTTCCTCACCCTCAGCACCCACCTCGCCGCCAAGAGCACCCTGCCGCCCAGAGTGCGGGAACTGGCCGTCCTGCGGGTGGCCTGGCGCCGCCGCTGCCGCTACGAGTGGGCCCAGCACCTCCTCACCGCCCGGCGCAAGGGCGTCACCGACGAGGAGATCGCCGAGGTGCGCGCGGGCGCCGACACCGTCCTCAACCGGGCCGTCGACGAACTCGACTGCGACTCCCGGCTGTCCGACGCCACCTACGCCGAACTGGCCGCGCAGGAAGGCCTCGACGACCGGCAGATGATGGACCTGGTGTTCACGGTGGGCGGATACGGCACGCTCGCCGTGGCGTTCAACACGTTCGAGGTCGAGCTCGACGACGGGCTGGACGACGGCGGATTCGAGCAAGGAGAACCATCCTATCCCGAGTCGAAAGTGACGTTCTCGACATGACGGGAGCGAGGGACAAGCCGTCGTACCGCGTCGTCCAGTGGGCGACCGGCACCATCGGAAGCCGTACGCTGCGGGCGGCCGTCGAGCATCCCCGGCTGGACGTGGTCGGCGTCTTCGCGCACAGCCCGGCGAAGAGGGGCCGCGACGCCGGGGAGTTGTGCGGTCTGCCCCCGCTCGGAGTGCGCGCGACCACCGAACTCGACGACGTGCTCCGCCTGGAGCCCGACTGCGTGCTGTACACGCCGCGCGAACTGGACGCGGACACGGTGTGCGCGCTGCTGGCGGCGGGGACGAACGTCGTCGCCACCCGCACCGACTTCCACCACCCCGCCGCCATGGATCAGTCGCTGCGCCGCCGGGTCGAGGCGGCCTGCGAGCAGGGCGGCGCGAGCATCCACAGCACGGGGAGCAGTCCCGGATTCGTCACCGAGGCGCTGCCGCTCGTGCTGGCGTCCCTGCAACGGCGCCTGGACGCACTGCTCATCGAGGAGTTCGCCGACCTGTCCCGGCGTGACTCCCCGGGGCTGCTCTTCGACGTGATGGGGTTCGGCGGGCGGGACGAGTCCTTCGACGACGGACGTCTCTCCGCTCTGCGCGCAAGCTTCGGGCCCTCGCTGCGTCTGGTCGCCGACACGCTGGGGCTCGCCGTCGAACAGGCCGAGGTGTACGGCGAGTTCGCGCGCACCCCGCGCCGCACCGCCGTCGCCGCCGGAGTCCTCGAGGCCGGCACGGTCGCGGCTCAGCGCGTCACGGTCGCATGGACCCGCGCGGGCCGTGCGGTCCTGCGGTTCCGGGCGACCTGGTACTGCACCACGGAACTCGACCGTTCGTGGGACCTGCGGGACACCGGATGGCGTCTCACCGTCGACGGGGACGCCCCGCTCGACGTCGCCGTCCGATTCCCCGTCGCCGCGGAGAACGCGGCCGCGGTCTACCCCTCGTACACCGCCAACCGCGCCGTCAACGCCGTGCCGCCGGTCTGCGAGGCTCCGTCCGGCATCCGGACCACCGCGGATCTTCCGCAGGTCGTGCCCGTCCTCGGGTGACGGAGCCTCCTTTTCGGGCATGCGGGCAGGGCCCGCCCCGACGCGGATGGTGGGCGAGCCCTGTCCGCCGGCTCCGATTCTGGGGTTCCGGCCCCCGTCGAGCCCATGGGTGCGGGGACGTCGGCCGTGGTGAACGGCGCACACCCCGTACGAGCGACACAGGCCCCGTGCGCATCCGGACGCGTGACCGGTGTCCCGGTGGGGAAGGCGCGCCTCGACGGGGCGTCTTCGGCCGCCCGCGTCACCGACCCGCTTGATCGCCCACACCTCGCGGCGCGCGATACTGGCCTGCGTACGCCTTCGTCTCGTCGCCCGCCCTCACGAATGGACTCATGCACATCTCCGCGACCGCTGCGCCCACGACTCCCTCCACGGTGTGGCAGACCCGTGGCCGTCACACCGGCCCCGCCGCGCCGGACGTCCTGCGCAACCACCTCCAGGCGCTCAAGGACGCCGGTACCGTCCAGGACTTCAAGGAACTGCCCGACACCGACACCCCCGACGGGGAGACGGCCTTCGAAGCCCGGTGGCCGGTGGCGGAGGAGGTCACCGTCCGTGCCCGGCTGACCCTCGCCGAGTGGTCGGGCCGCGGCCAGGAGTGGACGCTGACGGCGGAGGCCGAGCGGCCGTGGGACCTGCGGTGGCCGTCGCCCGCCGGCCTGTTCTGGCCCTGGGAGGCGGACACCCCGTGGGGGCACGAGACCGTGACCGGTGAGCGGTTCCTCGACACCAACGCGCTGTCGGCCGACGAGAAGGAGCTGCGGCGGACGCTGCGCAACGCCCTGCGCGACACCTGGGCCGTCCACGTCGTCGTCCACGAGGCCATGACGCCCACCGAGCAGGGCCGCCGGTCACTGGTTCCGCTGCTGCCGCCCGGCCTGCACCACCGGGTGATCGAGCACCGGGCGGCCCCGCACCAACTGCGCACCGTGAACTGGGCGCTCAAGGAGTCCGGGGTCGAGGTGCCGCGCGGCGGTGCGCTGGTGCTGCCCGGCGCCCCCGCTCCGGCCGACTACGACGCCGCCGACTTCTCGGTGCGCAGCGTGTTCCTGGACGGCACGCATCCCACCGAACTCCTGGACGCGGTACGGCGCTTCGCCGCCCTGCCCAAGCCGTTGCCGGTGGGCGGCGACGCCGCGCTCACCGTGCTGCGGGAGCAGTGGCAGCTGCTGACCCTGGAGGAGGAGCTCGCGCGCGAACGTCGGCTCGTGGCGATGTACAAGGAGGCGCTGGAGGCGATGACGGAGTCCCGGGACCTGTACCGGGAGGCCGCCGAACACGCCCATGAGGCGCTGGCCGCGTACCGGGAGGCCGCCGCCGAGGCCGGTGAGCCGCGACCGGCGCCGGCCAGGAAGAGCGGCTCCCCGTTCCAGCAGCTGGGCCGGACCCTGGAGCGCCTCAAGGAGTCGACCAAGAACCTGCGGCCGCTGTCGACGACGCCCGTCTCCCCCGCACCGGACGACTCGCCCGAGCAGAACGAGACCGACGCCACCGGCGACGACGAACCCAAGGCGACCGGCCGCTGACGCCGGCCTTTCGACCGCCGACCGGATGCCGGCGGGCCTGCTGCCGCTCCGCAGACCCACCGGGCCGATGTCACCGGAAGTGGCAGGGCCTGTTCAAGCGCTGCGCCGGTCGCGCAACAGGCTCACGAGGAGCGCGAGGAGCGCCGTCAGCGCGGCTGCCGCGGCGATCGGGGCGGCGAGCCACGGTGGGGCGAGCGTCGCCTCCGTGACCTGGGACAGCTCCGCCAAGTCGACGCGGGGGGCGAGCAGTTGGGTGGCCGCCGGCCCCGTCGGCACCAGCACGGCCGCCGCGAGCAGCGCCGGCGCGGGCCTGCGGAGCGACAGCAGGGCCAGTACGAGGCAGAGCCCCGCCAGGACGAGCGCAGCCGTGAGGGCGCCGAGCGGGACGCCGTCGTGGTGCACGGGGAGGTGCGCGGCGCCGCACAGGGCCAGCGCCACGGCGGCGGCCCACACCGTCCACGCCGTCGAGGGCGCGACCGCGTCGGCGCCTGCCGGCGCCCGCACCGGCGCCGATGCCGGTTCTGCGGGCCCGAGTTCGGACGCAGGAGGCGCCTCTTCGCTCACGACCGCGGGCGGCGGGGCCGGAGGCCCGGCCCGCTCCTGCCCGGACCGCTCCTGGGCGAGCCGCCCGACGAGTTCCACGACCTCCTCGACCGGACGGTGGGTGGCCGCGACCCGGACCGCCTCGTCGCCGCAGTGCGGCTCCAGAGGCGCCCGGTACAGCAGCGCCATCAGCCGCGTGACCTCCTCCACGGAGCGGCTCTCGGCCGCCGCGCGGATCATGTGGCCGGCGTGCTCCGCGTGGTGCGGCGGCCGGGACAGCACGGCCACCAGCCGGGGCACGTCCTCCAGGGGCCGGTCCGTGCCGACCACCCGCAGCACGTCGGCCGCCGCCTTTGTGCCCTCCTCCACCTGTTCGAGCATGGTGATGAGCCGGGCGACGTCCTCCAGCGGCCGGTGGGCCGCCGCGGCGTGGAGGAGACCGTCGACGGGGTCGGGGTAGGCGGGTCCGGCCTGGCTCGGCGGGACTGTTTCCGGCCCCTCGGCGGGGGCGGCCGGTGTGACCGGGGGTAGTGGTGCGGTGGCGCTCGTCGCGCCGGTGAGAGACGGGGCGGGACGGTCCGGGAGGGGCCGTGAAGTGCGGGTGATCATGCTGACTCTCTCTGAAGGGTGCGGTCGCCCCTGCACCCCCGAGATGCGACACGCGACGTGACCCTCCCCATTGGTAGGGCCGTCCGGCGCGCTCCGCCACTCGAACGCGGCACCCGTGTGAGATGCGTCCCATGCGGTAATCCCGCCGGAAACGGGAATTCGGAAACCGAAAGCGGGGAAATCGACAGACAGGACCCTCGGGACAGGGTCCGGACAGAGAACGACAAAGAGAGCAGACGCCGCGCGACGGACCATACGGGAGGGCCCGTGGATGCGCCAACCACGCTCGTCGTAGTCGCGGTGGTGCTGGCCGCGGCCCTGCTCGCCGGGGCGGCCGCAGTGCTGGTGCGGCTGGTTCGGACCCGCAAGAACCTGAGGCGGGCGGGGCTTCCCACCGGCCCGCGCTGGGTTTTCTGGGGCGCGGTCCTGTACTTCGTGCTCCCGACCGACCTTCTGCCGGACCCCGTGTACCTCGACGACATCGGCGTCCTCCTGCTGGCGCTGCGCTCTGTGCGCCATGCACCCGATCGAGCCCCCGACCACGCCCCTGAGCACGTCCCCGACTGACCGCTCCGGAAGACGTTTTCACGCCCGCTCGACCCGATCTCCCCTGCTCCGCGCCCTGTTCGGTGCCCGACTCCCCGATGATCACGGAGAGTAAGGAAACCAACCACCCGTTCGATTCGTATAAGTGACTGAAGGTCGCACCAATCCAGCACCACGCAGCGGGCCCGAGTGACGTCGCACAGCGGCACCGCTTGATCGAGGCAGTACCGACGAGGGAGAGACGATGCAACCGTTCACGCTCAACTACGCACGCCCTGCGGCCGAGTTGGAGTTCAGCACTCCGTACGCCTATGACCCCGGAATGCAGTTGAACGTAACTCTCGACGGCCGGATCGCCGCTCGTGACCACGCCCTCCTGAGAGAACTCGGGACCACGACCTCGACGGCGGGCTCCAAGACCCACTTCGACGACTGAACACGGGCCGACGAACATGACCGTGCTCATTCTGACCTGTGAAGAGGACGTCACGGCGGACATGGTGGTCGTGCACCTGAACGCCGCGGGCGTCCCGGTCGTCCGACTCGATCCCGCCGACCTCACCCATACCGTCGCGCTGTCCGGCGAGTACGTGCACGGCGCGTTTCGGGGCCATCTGTCGTCCGCCGGACGGCTGGTGAGCCTCGACGGGCTGCGGTCGGTGTGGATCCGCCGGCCCGGCGCCGCGGCGGCCCGGGCGCCGCAGCCGTCGGCGTGGCTCACGGAGGAGGCCTCGCAGGCGCTGTACGGCATGCTCCGCGGTACCGGGGCGCGCTGGATGAACCACCCGGACGCGTCCCTGCGCGCCCGGCACAAGCCCTGGCAGCTGCGGCTCGCCCAGCGCAGCGGTCTGCCGGTGCCGGCCACGATCGTCACGACGTTCCCGCAGGCGGCCCGCGAGTTCGCGGACCGCTACCCGGATCTGGTGGTCAAGCCGGTGTCCGGGGCGCATCCGCAGGATCCGCCCCGCGCGGTGCCCACCACCCGGGTCCCGCCGGGCGCCGACTTCGCAGCCGTCGCCTACGGTCCGACGCTGCTGCAGCGCCGGGTGGCCAAGCGGGCCGACATACGGCTGACCGCGATCGGCGACCGCCTGCTGGCCGCCCGAAAGGAGACCGTCCCCGGCGGTGACCCCGACGTGGTGGACGTGCGTTTCGCGCCCTCCACCACGCCGTGGCGCCCCGTCGACGTCCCGCCGCGCCTCGGCGAGGCCGTACGGACATATCTACGGGAGGCGGAACTGGCGTACGGGGCCTTTGACTTCGCGGAGGACGCCGACGGGACCTGGTGGTTCCTGGAGTGCAACCAGTCGGGGCAGTTCGGTTTCGTGGAGGTGGACACCGGCCAGCCGATCGCCCGCACCATCGCGGAGTGGCTGGCCGGGTCGCCTCCGGAGCGCGGCGCCCGGCCCGCCGACCGGTGCGGCTCCGCCGCCTCCTGACGCGCGGACGCGGCGGGAGCTCCAGGGAGCCACCGCCGCGCCGGGTCCGGCCGCGAACCGTCGTCAGACGGCCAGCGACAGTCCGCTCTCCCCGTCCTTCGCGGGCGCCTCCTCGGCGGGCGGCGCCGCCGCGGACTCGAGCAGGGTGTCCGCCGCGGCCACCGCCTCGCGGACGTCGGCCGTGCCCATCAGCACGCACAAGGTGTACGTCACGTCCTGCAGTTCACGAGCCGTCTGCGGCCTCTCCCTCTCCGCCTGAGCGATCTTCAGCGTCGCGTACCGGGTCAGCAACGTCCTGGCGACCTTCGGGTCCGGAACGATCACGAGCGCCCCTCTCTCTGTTTTGCGCTGCGTGTGCCCGGACCTGGGCGATTCATGCCTGTCAGCCCGTCATGTCACCCGCCAGGGTCATGATCCGGCCACGGTGCGTCACGCGACCTGACCGCGGTGCAGCTCCGTGTACGCCCCGCCCCGGCGCAGGAGTTCGTCGTGCGTGCCGGTCTCCAGGATGCGCCCCTCCCCCATCACTGCGATCCGGTCCGCGCCGCGCACGGTGGACAGGCGGTGCGCCACCACGAACGTGGTGCGGCCGCGCAGCAGCCGGGCCAGGGCCTGCTGGACGAGAGCCTCGGACCGGGTGTCGAGGGCGGACGTCGCCTCGTCCAGGACCAGCACCTTCGGGTCCCGGATCAGGGCGCGGGCGATGGCCAGCCGCTGCTTCTGACCGCCCGACAGCCGGGCTCCCCGCTCGCCCACGAGGGTGTCCAGGCCCTGCGGGAGCCGCTCGACGAACTCCAGCGCGTTGGCGTCGCGCAGGGCCGCCAGGACCGTCTGCTCATCGGCCTCGTCCTCCATTCCGTAGGCGACGTTCTCGCGGATCGTGCCGTCGAAGAGGATCGACTCCTGCGGCACCACCGACACGAACCGCCGGTAGGTGCGCAGATCGAGGGTGTCCAGGTCGATCCCGTCGAGCAGCACGCGGCCCGAAGTCGGCCGGATGAAGCCGATGACGAGGCTGAGCACGGTGGACTTGCCGGCGCCGGACGCCCCCACGAGGGCGACGGTCTCGCCCGGCCGGACGGAGAGGGTGAAGTCGCGCACCGCCGGGCTGCCGCCGTCGTACGCGTAGCCGACGTCCTCGAAGGTGACGGACCCGTGCAGCGCGGCGAGTTCGGCCTTGCCCTCGTTGTCCTCCAGCTCGGGCGCCTGGAGGACCTCGCCGACGGAGCGCACCGACTCCAGGCCCTTGGTGATGACGGGGGCCAGTCCGGTGAGGGTGGTGACGGAGTTGGTGAGGGTGGTCAGGAAGGCGCTGAGCATCACGACGTCGCCGGCGGTGACGCCCCACATGCCGTAGTACGAGATCAGCGCGGCGCCGGTGAGGACGAGCACGCCGATCACGTTGAGCAGCACCCAGGCCAGCGAGCCGAAGCGGCCGTTGAGCAGGTCCAGGCGCATACCGGAGGTGAGCAGGCGGCTCAGGGTGCCGTCCATGCGGTGCAGCGCCTTGCGCTCCAGGCCGTGGGCGCGGGTGACCGGGATCAGGCGGGTCATCTCGGTGACGCGGGAGGACAGGGTCTCCACCTCGTGCCGGAACTCCTCGTTGTGGGTGCGCAGCCGGGCCCGCAGCCGGTGCACGAGCAGGGCGGCGGCGGGCACCACGACGAGGAAGACGGGCACGAACTCAGGGGTGCGCGCGGCGATGATGACGAGGCCGCCGGTGAGCACGGTGAGCGCGCCGAGCCCCTGCTCGGCGGTCTGCTGCACCATCTGCTCCACGGTCTCCACGTCCCGCACCACCTTGGCCTGCAGTACCCCGGCGCTGATCCGGGAGTGGTAGCCGATGGAGAGCTGCTGCATCCGGGTGCACAGCGCGGAGCGCAGGCTGGTGCCCATGCGGCGGACGCTGCCGTACAGGAGACGGACGTAGAGCAGGTGCAGCGGGTAGTTGACGAGCAGGATGAACAGGATGACGCCGGTGCTCGTCCAGAGTCTGCCGATCGGCTGGTGCTGGACGACGGTGTCGATGATGGACGCGGTGATCAGCGGCAGCAGCCAGATCGGGCTGTGCTTGACGGTGAACACGCCGGCCGCGGCGGCGAGCCTGCGGCGGTCGGCGCGCAGGAGGTAGGCCAGGGTGCGGACCGGGTGCTCGCCCCGGTAGCGGTGGTCGAGCGGTCTTTCGTACGACGACGCCATGGACGGCGGTCCTCCCGGTGCTCGTGTCAGAGCGCGGCGTCCAGTTCCGCGCGTTCGTCGGCCGTGAGGCGCAGGTCCGGCGCGGCGAGGGAGTCCAGGATCGTCTCGGGGCGGCTCGCGCCCGGGATCGGCACCACGACCGGCGACTTGGCGAGCATCCAGGCCAGGCACACGCGCTGCGGGCTGACGCCGTGGGCCTCGGCGACATGGGCGAACGGGGCGTAGGAGGAGCCCAGTTCGCGGGCGCGGGAGATGCCGCCGAGCGGGCTCCACGGCAGGAAGGCGATGCCGAGCTCGTCGCACAGGCGCAGTTCGGGCTCGCTGGAGCGGAACGCCGGGGAGAACTGGTTCTGCACGGAGACCAGCCGGCCGCCGAGGATGTCGTTCGCCTGCCGGATCTGCTCGGGGTTCGCGTTGGAGATGCCCGCTGCGCGGATCTTGCCCTCGTCCAGCAGTTCCCGCACCGCGCCGACGGAGTCCGCGTAGGGGATCCGCGGGTCGGGGCGGTGGAACTGGTACAGGCCGATCGCCTCGACGCCGAGCCGGCGCAGCGACGCCTCGCAGGCCGCCTTCAGGCGGGCGGGGCTGCCGTCCAGGGTCCAACTGCCGTCGCCGGGGCGCAGATGGCCGCCCTTGGTGGCGACCAGGACGTCGCCGCCCCGGTCGTGGCCGGCGAGGGCCTTGGCGATCAGGGTCTCGTTGTGGCCGACCTCGTCGGCGTGGAGGTGGTAGGCGTCCGCGGTGTCGATCAGCGTCACGCCGGCGTCCAGCGCGGCGTGCACGGTGGCGAGGGAACGTGCCTCGTCGGGTCGCCCCTCGATCGACATGGGCATCGCGCCCAGGCCGATCGCACTGACGTCGACGTCCCCGATGCGGCGGGTCTCCATGTGCGCGTGACCTCTCTCGAAGGTGGTGCGGAAGCGGGAAGTCCGGTGTCCCGGAAGGTGATTGCGGCACACCGGACGCACCCCAGCCTGGCCCCGCCGTCGGCCGTGGGTCCAATGGAAGAAACCGAACGCATTCAGCAGTACGGGAGCTGAATCGTGGTGCGGGCGGGTGCGCGTGCGGCGAACTATCCTCGGGCCGGTGAGCCTGGAGACGCCGACCCTGCGGTCCCTGCTGGCCTTCGAGGACGGCGACGCGGTGCGGCTGGTGTGCGCGCCCGCCGCGCCCGACGCCGTCGTCACGCGGATCGCCGTCGGTCTGGACGATCTGGGGCCGCGTCCCGAACGTCAGGGGTCCGCGGCGGGCGAGGGCGTCCTGCTGCTGGCCGTGGGCGCCGCCCCGGACGCCGGGACCGTCCGGGAGGCCGCCCGGCGGGGCGCCTGCGCGGTCGTGCTGGGCGAGGTGGAGGACCCGGGCGAGGTGGGCGCGGGCGAGGTGGGCGACACGGGTGAGGCGCTCACCGGTCCGGTGGCGGCGGCCCGGGAGACCGGCATCGCCCTGCTCGTCCGCGCCGAGGGCGCCGACTGGGCCGAGGCCGCCGCGCTGCTGCGGTCGGCGCTGTCCTACGCCCGGGCCGGCGACGGCGAGGACGCCGACGCGCTGCGGGGCCCGGCGGCGGCGCCCTCCCTCGCCGTCCTGGCGGCGCGGGTCGCGGCGCAGGTGAAGGGGTCGATCACCATCGAGGACACCCGGTTGCGCGTCCTGGCCCACTCAGCCACCGGCCCCGGCGCCGACCCGCTGCGCCGGGCCGTGATCCTCGGCGGCCGGGTGCCCGACTGGCGGGTCGCCGAACTGCGGCGCAGCGGGCTGCTGCGCGCGCTGTGGACCTCCGAGGACGTCATCCACCGGCCCGCCGACGGCGACACCCCGGAACGGCTGGTCGTCGCCGTGCGCAGCGGGCGTGAGGTCCTCGGTTCGATCTGGGCGGCCGCGGACGACGCCGCCCTCGCCCCGGACGCCGCCCGGTACTGCGGACGGCCGCCGCGCTCGCCGCCCCGCTGCTGGTGCGCGAGCGGCTGCGCGAGAGCGGCACGGCGCACCGCCGGGAGGCGGCGCTGCGCGGTCTGCTGCGCGGCCTCGGGGACCGGCGCACCCACGCCTGGTCGCTCGGCCTCTCCCCGGACGCGCCGTGCGCTGTGGTGGTGGCCGAGCGGCAGCCCGGCGCCCGGGCCGACGACCGGGCCCTGGACGTCCTCGTCCTGGAAATCTCGGCGCACCGGCCGGGGACCGGGATCATGCGCGACGGCGACCGGCTCGCGCTGCTGCTCAGCGGGGACGCCTCGGCGGCGGACCACGAGGCCGCCGTGCGGGGCGTCGTACGCGATCTCGACGCGGTGGTGTCCTCGCTGCCGGGGTCGGCGGCGGTGTGGCTGGGCGTCGGCCCGGTCGGCACTCCGGAGCGGGCCTGTCTGTCCTACGAGCGGGCCGTGCTGGTCGTGCGGGCGCTGCGCGAGCGGGAGGCGCGGGCGTCGGCCGCCGGACGGCCCAGGCCCCCGCGGCACGCCGACGCGGCCGGGGCGGGCGCGGCGCTGGAGGTGCTGCGGATCCTGGACGCGGCGCGCCCGGTGTGGGAGTCCGGCGGCGGGCCGGTCCACGATCTGATCCGCACGGACCTCGCGGCGGGCGGCGAGCTCGTGCGGACCCTGGCGGCGTATCTCGACGCCGGGGGCGACGTCCCGGAGGCGGCCCGTCGGCTGGTCGTGCACCCCAACACGCTCCGTTACCGGCTGGGCCGGGTCCGCGAGCGGTACGGCGTCGACCTGGACGATCCCGACGCCCGGCTGCTGCTGACCCTCGCGGTGCGACTGGCGGCGACGACGCCGCAGGAACGCTGACCTTGTGCGTGGACACGAAGGTTCCGGTTGTCTTTGTGCAGTCCCCCAAAGACGTACGGGCGGTGTGGGCGCGAATCTGGAGGTGTCACCGCCACTCGGTGACGCCCCTTCCTCGTCCGAAGGAGACCAGAACGTGCTGCTCCCCACCGAGAACCACCACACCGGCGCCTCACCCGACTCGCGGGTCGCGCTCGCCGTCCGGCAGGCCGTCACGGACGGGCTGCTCGGGGAGGACCGGCCGGTGGCCGGCTTCGTCGACGTCCGGGGCGTGCGCGACAGCGTCGCCGGCTTGCACGAGGCGTTCACGCACGTGCCGGACGTCCTGCACGCCTTCGCCGCCAAGGCCTGTTCGCTGGTGCCCGTGCTGCGGCTGCTCGCCGACGCCGGCATGGGCTGCGAGGTGGCGAGCCCCGGGGAGCTGCGGCTGGCGCTGGACGCGGGCTTCGAGCCGGCGCGCATCGTGCTGGACTCGCCGGCCAAGGGCCGGCAGGAGATCCGCGAGGCCCTCGCCCTGGGGGTCGCGCTCAACGCGGACAACCTCGACGAGCTCGACCGGATCGACGCGCTGCGCCCCGCGGACTGCGCGTCCGTGCTCGGGCTGCGGGTCAACCCCCAGGTCGGCGGCGGGTCCATCGGCGCGATGAGCACGGCGACCGCAACCTCCAAGTTCGGCGTGGCGCTGCGCGACCCCGGGGCCCGGGCCCGGGTGATCGAGGCGTTCGCGCGGCGGCCGTGGCTGACCCGGCTGCACGCGCACGTGGGCTCGCAGGGCTGCCCGCTGTCCCTGATCGCGGAAGGCCTCGCGGCGACGCACCGGCTCGCCGAGGAGATCAACGACCACGTCGGCCGCCGTCAGGTGACCAGCCTCGACCTGGGCGGCGGACTGCCGGTGAACTTCGCCGACGACACGGTCACGCCCACGTACGCCGACTACGTGGCCGCGCTGACCGCCGCGGAGCCGGCCCTGTTGGACGGCCGCTACCAGGTGGTCACCGAGTTCGGCCGTTCCCTGATCGCCAAGAACGGCTTCACGGCGGCGCTCGTCGAGTACGTCAAGGACGCCGGCGGCCGGCGGGTCGCCCTCACGCACGCCGGGGGGCAGGTCGCCACCCGGACCGTCTTCATGCCGCAGGCCTGGCCGCTGCGGGTGTCCGCGTACGGCCCGGACGGCACGCCCAAGCGGACGCCGCTCGTGCGGCAGGACGTCGCCGGGCCGCTCTGCTTCGCCGGGGACGTCGTGGCACACGACCGGCCGCTGCCGGCGCTCGCCGAGGGGGACGTGGTGGTCCTGCACGACACGGGCGGCTACTACTTCTCGGCGCACTGGTCGTACAACAGCCTGCCGAGGCCCGCCGTGTACGGGTATCTGCTCGACGCCGGTCGCCTCACGTTCGCCACGGTCCGGGCCGCGCAGACGCTCCGGGAGATCTCCGCGGAGAGCGGCCTGGCCCAGGCGGACGCCCTGCTGACGGGCTTCGCCGCGCCGGCCCGTCCCTGACGGCGTCCGGCACGCATCAACGGCCCGATCCGGAGCACCCGGGATCCCGTCCCCTGACGAGGAGAGAACCGTGCTCTGGGTCGCCGTACTGCTGTTGCCGCTGCTGTCCGTCCTGCTGGCGGTCGTGGACCGGGTCGAGGACCGCATGTTCGCCCCGGCCGGGGCCAGGCGGCGCCATGCCGCGCAGCGGCGGCATCTCCGGCTGGTGCGGGGCGCCTCCCCGGGCGCGGGGGCGGACGACGCACGGGCGGCCTGAGGAGTTCGGTCAGGGGTGTCCTCGGCGCGAGGGGTGTGCGAGGCTCGCCCACGGTCGGCTTCGGCCACTCGGCAACGGCAGGAAGAGTCAGCGGTATGCGCATCGGTCTGCTCGGCACCGGCCCCTGGGCCCAGATGGTGCACGCGCCCGTCCTCCAGGCACACGACGCGCTGGACTTCGTCGGGGTGTGGGGGCGGCGCCCGGAGGCCGCGAAGGAACTGGCCGACCGGCACGGGACCCGGCCCTACGACGACGTCGGCGCGCTGCTCGAGGACGTGGACGCGGTGGCCGTCGCCCTGCCGCCGGACGTCCAGGCGCAGCTCGCGGTGCGGGCCGCCGGGGCGGGCTGTCATCTGCTGCTCGACAAGCCCGTCGGCACGACGGCGGCGGGAGCGCGGGCCGTGGTGCGGGCCGCGCAGGAGGCACGGGTCGCGTCGGTGGTCTTCTTCACCACCCGGTTCCTGCCCGAGGCCGGCGACTGGATCGCCGAACAGGCGGACACCGCGGGATGGTTCACGGGACACGCCCAGTGGCTGGGGGACGTCTTCCACGGTGAGGACGGCCATCCGTTCGCCACGCCCTGGCGCGGGGAGAAGGGCGCCCTGTGGGACGTGGGCCCGCACGCGCTGTCCGTGCTGCTGCCGGTCCTCGGCGAGGTCCGCCGGGTGACGGCGGCGGCTCACGGCCCCGGTGACACGGTCCACGTGGTTCTGGACCATGTCGCCGGCGCCTCCAGCACGCTGACGCTGAGCCTGACGGCCCCGCCCGCGGCGACGGGCGCGAGCGTCGAGCTTCGCGGCGCGTCCGGAGTCGCCCGGCTCCCCCAGTCCGGCACGGACGCCGCCGCCGCCCTCACCCGGGCCGCCGACGCCCTCCTCGCCGCGGCCCGCGACGGCCGCCCCCACCCCTGCGACGCCGCGTTCGGCCTGCGCGTCACCGAGATACTCGCCGACGCGCAGGCCCTGTTGACGGACGCGGCCCGCTGACTCAGTCGTCCTCGAAGGGCTCGTCGCTCCACCGGAACCAGGCCCGGTCCCCCTCGATGTGCAGCAGGAACTCGGGGACCGGCCCTCGGGGCGAGGTCATCGACACCCGGCGGCGTATCTCGACCGCGACGGCCTCCCACTCCTGCCAGTCCTCTTCCTCCATGAGCGCCAGTTCCCGGGTGAACAGGGGCTCGACGGCGTCGTAGCCCGGTCCGGCGGTGAAGTGTCCCGACAGCCAGGGGAAGTCGGCCTCGTCGACGACGATCTCACCGACGTCCTCCCGGCCGTGGGCGCCGTGCACACACCAGACCTCGCCGTCGAACCCCATCGCGCCTCCGTCGTCCGCGGTCGATCACACCGAGGACAGCCTGTCACCCGGGTCCGACGATCGGTTCTCAGCCGAGCTCGAAGTTCACCCGCTCCCGGACCACCGGATAGCCGGCCTTCGTGAAGTGGGCCGCCATGGGGAAGTTGCCCTGGTCGGTCGCGGCGGCGATGAACTCGGCGCCCCGGTCGACGAGATAGTGGGTGCACTCGGCGAGCAGGTCGTAGGCGTAGCCGTGACCCCGGTGCTCCGGCAGGACGCCGATGAAGCCGACGCACGGGCCGGAGGGGTTGTGGGCCGGGATGTGCAGGCCGGCCAGGTCTCCGTCGGGGGTGCGGGCGATCTGCCACCACTCGCGTGGGGAGGGGCACCAGCGGAAGAAGTCCAACTCCTCCTGGGCCGCGAGGTCGAGGCCGCCTTTGGCGACGGCCTTGCGGGCGTGGGCGTCGAGGGTGTCGGAGTGGATGCGGCGCAGGGCGTCGAAGAAGACGGCGTCGTCGGGTTCGGGGCCGAAGCGCAGGCGTCCGGGGCGTTCGGGAAGCCCGCACTGCGGGGTCCAGCGGTACACGAAGCGTTCCACGAGCGGGGTGTGGCCGGCCGCGCCGGCCGCGGCGTGCCGGGCCTCGGCGGCGGCCCGCATGACGGGGTCGGCGCGCCAGCCGCCGGGCATCACCAGTTCCAGGCCGACCTGCCAGGGCGCGGTGCGCAGGAGTTCGGCGGCGGCCTCCTCCTCGCCGTCGGCGAAGTCGAACCACTCGACGGCGAGGGGTTCGGCGTCGTCGGGCCCGCCCCACCAGGCGGCGCGGGCGACGACCCGGCCCTCGCGCAGGGCGACGCGCTTCCACTCCGGGCGGTACCGCACATGGCCGAACGCCTCGGCGGCGCGCAGCGGGTCGGGCAGGGTGTCGAACAGATGGACGTCGCTCTCGTCGAGAGCGCGGATGACCAGATCGGTCACGGATTCCTCCGGGTCGCGTACGGCGTGGTGCGCTCCCGGGCGTCGGACGAACGTCAGACGGGGCACGCCGGGGTCACGGGGTGGGAGCGCGGGACGGGTGTGAACTTCATGGCGCTCGCCTCCTTCCGTGGGTTTCCGGGCGTGCGGTCACACAGTAGGTGCGCTGCTCGATCGCGTCCATGGGTTTTTCGGCGTGCGGCGGCCGGCGCCGGGGTGGAGCGTGGGGGTGTGGGACGAGGCGACGGGGAACGGCGGGGCTGGCTGCGGGGCGCGCCGCCGCCCGGCTGGGTGCGGGCGTTGCCGCTGGTCCTGGTCGCGTGCGTGTGCGTGGCCGCGCTGGTCAGCCCCGACCCGCTGGACCTCGGCTTTCTGCTGGGCGCGATCCCGCCGCTGGCCGTGCTGTCGTACGGCCCCGTGGCGACCGGGGTGTTGGGCGCGGCCGTCGTCGTGATGCTGAACGTGCCCGCGTTCCGGCTCGACCAGCCGGGTCAGACCGATGTGCTGACGGTGTCTTTCGTCGCGGTGCTGAGCGTGTTCGTGGCGTTCGTGCGCCGGCGCCGGGACCTCCAGCTGGACACCGAGCGCACCATCGCGGAGGCCGCCCAGAACGCGCTGGTGCCGCCGGTGCCCGAGCGGGTCGGTCCGGTGCGCTGCGCCGGTCTGTACCGGGCGGCGCAGCGCGGGACGCTCGTCGGCGGCGACTTCTTCGACGTGCGGGAGAGCGCCCACGGGGTGCGGGCGGTGCTGGGCGATGTGCAGGGGCACGGGCTGGCGGCGGTGGCCACGGTGGCCTCGCTCCTCGGCGCGTTCCGGGAGGCGGTGCTCGACCAGTCGGCCCTGGAGGCGGTGGCCGCCCGCCTGGACCGGCGGCTGGTGGTGGACTCGGCGCGGGTCGCGCACGCCGAGCTGTTCGCGACGGCCGTCCTGCTGGAGTTCACCCCGGGCGCGGACGCCGTGCGGATCGTGGCCTGCGGGCATCCGGCGCCGGTGTTGCTGCGCGACGGCACGGCCACGGAGGTGGACGTCGTCCCGTGGACGCCGCTGGGGCTCGGCCTGATGGAGGACGCCCCGCTGACCGCCCTCGTCCTGCCGCTGCGCCCCGGCGACCGCCTCTTCGTGGCCTCCGACGGCGTCTCGGAGGCCAGGGACGCCGACGGCGTCTTCTACCCGCTCCTGGACCGGCTGCCCGCCCTCGCCGCCGGCGCCGACCCGGCGACGACGGCCGACCGTGTGTGGAGCGACGTCCGGCGCCACTGCCCCGCCGTCCGCGACGACGTCACGATGCTCGTTCTTGCGCCTTGGAGTCCGCAGCGCTGAGGGTCTCCGCGTCGCCCTCGGCGTCGATGTGCGGCAGGATCCGGTCCAGCCAGTGCGGGGTCCACCAGGCCTTCTCCCCCAGCAGTGTCATCACGGCAGGCACCATGAGCAGCCGGACCACGGTGGCGTCGATCAGCACGCTGACGGCGAGACCGAGGCCCAGCATCTTGACGACGATGTTGTCGCTGATGATGAACGCCGCGAACACGCTCACCATGATCAGGGCGGCGCAGGTGATGACCCGGGCGGTGATCTCCAGGGCGTGGGCGACGGAGTCCTTGGCGTCGCCGGTGCGCAGCCAGTTCTCGTGGACGCGGGAGAGCAGGAAGATCTCGTAGTCCATGCTGAGGCCGAAGATGATCGCGAACATCATCATCGGCACATAGCTCTCGATGGGCACATCGCCGTTGACGCCGAGCGCGGGGCCGCCCCAGCCCCACTGGAAGACGGCGACGACGACACCGTACGAGGCCGTGATGGACAGGACGTTGAGGACGGCGGCCTTGACCGCGACGAGCAGGCCGCGGAAGACCGCGAGGATGATCAGGAAGGCGAGGCCGACGACCACGCAGATGATCAGCGGCAGCCGGCTGGCGACGATGTCGCGGAAGTCGACCTGCGCGGCGGTGGTACCGGTGACATAGCCCTTGGCGTCGTAGCCGGAGACCGCGTCGGGCAGGGTCGTGTCCTTGAGCCGGTTCGTCAGGTCGGTGGTGACGGCGTCCTGCGGGGCCTGGGTGGAGTAGACGGTGGCGAGCAGGACGTCGCCGTCCTGGGTAGGCGTCAGCGGGGTGACCGTGGCCGCGTCGGGTACGGCGTCGAGGGTCTGCTGCGCCTGGGACTGGAGGTCGGAGCGCTTGTCGGAGGGGACGGACGTCTGGTCGACGACGACGGTGAGGGGCCCGTTGGAGCCGGGGCCGAAGGCGTCGGTCATCAGGTCGTAGGCCCGCCGGTCGGTGAAGGAGGTCGGGTCGGCGCCGTCGCCGATGTGACCGAGCTGGATCGAGAAGACGGGGATGGCGAGGATCGCGATGACGGCGACGCCGCCCCCGAGGTACTGCCAGGGTCTGCGCTCGACGCGCTTGGCATAGCGGTGCCAGGTGCCGTGCGGGGTGGCGCCCGGTTCGGCGTCGGTCTCGGCGACGGGCTTGCGCACGTGCCAGCGGTCGATGTGGTGGCCGATGAGGCCGAGCAGGGCGGGGACGAGGGTGAGGGCGCCGACTACGGCGGAGACCACGGTGATGGCGGCGGCGAGGCCGAGTTTGCCGATGAAGGACACCCCGGACGCGTACAGGCCCATCAGCGCGATGATCACGGTGGTGCCGGAGACCAGAACGGCGCGGCCGCTGGTGGCGGTGGCGTGTCCGGCGGCCTCGGCGGGGTCGGCGCCGTTCATCAGGTTCTGCCGGTGCCGGGTGATCAGGAACAGGGCGTAGTCGATGCCGACGCCGAGGCCGATCATGGTGGCGAGGGTCGGGGAGACGGTCGCGAAGGTGAACGCGGCGGCCAGCAGCCCGAGAATGGCCAGTCCGCCGACGACCCCGATCAGTGCGGTGATCAGGGGCAGTCCGGCCGCGATGACGCTGCCGAAGCCGATGAGCAGGACGACGACGGCGACCGCGAAGCCGATCGCCTCACTGATGAGGTCGTTGGCCTTGGGCCGGGCCAGTTCGCCGAGTGTGCCCCCGTACTCGACGTCGGCGCCGGCCGCCCGCAGCGGCTGGACGGCCTGGTCGACGCCGTTCAGGTAGTCGTCGCCGAGGGTGTTGGGCTGCTCGTCGAAGCGGACAGTGACGTATCCGGTCTTTCCGTCGCTCGACACCGGGCCGACCTTGGTCTGGGTGACCGAGAGAGGGTTCTGCACCGAGAGGACGTGGGGCAGCTTCTGCAGGTCGCCGACCGTGGTGGACATCTGCGAGCTCAGCGCGCTCAGGGGCTGTTCGTCGTGCAGGACGATCTGGGCGCTGTATCCACCGGCCTGCGGATCGTGCTCCTTCAGGACGTCGAGGCCCTTTTGGGACTGGGTGTCCGAGAGCTGGAAGTTGTCCTCGAAGGTGCCGCCGACGGCGCGGTCGACCAGCTGCAGGGCGACCAGGGCCACCAGCCAGGCCATGATGACGATCAGGAAGTGTCGGGCGCACCAGGCACCGAGCCTGCGCAGTCCCCCGCGTCGCGGTGTCCCAGCGGTGGTGGGTGCCATAGCGCCCATTGGACACCAGCCCGATCTTCCCAGCATCCCGGACGCGTCTGCTCCGGGCAGCGTGGGATTGCAGGGTGCGGCGCCAGGATGAATGGTGTTAGTGGACCCGATGACCGCACCGGGCCGAAGCAGCCCTTCGGACGCGAGGAGCAGACATCATGTCGACGTCACAGCCCGGCGCCGCCCGGCTCTCCCCGGACCGCGCCACCCCGGACAGCCTGCTCCACACGCGTACCGGCACCGAGGTGTCGCCGGAGGACGTGGTCCTGGCCGCGGGCAGGGACCTGACCCCGCGCAATCTCGAGTGGGCCAAGCGCAAGATCGACAAGGAGGGCCAGAGCGCGATCGAGAGGCTGCTGCCCTGAGGGCTGTCCCGTCGTCCCTGGCGGGACAGCCCTTGGCCGCGCTCTTTCGCGGCGGCCCCTCGCACTGCCAGACTGCGGAGGGTGCCCGACTTCGACATGCTCGTCCTCGGATCAGGTCCCGGCGGTCAGAAGGCCGCCATCGCCGCGGCCAAACTGGGCCGCCGAGTCGCCGTCGTCGACCGCTCCGACATGGTCGGCGGGGTCTCCCTCCACACCGGCACCATTCCCTCCAAGACGCTGCGCGAGGCGGTGCTCTATCTCACCGGCCTCACCCAGCGCGACCTGTACGGACAGAGCTACCGGCTCAAGGAGAACATCACCGTCGGCGATCTGACGGCCCGCACCCAGCACGTGGTCGGGCGGGAGATCGACGTCATCCGCAGCCAGTTGTCCCGTAACCATGTCGCCCTGTTCGCCGGCACCGGCCGGTTCGTCGACGCCCACACGATCGCCCTGCGGGAGATCACCGGGCAGGAGCGGCTGATCAGCGCCGAGCACATCGTGATCGCCACCGGGACGCGGCCGGCGCGGCCGGACAGCGTGGAGTTCGACGGGCGGACCATCCTCGACTCCGACAACGTCCTGACCATCGAGCGGGTTCCGCAGTCGATGGTGATCGTGGGCGCCGGCGTGATCGGCATGGAGTACGCGAGCATGTTCGCCGCGCTCGGCAGCAAGGTGACGGTCGTGGAGAAGCGCGCCGGGATGCTCGACATGTGCGACGTCGAGGTCATCGAGTCGCTCAAGTACCACCTGCGGGACCTGGCGGTGGCGTTCCGGTTCGGGGAGACCGTCGCCGCCGTGGAGCGGCATCCGCGGGGTGCGCTGACCGTGCTGGAGAGCGGCAAGAAGATCCCGGCGGACGCGGTGATGTACTCGGCGGGCCGGCAGGGTCTGACCGATGAACTCGACCTGGGCAAGGCCGGGTTGGCGGCGGACCGGCGCGGCCGGATCGAGGTCGACGAGCACTACCGCACGCCGGTGCCGCACATCTACGCCGTCGGTGACGTCATCGGTTTCCCGGCGCTCGCGGCGACCGCGATGGAGCAGGGCCGGGCGGCCGCGTACCACGCCTGCGGCGAGCCCGTCGGGCAGATGCACCACCTCCAGCCGATCGGCGTCTACACCATCCCGGAGATCAGTTTCGTGGGGCGCACGGAGGACCAGCTCACCGAGGACCGGGTGCCGTTCGAGGTGGGCGTCGCCCGCTACCGGGAACTGGCCCGCGGGCAGATCATCGGGGACGCGCACGGCATGCTGAAGCTGCTGGTCTCGCCCGAGGACCGGACACTGCTCGGGGTGCACTGCTTCGGCACCGGGGCGACCGAGCTGATCCACATCGGACAGTCGGTGATGGGCTGCGGCGGAACCGTCGACTACCTCGTCGACGCGGTGTTCAACTACCCGACGCTGGCGGAGTCGTACAAGGTCGCCGCCCTCGACGCCACCAACCGGCTACGGCAGTTGGACCGGATCGGCGACTGATCCGCGAGCGCTGCCCGCGGGCCTGCAGGACAGGTCCTGGTCGTCATGAACATTACCCATCCGTCAATCTTGAAAGCTCAAGCGGTAGGGCTATAGTCACTCGCACACTCGGTGTGACCGTTCGGCGACGCAGTGCTGGAACGGTACTCTCCGCGCGCTCTTCTCCGCCGACGTTTCCCGAGGTCGTTCCCTCTCGACGCGCGGCGGCGCTCCACTGCTCCACTCCTCACCCCCCATACGCCGTCGGGCGGTCCCCGCCCGGGCGGCGTGCACGAAGGAAAGCAGCACAACCATGAGCAACAGCACCGGAAGAGGGCTCCAGGCGAATGTCCTGGGCACCTTCGACACGGTGGTGATGGCGGTCGCCGGCAGCGCCCCGGCGTACTCCATCGCCGCCACCACGGCGGTCCTGGCCGGCGCCGTGGGACTGGCCGGTCCGGCGGCCCTGCTGTACTGCGCGATACCCATGCTGGGCATCGCGCTGGCGTTCAGCCGGCTCAGCCGGATCGACGTCAACGCGGGGGCCAGTTACTCCTGGGTGGGGCGCACGCTCCATCCCTTCCTGGGCTTCATCAGCGGCTGGGCGCTGGTGATCTCGGCGACCATCTTCATGGTGGCGGGGTCGCTGCCGGCCGGGTCGATGACGCTCGCCCTGTTCGACGAGGGCCTCGCCGACGACACCGCGCTGGCGACGATCGTCGGCGCCGCCTGGTTCCTGGTGATGCTGGCGGTGGTGCTCGGCGGGGCCCGGCTCACCGTGCGCGCCCAACTGATCATGTCCGGTGTGGAGCTGGCGATTCTGGCGCTGTTCGCGGTGCTCGCCGTCTTCCACACGGACAACGCGCTGCCGTTCGACTGGTCCTGGCTCGGGTTCAGCCACTTCCACGGGGTCTCCGGGTTCGCCTCGGGCGCGCTGGTCGCCGCGTTCTACTACTGGGGCTGGGACGTCACCAGCAACCTCAGCGAGGAGACCCGCAACAGCCGCCGTACGACCGGTCTCGCGGGACTGATCGGCGTCGGCATCGTCTTCCTGCTGTTCGAGGTCTTCACCATCGCGGTGAACGTCGTCCTCAGCTCGCAGCGGATCGAGGACAACGGGGCGAACGTGCTGGCGGCGCTGGGCGAGGAGGTGTGGCCGGGCTGGGGCGGCAAGCTGCTGATCGTGGCGGTGATGCTGTCGACCGTCGCCACCCTGGAGACGACCCTGATCCAGGTCACGCGCTCGCTGTTCGCGATGGGCCGCGACCGTACGATGCCGTCCGCGCTGGGCCGGGTGCACCGCACGTGGAACACGCCCTGGGTGGCGATCGCCGTGGTGGGCGGCGTGGCGCTGGTGCTGTTCGTCGCCTCCAACGCGCTGGGCTCGGTCGGCGACATCCTGGCCGACGCGATCTCGGCGATCGGCCTGCAGATCGCCGTCTACTACGGGCTGGCGGGCCTGGCCGCGGTCGTCGCGTACCGCAGCACCCTGCTGAAATCCGTGTCCGACTTCCTCCTCGGCGGGCTGTGGCCGCTGTTCGGCGCCCTGTTCATGTTCTGGATCTTCGCGGAGTCGCTCGGTGAGCTGGACCCCGCGGCGGTCGCCATCGGCATCGGCGGGCTCGCCGTCGGACTGGTGCCGATGCTCTGGTACTGGCGGCAGGGCAGCGACTACTACCGGCCCGCCCGGCTGGACGCCTCACGGACCGTGGAGGCCGGCTACGTGCCCGAAGGGCATCCGGCCGGGCACTCCACCGCCCATGAGGGTCTGTCCACCGACTTCTGAGAAGGAACCCGATGGCGCGGGACCGTTTCGCTCCCGATTTCGACCCCGACTGCGGGGACGCCCCTCTCTCGTCCACCCGGCACGACATCGTCATCGGCCGCTGGCAGGGGCTGCGCGACCTGCTGAACACGACCGGACCCGACTGGCTCGCCCGCGGTCACCGGGTCCGGCTCCTCGCCCAGGCCTGTGCGGGCAGTTCGACGGCGGAGACCTGGCTGGCCGCCGAGCCGCACAGCGGCGACGCGCTGGTGCTGCGGGCGGCCACGGAGACGGCCAGGGCGTTCAACCTGGCGATCACCGCGGGCCGGGGCATGCCGATCGACCAGACGCGGATCGACGCCGCCGTGCTGGCGTGTCTGGCGGCGGCCGAGGCGTACCTGGACGATCCGACGCCGTGGACCTCGCTGATCTCGGTCGCCCGCCTCTACCCGGCCGGGGTGCGCCGACAGGAACTGGCCCGCTGGTGGGACGAGTTGTACCAGCGGGATCCCTACAGCATGGAGGGCCACCTCCAGGTCCTGCACTACTACTCCGCCCGCTGGCACGGCTCGCACGGTCTGATGTACGACTTCGCCCGGGACGCGGCCGGTGTGGCCCCGCCGGGCTGCCCGCTGCCGGTGCTGGTGCAGTACGCGCGCGTCGAGGAGTTCCGTCACTCCCTCGACACCGCGCAGGGCCGTTCCGCGTCGGTGGGCCTCGGCCAGCACTGGAACAACGACGGCGCCGTCAGCGACGTCCGCCGCACCTGGGACCGCTGGATCATGGGCCGCAAGGAGGACACCATCGCCCCGGGCGAGCTGCGCGACGTCAACTACCTGGCCCACGCGGCGTGTTCGGCGGGCGTGGCGGACGTGGCGATGCCGCTGCTGGGACTCCTCGGCCGGCGGGCGACACGCACCCCCTGGTCGTACACGGGAGACCCGGCCCAGCAGATCGCGCGGTGGCGCAAGGAGTGGGGGGTACGCGACTGAGCGCGGACACCCGCGTCAGGTCGCCTGCGGGGCCGATCGTCCGTGCCGGCGGCGGTCCGTCAGGCGCGGTGGGGCGCCGGCTGCGGCTCGGCGAGGGGCGCTGCCGCGCGGCGGGGGAGCAGCAGCGGGGTCGCCAGCAGGAGCACGCCGGCCAGGCCGATGGCCGTGCGCAGGCCGAGCAGGCCGCCCAGGACGCCCCAGACGGCCGTCAGCAGCGCGGTCGAGGCCTTGGTCGTCACCGCCCAGGCGGACAGGGTGCGGGCGGCCCGCTCGGTCGCCGTGCGTTCGAGGCGACAGGTGGCGGAGACCGGGTTGAAGACGCCGCAGCAGAAGATGAGCCCGAGCTCGACGCCGATCACCAGCAGCAGCCCGCCGGCGCCGGGCCCCAGGAAGGCCAGGCCGACGGGCCAGACGGCGCGCAGCGCCCCGGCCACGACCAGGACCCGGTGCTGCCCGAACCGGGTGACGAGCGGCCGGGCCAGCCGCGAACCGAGCAGCCCGGCGATCGAGGGCGCGGCGAAGGCGAGGCCGTACTGCCACGGTGAGAACCCGAGCCGGCCGAGCATCAGGACGGCGAGCAGCGGCTGGGCGGCCATCACCAGGGCGTTGAACAAGGCGGTGTTGAAGAACAGCGGGCGCAGCGTGGCGTCGGCGAGGATGTACCGCCACCCGTCGAGCAGGTCGCGGGCCCGCAAGCGCTCGGCCGCCCGGGGCTCGGGCCGCGGCTCGGGCCCGCCCATCGCGCGGATGCCCAGGGCCGAGAGCAGGTAGCTGACCGCGTCGGCCACCACCGTCGCCACCGGACCGAGGAGCCCGATCGCCGCGCCGCCCAGCGGCGGTCCGATGATCGTGGTCGTCCAGGCCGTGGACTCGAACCGGGCGTTGGCGACGAGCAGGTCCTCGGCCGGCAGCAGCGTCTTCAGGTACGCGCCGGACGCGGCGCGGAAGGTGATGTCGGCCGCCGCGACGACGACCGAGACCAGCAGAAGGTGAAGGAAGGTGAGCACGCCGAGCGCGAAGGCGGCGGGGACCGTCAGCAGCGCCGCGAACCGCACCAGGTCCATCGCGATCAGCACCGGCCGCTTGCGGCGGAACTCCACCCACGGGCCGAGCGGCACCGCCACGGCCGCACCGACCGCAGCCCCCACGGAGGAGAGCGCGGCGACCTCGGCCGGTCCGGCGTGCAGCACCTGGATGGCGATCAGCGGGAATGCCCCGAAGGCGAGCCAGGTGCCGAGCGCGCTGGTCCCGTACGCTCCCCAGAGCCACCCGAACCGCCGCCCCAGCCGGTGCCCGCTCCTCATGCCCGCCACCCCTCGCCACTCACCTGCACAACCGATCCGCGATCGGAAGCATCAAAGCGAGCACCCTGTGCAGGGATCAAACAACCACAGGCCCTCCTGGCCACAACCGACGGTTGTACCCCTAGGGTGGCGACATGGACCTCGACACCGTCCGGACCTTCGTCGCCGTCGCCGACGCGGGACAGTTCCAGGAGGCCGCCGCCGAGCTGGCGGTCACCCAGCAGGCCGTCTCCAAGCGCGTCGCCGCGCTGGAACGCACCCTCGGCGTGCGGCTGTTCACCCGCACCGCGCGCGGCGCCCGACTCACCATCGACGGGCAGGCGTTCCTGCCCAACGCGCGCGAGCTGCTGCGCGTCGCCGAGCGCGCGGTCGCGTCCGTGCGCCCCGCCCGCCGTCCGCTGCGCGTCGACGTGATCGCCTCTCGCGTCGCACCGTCGGGCCTGATGCGCGGCTTCCACCGCGCGCACCCCGAGATCGAGCTCGACGTGGTGTGGCTGTTCGACGTCGAGGCGGCCGTCGCCGCCATCCGGTCCGGTGAGATCGACGCGTCCTTCCGTGCCGTCGCCATGCCCGGCCGCCCCCTCCCCGAGGACATCGAGTCCGTTCGCGTGCTCGACGAGCCTCTGCAGCTCCTGACCGGCCCCGCCCACGCGCTGGCGGGCGCCCGGTCGGTGACCGTCGCCGAACTCGTCGGGCACCGGATCTGGATGCCCGGCATCGTCCCCGGAACCGAGTGGGCCGCCTACTACGACGATCTCGTCGCCGAGTTCGGCCTCACCATCGAGGCGACCGGCCCCAACTTCGGCTCCGACGCGCTCCTCGACACCGTCGCCGACACCCCGGCCCTGGCCACCTTCATGAGCGAGCAGACCCGACTCGTCTGGCCCTCCGGCCACGGCCTGCGCCGCATCCCGGTGACCGACCCGACACCCGTCTACCCGCACTCGCTCCTCTGGCGCCGCGACAACCCCCACCCGGCGCTGACCGTCCTCCGCTCCCACCTCGCCGCGACGGCGGCCGACCACGACGCCGCCGGGACCTGGACGCCGGACTGGGTGATTCCGCGCTGAACGCCGCCGCGTCAGTGGTAGGACGGGACTGTGGTCGGCGCAGCGCAGCGCACCGCAGCCGGGGCGCGGGCCGAACGAGGAGCCGGGAGAGGGGAGTCAGGCATGGCGGCGGAGAACATCGACGATGTCGTGGACGGGCTTGCCGGGATCGTGCGGGAGGCCGGCCGCGCCGGTGACCGGGTGGGGTACTTCGCGGCGCTGTACCGGCAGGTGACCGTCCAGGTCCGGGCGGCCGTTCACGCGGGGCAGTTCGACGACGGCGCCCGAATGGACCGTTTCGACACGCACTTCGGCAACCGCTACTTCGACGCGTACGACGCCTGGCGTCGTGACCGGAGCGGGCCGCGTTGCTGGCGTGCGGCGTTCGGGCTGCTCGACGACGCCGACACCGTCATCGTCCAGCACCTGCTGCTCGGTGTGAACGCGCACATCAACCTCGACCTGGCCGTCGCCGCCGCGCGGACCAGCCCCGGCGAGGCCATCCACGCGTTGCGGCGCGACTTTCTGCTGATCAACGACATCCTGGCGCGGGTGGTGCTGGTGGTGGAGGACTCGGTCGGCGCCGTGTCGCCGCTCCTGTCCCTGCTGGACCAGGTCGGCGCCCGCACCGACGAGCGGATCCTCGACTTCAGTGTCCGTCAGTCCCGCGAGGAGGCGTGGTACAACGCCGTCCTGCTCGCCGGCCAGAGCGAAGCGGAACGCGAGGCCGCCATCGAGCGGCTCGATGTCCGGGCCGCCGTTCTCGCACGGTTGATCGCCCGGCCGGGCGGCCTCGTCCGGCCGGCCCTGGAGCTGATCCGGAGCACCGAGAGCGACGACGTGCCGGCCGTCATCGCCCACCTGGACGACGCCATGGAGCGACCCTCCGCCCGGCAGGAGACGGCGTGAGGCCCGGCGGATCGGCCAGGGGTGTCACACAGGGGCGTTCGGGCCGTCCGGGCTGCTGCGGCGCCGGTCGACCACCTCGCGGCTGAGCTGCTCCGTCTCCGACTCGGGCAGCCGCTCGAAGCCCTCCTCGGTGATGACCGAGACGATCGGGAAGATACGGCGGTTGAGGTCGGGGCCGCCGGTGGCGGAGTCGTCGTCGGCCGCGTCGTACAGCGCCTGGAGCGCGGCCAGCGCCGCCTCGCGCCGGGACATGCCGGCGCGGTACAGCTTCTTCAGCGACCCTCGGGCGTACGGGGAGCCGGAGCCCTCGGCGTGGAAGGGCGACTTCTCGTACAGGCCGCCGGCCACGTCGAAGCTGAAGATGCGGCCCCGGGCGCCCGGGGCGGCGGCGGTGTCGTAGCCGGCGAGGAGCGGGACGACGGCGAGGCCCTGCATGGCCTGGTCGAGGTTCTGCCGGATCATGGTGGCGAGCCGGCGCGCCTTCGCGCCGAGGGTCATGGGGACGCCCTCGACCTTCTCGAAGTGCGTGAGTTCGACCTGGTACAGCTTCACCATGTCCAGGGCGAGGCCGACGCTGCCGGCGAAGGCGACGGCGGTGAGGTCGTCCGCCGGGTGCACCTTCTCCAGGTCGCGCTGCGCGATGAGGTTGCCCATGGTGGCCCGGCGGTCACCGGCGATCAGCACGCCGTCGCGGTAGGCGAGGGCCAGCACGGTCGTGCCGTGCGGGAAGCTGTCCGGGGCGGCCCGGACGCCGTCGGGGAACGGTGGGCGCGTGGGCAGCAGTTCGGGTCGGTGCGCCGCCAGGAAGTCACGGAAGGACGAGCCGCCCACCGTGAAGAACTGGTCCGCGGGCCGTCCGTCGGTTCCGCTCTCCGCCATGCCGCTCCCCCTCGCCGTCGCCTCCGACACCCCACTACCTACCTGCGCCGGACGACCGGGAAACACGTGTACGACTCACAGAGGCCGATGGCCGGAAGCCGACGTCATGCCGCCCGGTGCCCGCGCGCCGTCGGTGCGATGTGCAGGTCCAGGCGGCCCACGTGGTGGGATTCCCAGGCGCGGGCGTAGGCAGGGGGCGGATCGCCCGGCCGGGTGAGGGCGGCGACGGGCATCCGGCGGGCGCTGCGCAGGATCGCCGCCTCGGTGGTGTCGGCGTTGTGGCCGCGCGTGCTGGCCGAGGAGCAGCCGGTGTAGAAGGCGACGGGGACCGCCTCGTGTCCGGTGAGCAGACAGGGCGGGCGGACGCCGAGCCGGTGCAGTTGTGCGGCGGCGCGGGCCCAGTCGCGGTGGTTCCTGGTGGTGCGGTCCACGGTGCGGTCCAGGACGGCGTACTGCACGGCCAGGTGGCCGGCGAGCGCGAGCGCGGCCAGGGACGCGACGATCGGACGTGGGCGGCCGTCCGGCCGGGTGACCAGGTGCAGCAGCGCGTCGGCGACCGGGATCGCGAGCAGTGCGTAGGCGGGCAGCAGGAAGCGCGGGGCGGCGTAGCCGATCAGGAACAGATAGGGGACGGCGGCCGTCGTGGCGCAGGCCAGCGGGAGCAGCGTGGGTGCGGTGCGCCGGGCTCGTACCGCGACCACGAGTCCGGCGCCCGCGAGCGCCGGCAGGACGAACCACCAGGCCATGACCGCCGGATCCGGCAGGGCTCCGGTGCACGGGCGGCACAGGGTCCGCCCGACGAGAGCGCGCAGCTGGTCGTCGACGGCGAGGTGCCAGCCCAGTCCGCCCTGGATGCGGGAGGCGTCGGACAGCCGCCGCCCGAGGCCGCCGTACGCGGCGTACGCCTCGATCACCCACGGTCCGATGCCCGTGGCGAGCCCCGCCAGGAGCGCGAGCGCGATGCGGCGGTGGCGGACGGCCGCCGGCACGAGAAGCGGCGAGGACAGCCACACGGCGTCGGAGGGCCGCATCCACGCCATCAGCGAGGCGCCCGCGGCGACGCCCCACAGGGCCGCCCGGTCGGGGCGGCCGGTGCGGGCCCGCAGGAAGCAGCCGACGCAGGCCAGGCCGCCGAGGGCGACCCAGTAGTTGGGCATGGCCTGCGGCCCGTAGAACAGGGTCACCCACAGCGAGGCGAAGAGCGCGCCGGCGACCGCCACGACGCGGGCCGGGAACAGGCCGCGCCACACGCGCAGGGCGAGGTACAGGCCGACGCCCGACGCGAGGGCCAGGTAGATCCTCAGCAGCTCCGTCGACGTCGACCAGGACGTCACCGGCGCCACCAGCAGGGTGACCCCTCGGGCGCGTGGCGCGCTGAAGAAGGCCGGCGGCGCCTGGGCGGCGACCTGGCTGACGTACACCGTCTCGTCCCAGCCGAGGCCCATGCCCGGGCGGACCAGGAGCAGTTGGGCCAGGGTGAAGACGCCGGCCACCGCCGCGAGCAGCCAGTGGCCGCGCGTTCGCCACGGCCTGCCGGGCCCGCCCGCGGGTACGCGTCGTCGTCTGCCGGCGAGCAGGGCGTTCGCGCCGTTGGCCATCGTCCGTCCCCTCACCCGAGCTCCGGTGAAACGCGGATAACCGAATAACCGGATAACCCAATTGCCGAAAAACCGAAAAACAGGGACAAACTAACCCGCACCGGTCGGGCGTGCAGGGTGGCGTGCGCCTCTCGCCTCGTCCTCGGCGTCAGTCGTGCGGGAAGGAGTGGTGCTCGTGGGCGATCAGCCAGCGGCCGCGCTCCTTGCGCAGGCCGAAGGTGAGCCGCAGCCGCAGCGAGGGGCATGCGGCGAGCTCCTCGGGCGTGCCGCAGCGCAGCAGGGCGTGCGCGAAGGCGACGTCGTGACCGGCGGTGACGTCGAGCGTGTCGATGTCGAAGCGGGCGCCCTGGGCCTGCCAGACGAAGAACGGCGGCCAGGTCGCCCGGTAGGCGGCCAGACCCCGGATGCCCTCGTGGGGCGCCGGCACGTCGTACATCACGAGGTCCTCCGCATGCTGGTCGAGGACGGTGTCGAGGTCGCCCCGGTGGACGGCGTCGGCCCAGCGGGTGATCAGCGCGCGGATCTGCGTCTCGTCGTCGGACACGGTCGTCCTCCTCTCGCTCACGGGTCTCCTTCCAGGAGACTGCGACACTCTGCTGTGTGCTCACTTTCGACGACCTGCTCATACGCGCCCGCGCCCTCGCCGGGGACCGTCGCCGACGCGCGCTCCTGGGCGTCACCGGCAGCCCCGGCGCGGGCAAGACGACCCTCGCCGAGCGCCTGGTGCGGGAGCTGAACGGGGCCGGGGACCCGTGGGTCGCGCATGTCCCGATGGACGGTTTCCACCTCGCCGACGCCGAACTGGACCGCCTCGGCCGCCGGGACCGCAAGGGCGCGCCCGACACCTTCGACGCGGCCGGGTACGCGGCCCTGCTGCGCCGGCTGCGGGAGGAGAGCGACGGCGACGACGTCGTGTACGCACCGGGCTTCGAGCGGGTCCTGGAGCAGCCGGTCGCCGGCGCGGTGCCGGTGCCGCCGACGGCCCGGCTGATCGTGACGGAGGGCAACTACCTGCTGCTGGACACGGGCGCGTGGAGGCGCGTGCGGGCCGCGCTGGACGAGGTGTGGTTCTGCGCGCCGGCGGAGGACGAGCGCATCCGGCGGCTGGTCGCCCGCCACGAGGAGTTCGGCAAGGAGCACCAGGAGGCGGTGGCCTGGGTCCTGGGCACCGACCAGCGCAACGCCGAGCTGGTGGCGGCGACCCGGGACCGGGCGGATCTGGTGGTCACCCTGACCGTCAGCGACTGACCGCGCGGAGCGTCAGCTGCGGCTCGGCGTGCGCGTCGTCCGGTCCGAGGACGGCGGTGAAGGCGTCCGTGCGCAGGGTCAGCCCCTGCTCGCCCCGCTCGACCGCCACCGTGAACGGCTCCTCGGCGCCGTACCGCACGGCGAAGACGTGCAGGTCGTCCGGTGCGTCGGCGACCGGTCCCGCCTCCAGGGCGGTCGAGCTGACCAGGTGGCGCCAGCCCTCGTCCGGGTCGCCGTAGCCGCGCGGGTCGGCGGCGAGGGCGAAGGCGGCCTGTTCCTGGGTGAGTTCGGCGCGGGCGTCGAAGTGTTCCGGCCCCTGTGCCTCCGGGTGCGTGAGACGCAGGGCGCCCGCCGAGGAGACGGCCGCGTGCGCCGTACGCCGGACCCGGTCGCCGTCGTCCTCGGCGTACGGCAGGCCGGCCAGCAGGTACGGCGTGCCGTCGAGGCGTTCCACGGCGACGGTCGTCCACAGGGTGGCGCCGTCGGTGACGTACAGGGAGCGTACGTGGCGCAGGACGTGGTCGCGGCCGACGACCGGCTTGGTGACGAGCTTGGCGGTGAGGCCGTCGGCGCGGACGTCGCGCACCCGGACCTCGCCCATGGGGCGGCACAGCAGGAAGCCGTCGGCGACGGGTCCGAAGCCGTGCCGGCGGTCCACCGCTGCGGGCAGGAGGTAGGCGCCGGCCGCCTCGATCACCGCCGGGGTCATCCGGTCGTCGAAGGCCACCGAGACCGTGCCGGCCCGCAGTTGGTGCCGTGCGGTCCGGGAGGAGGGCTCGCGGCGCCAGGGCGTGGTGTCCTGGATCTGCCAGACCAGCATCCACGCGAAGTGCCCGTCGACCCCGCCGTCGGCCTTCGCCGCGTATCGGGCCCAGCGGCTGTCGCCCCGGTAGCGGCCGAGGTCGGCGCCGATGCGGGCGCCGAAGTAGCGCAGGCCGAGGACGGACTCGAAGGCGGAGTGCTGTTCGCTGTAGCGGGGGCCGCCGTTGTCGAAGCCGCCGCCGGTGAGGCGGGCGTCGATGTAGCGGGCGAGCGCGTCGCCGTCCTCGGCGAAGACCTCCTCGCCGCTGACCCGGTGGGCCTGGGCGAGGAAGGAGAGGGAGATCGGGCCGTAGTTGTTGTCGTAGGCGCCGCCGTGCTCGGGGGGCAGCAGGGCGCCCCGGTCGCGGACCCGGTGGGCGCGGATCTCGTCGGAGTACAGCTCCAGGGCCCGCGCGCGGACCTTCGCGCCCTCGGCCTCGGGCAGCTGACGCGCGAGCATCAGGCCGCCGACCACACACCCGATCGCCTGGTTGCCCGCCTCCTGCGGGTTGAAGAAGGTCGCCTCGGTCAGCCAGCTCCAGTAGCCGCGCGCCACGTCCAGCAGTTCGGCGCGCTGGTCTTCGTCGACCAGGCCGTCGGCCGTGTCGAGGACGTTGACGGCCTGGAGCAGTGCCCACACCGTGCTCGGCCAGTCGCCGATGGGGTGCGCGCCGGCCGCCAGGGTGTAACGGGCGTACGGCAGACCGGAGTTGCGGATCCGCAGGTTCGGGTAGCCGGGGTTGTCCTCGCGGTAGACCCGGTCGCGCAGGTGGAAGGCGAGGCTGCGGCCCACCGCCGCCGGCAGCCGCGGGTCCTTCGCCCGCTGCCAGGCGAGTGCCAGCAGCGAGGTGATGCCGAGCGAGGTGTCGCCGATGTCATCGACGCAGTCGGGGTGTTCGAGATTGCCCTCCGGCGTGAGCCGGGCCAGAGCCTGCTCGACGACGTCGGCCAGGACGGTGTCGTACGCCTCCTGGGTGTCCGGGAGGTCGTGCAGCGGGCCGCGCTGGTGGAGGAGGTGCACGGGTGGATCAGCCCTTCATGCCGGAGGTGGCCATGGCGTGGTTCGTCGGGTCAGACGACAGGTGCGGGCCGGCGGGCGCGCAGTGCGACGGTCAGTGTGTGCGGGCCGAGCCCACCGAGGTAGACGCGGTTCCCGGTCGTCGCGTCGGTGCCGCCCACCACGGTGTGGTCCTGCCCCGGGTCGTACCGCAGTACGTCGCTGCGGTCCGGCCCGGCCAGCGGTTCGCCCGCCTCGACGTCGGCCTCGATCCGGATCTCGTCGTCACCGACCCGGTAGGTCATCGGCCCGGTCGTCAGGCACCAGCGCCCGTCGCCGATCGGTACGGCGCCCGTCGGCACGCCACCCGGCCGGAAGGTCAGTTCGAGGGCCCAGGGCACCCGTGGTCCGCTGATGTCGATCCGCAGGTCGGCGCCGTCCTCCCGCAGGTCTGCCTCGACGCGGGTCGTGTGGGAGACCTCGTCCCGAGGCCGGTCGGGGAAGGCCATCGCGGCCGAGAAGCGTCCTTCGTCCACCAGCCGGTAGACGCCGTCGTCCCGTCGATGGTCCGGCGGCAGCGGCTGGTAGTAGGAGGCCGTCAGGGTTTCCGTGAGCCGGTACCGGTGGTCGGCGGGCTGCTGCATGCCGGCGGCGCGGAACGGGCCCAGGTCGAAGAACCCCCGCGAGAGGCGGACCGCGTCGAGGACGGCGTCGCCGGCGAACAGGCGCAGGAAGGTGGGATTGCAGGCGAGGCCCGAGCGGATGCGCCGGTGCTCGGGCACGTCGGAGCCGCCGTACACCACCGTGTGCGCGGTGGCCGAGGCGTGTACGGCGAGGCGCGCGGTGGTCAGGTACCGGTCGCGCGGGAGTGTCTCCTCGGCCGGTGCCGGCAGGACGCGGCACAGGTCCGGGGTGAGGAGGGTCTCGGCCAGCAGGTCGGGGTCGTCGATGCCGCCGGCGGCCGCCAGCCGCGCCGCCCGGCTGAAGTCGCCCCGGCCGGTGCGGATCGCGAGCAGCCGGTAGTGCGGCAGGTAGGGCGCCAGCGGGAACGGGTGGTTCTGGTCCTGGCGTCGCGAGTGGACGGTCTCCACCGTGCCGTCCGGCCTGATGAGGTCCAAGGTGGTGGCGAGGTTGCGTTCGACGGCGTCCCGCAGGTCGTCGCGGCCGAGCACATCGGCCAGCAGGAGCAGGGCGGGGTTGGACACGAGGGCCGCGTAGACGGCGCTGCGTTCCGAGTACAGGCCCTCCGCGTCGATGTCGACGCCCTCCGCGAGCCACCCCTCGACGCGGTCGAGCAGCCGGTCGTCGGGGAACGACCGGTGCAGCCGGGCCAGCGCCGCGCACAGCTCCCAGCGGTGGTTCGGGGTGTGCACCCCACCGGTCAGGAGAGCGCCGGTGGCGGCGTCGGCGATCTCGGCGAGCGCGGCCGTGACGTCCTGCAGTTCCGGCCCCGCGCCGGCGGCGAGGACGTGCGCGTCGCACACGTCGTTGACGGTGAACGCGGAGTCCGGCGGTGACTGCACGTTGTCGCCGCCGGCGAAGAGGCCGGTGGCGGTCTGTGCGGCCCGCAGGGCGCGGACGTGGGTCATCGCGGCGGCGACGGCCTGCCTGCTGCCGTGCAGTGCGGAGTCCGGGGAACGGTATGCCGCGACCAGCGTCTTCACCCGGCGTGCCAGAGCGCGGTGGGTCACACCGGCGCGTTGCTCGTCGGGGCCGGCCGCCAGCGGGGCGGCCGGCCGGTCGGCGGCGCGGGCCGCCGCGCGGACGAACTCGTGGTCGAGCGGGGTGGACAAGGTCAGTCCTTCAGTCCGGCGTTGATGTCGGCGCCCATGACGTAGCGCTGGAAGACCAGGAAGACGGCGATCAGCGGGATCATGGAGATGACCGATGCGCCGAGCAGTACCGACCAGTTGATGTTCTGCGCGCCGACGATGCTCTGGATGCCGATCTGCACGGTGAACTTGTTGGGGTCGTTGAGCATCAGCAGCGGCCAGATGTAGTCGTTCCACCGCCACTGGAAGGACAGGATGGCGAGGGTCAGCATGATCGGCCGGGAGAGCGGCACCATGATCCGCAGGAAGATCGACAGTTCGCGGGCGCCGTCGATGCGTGCGGCCTCCACGAGTTCGTCGGGAACCGTCAGGAAGAACTGGCGGAACATGAAGCATCCGGTCGCGGTGAGCACGGCCGGGAGGATGATGCCGGCGAACGAGTTGTAGAGGCCGAGGTTGCGGACCACCAGGAACTCAGGGGCGAGCATGACCTCGGACGGCAGCATCGTGGTGGCCAGGATGCAGATGAAGAAGAACTTGAGCCACCTGTTGTCGTACTTGGCCAGCGCGTACCCCGTGCAGCAGCTGACTCCCACCGTGAGGATCGTCGTGATCACGCACACGATGGCCGTGTTGATGAAGTACTGGGAGAAGTTGGCGCTGTCCCACGCCGCCTTGAAACCCGACAGGGTGGGGTTGTGCGGAACCAGCGTCAGCGGATAGGAGAACAGGTCGCTGGACGGCTTGAAGGAGCTGAGGATGAACCACAGCACCGGCAGCCCGTACAGGCACGCCATGATCCACAGCAGTGTCGTCGCGGACACCGCCTGGCGGAGCCCACCGGTGGCCGCCCTGCGGGGCCGCTTCTTGGAGACGGCTCGTCCGGGACCGGCGTCGGCCGGGCGCGGCATGTCTGTGGTTGTCATCGGTTCTCCACCCGCCGGTTGACGATCAGCTGGATGATCGCGACGGCCATCAGGATGAGCATGAGCACGAACGACGCGGCGCTCGCGTAGCCGATCTGGCCCCGTTTGAAGCCCGTCTCATAGATGTACTGGACGAGCAGGTTGTTCGAGGTGCCGGGTCCGCCGTTGTTGAGGGCGACGAACACCGGGTATTCCTTCATCGCGTTGATCGTGTTGAGCAGGATGACGATGAACGAGGTGGGCGCGATGCTCGGCAGCGTGATGCTGAAGAACTGGCGCCACGGGCCGGCGCCGTCGAGCGAAGCCGCCTCGTAGTACGACACCGGTACGTTCTTGATCGCCGCGATGAACAGCAGCATCGAGAAACCCGTCCAGGCCCAGGACGCCGCCATCACCACCACGATCAGCGACAGGTCCGCGTTCGACTGCCACGGAACGGCACTTCCGCCGAGCTTCTCGATGACGTAGTTGACCAGTCCGAAGTTCTCACCGAACAGCCACCGCCACAGGACGCCCACGACGATGGGCGACAGAAGCCACGGGATGAAGAAGATGACGCGGGCGACCGACGCGCCCTTGGCGTGCTTGCTCACCACCAGGTTGGCGGCGAGCAGCGAGAGCACGAAGTTCAGCGGCACGAAGAGCACGGCGTACAGCAGCGTCCGCGTCAGCGCGTCGTAGAAGGTGGAGTCCCCGAACAGGTTGTGGTAGTTGTCCAGCCCGATGAACTGGAACGCCCCCACGCCCGTGTAGTTCGTGAAGGAGTAGACGAGCCCGATCACCGCCGGCCAGACGAAGAACAGCGCGAAGAGCACGACATTGGCCGCGATGAGGACGAGGGGCGCGACGACGTACTTGTTGCGTCTCCTGGGCGGGCTCACGGACACGTCCGAGGCGCGTTTTGTCATCTTCCTGACTCCGTGCTGGTGGATTGGATTGCTGTGGGCTCACGCCATGAGCCGGGCATCGTGGGGACGCCGGAGACCGGGCGGCGGTGTCTCGACCCCGCCGCCCGGGCCCGTCGGCCTGGGCTCAGCCGCCGACCTGCTGGTTGTAGCCGGCCACGATGTTCTCCAGGGCCTTGTCGGCCGACTGCTGGCCGTTGATCGCCTTGCCGAGCTCCGTCTTGGTCGGGTCCTCGGTGAGGCTCTTGCCCTTCAGCACCCAGTTCGTCTGCGCGCCGTTGAAGTAGCCGGAGATCGGGGCGTAGAGCGGGATCTCCTCGTTGTACAGCTTGAACGCCGCCTGCGCCGCCTCCGAGGTGAAGGGGTACTTCGGGTCGAGTCCGCTCTCGACCGGCAGGAAGCCGGACGTCTCGCACAGCACGCGGTAGTGGTCCGGCTCGTAGAGCCAGGACATGAACTTGGTCGCGGCGGTGGCCGCGTCGCCGTTGTTGTTGAAGCCCACCATCAGGCCGCCGCTGTTGACGTCACTGGCCTGCACCGGCTGGGCGGGGGTCGGGACGCTCGCCCAGTCGAACTTCTTGATGCTCTCCGCGAAGGAGGCGACCTGCCACACGCCGGACCAGTAGGCGACCACGTCACCGCTCTGGAACATGGCCGACGGGTCGGCGCCGCTGGTCCACACCGACTTCGGCATGGTCTTGTCGTCGTTCAGTCCGACGAAGTAGTTCACGGCCTTCTTGGTGGCGTCGTCCGCCGAGAACTTGCCGGAGGAGTCCGCGTGGACGTACTTCCCGCCCATCTCGTACACCATGGCGCGCAGCCGGGACGGCGACTGGTCGAACGTCAGCGAGTACTTGGCGCCGGTCTTCTCCCGGACGGTGTTCGCCGCCTTGATGAAGTCGGTCCAGGTCCAGGTCTTGTCGGGCGAGGTCGGGAAGGCGACGCCGGCCTTCTTGAACAGCGTCTCGTTGATGAACATGCCGGACGCGGTGACGTCCGAGGGGATGGCCAGCACCTTCCCGGAGGAGTCCTTGGCGATGAAGTTCGCGTTGATCTTGTTGGTCTTGTTCTCGGCGATGGACTTGAGGTCGATCAGCTTGCTCGACCAGATCGGGTCCAGCGCCGGCACGGCCGCCACGTCGGGCAGGGAGTTCGCCTGCGCGGCGTTCTTCAGCTTCGTCGCGTAGCCGTCGTAGGGAATGTTGACGAGCTTGACGTCGACGCCGGCTTCCTTCTTGTACTGCGCCACGAGCTTCTTCCAGCCCGCGTCCTGTCCCGGAACCGTGGAGATCCAGAACGTCAGCGACTTGGAGGTCCCGCCCGAGCTGCCGCCCGACCCGCAGGCCGAGAGCAACAGGGCGCCTGCCGTGGCCACGGCAGCGAGGGGAATCACCCGGCGTATGCCGCCGCGGCCGAGTCGGCGGGAGCGCCGCACACCCACACTGGTCATCTTCGATCCCTTTTCGTCGTAGGGGGGACGGAGCACGGCGCCGATCGAGGCGGCACGGGTGCATTTTGCAGGAAGGTTCGCTTTCCGGGGGGCGCGGCCTCGCCCGGCCGCGTCGTTCCTTCGGGTGCGATCCCCGGCCTCTGGGCCGTCGCCTCGCGAGTACGCCCTCGCGTAGCTGCCGTACATCTTGGTGTACCGGCGGGACGCTCACCCCAAGCCGGTGTCCCGACCGACTTAGAAAGCGCTTGTCCGGACATTGGCAGACCGAGTCGGAGGCCGTCAATCCTTAGCCCGCGCGGTCTCGGTCACGGTTTGGACTCCCCGGGCGACCGCGAGCCGCGCGGCCCCCACGACGGTGCCGGAATCGCCGACCGTGCTGCTGACCACCTCGGTGGGCCAGCTCAGCCGGGCGAGCTCGGCCCGCACCCCGGGCAGGAGCCGCGGATCCGCGCCGGTGCTGCCCCCGAGCACGATGAGCCCCGGGTCCAGCACGGCCGTCACGGCGGCGGCGAGCCGGCCCACGTCCGCGGCATGGCGGCCGACGACGGCGCCGGCCGTGGCTCTGCCCTCCCCCGCGAGGGCGAAGAGCCGTTCGGTGGTGCGCGGGCACGGCCCGTCCGCGGCCTCCCAGGCCTCCCTGGCCCGGCGCAGCAGGGAGCGGGCCCCGATGTACTCCTCCAGGGCCTCCTGGCGCGGCTCACGGTCGTCGTCCCAGGGATAGGGCAGCCGGGCCAGCTCGCCGGCGGCCCCGTTCGATCCGCGCAGCACCTGTCCCCCGACGACGATGCCGAGACCGATGCCCACGCCGATCCGCAGATAGCCGAAGGTGTGGCGGCCCCGGGCGGCGCCCTCGTGCAGTTCGGCGAGGGCCGCGCAGTTGACGTTGTTCTCCAGGTGGACGGGCACGCCCGGCGGCAGCGCGACGGCCATGGCGTCGAAGACCGGGCCTGCTTTGGCGGTCGCGGGACGCATACCGCTGCCCTGGCGGTCCCGCGCGGCGACGTCGCCGACGGCGACGACGATGGAGCGCAGCGGAACGCCAGGGGGCAGCGCGTCGAGCGCCTCGCGCACGGCCTCGGCGGCGTCCTTGCGGGAGGCCGTCGCCTCGGCGAGCAGCCCGCCGTCCAGGGCGCAGCCCCGGACCCGGGTGAGAGCCGGGCCCAGGTCCACGGCCAGCACGGCGCCGGCGGCCGGCCCGAGGCAGTAGACCGCGGCGGAGCGGCCGGTGCCGCTGGAGGCGGTCCCGGAGTGCGCGGCGAGCCCGGCTGCCTCCAGTTCCGCCACGGCGGAGGACACCGTCGGCTTGGACAGTCCCGCGAGGCTCGCGAGCTGCGGCCGGGTCGCGCTGCCCGCCTGGGCCAGCACGGCGAACACGGCGCTCGCGCTCTCGGTCAGGCGGGGGGCGTCCACCACGTCGAGTTCCACAGTTTCCCCCACACGGGTACAGGGCCGCGCGCCCCGCCGATCGGCTCGGCTGGCTGCGGCGATGGGATGCTCCGACGTCGCGCGTTCCCGCCCCGCGGCGGCCCGGACGGGCCTGACGGTGGTCGAGTGCGCGATTCCTCTTGACGCACTGTACTTCGTTAGTTAACTTCCTAACGAACTTCACGGTATACGCCTGCCGTGTTCGTCAGAAGCCCGTCCCGGGGCTTCCCTAGTTCGCTCAAGAGTTCATCCAGGCTCGCCTTTCCTTCGGTCACGGTTCGCCCGCCGTTGCAGCTCGACGCATCGACGAAAGAGGATCCGTGCAGGACTCTCCCCCTTCGCGCCCCCTTGTGGTCGGCATCGACGTGGGCGGTACCAAGACGCACCTGCGCGCCACCGCGGGCGACGACGTCGTGTCCGACCACGTCCGTGCCAGCAGCGGCTGGCGGCCGCACGACCCGGCCGCCGCCGCGCACTGGCTGGCCGCCCTCGTCCGTGAGGTGCTGCCGGAGGCCGCGCACCCCGCCGCGCTCGCCGTGGGGGCGCACGCCTGCGAGACCCCCCTTCAGTGCGCACGGATCCGTGTCGCGCTTCAGGAACTGCTCGGCGTTGCCACCTGCATCGTGGGCGACGCCGAGTTGCTCGTTCCCGCCGCCGGACTGGACAAGGGCGTCGGTCTCGTCGCCGGCACCGGTTCGGTGGCCGTGGGCCGACTGCCCGACGGCGCGCCCGTCCAGGTGGGCGGCTGGGGCGCGGTCCTCGGCGACGAGGGCGGCGCCGCAGGCCTGGTCCGCGAGGCGGCCCGGGCCGTGTGGGCCGCGCACGACCGGGGCGAGAAGCCCGACGCCCTCGCGCTCGGCCTGGTCGCCTCCTTCGGCGTGCCCGAGGTCCAGGCGCTCGGCGCGGCCCTGGAGAGCGCCACGGACGTCTCCGCCGAGTGGGGACGGCACGCCCCCGTCGTCTTCGCGGCCGCCGCCGAGGGCTCCGCGCTCGCCCGGACCGTGATCGCCGAGGCCGGCTCCGCGCTCGCGTCGCTCGTCGGCCGGCTCGCCGCGCGCGGGGTCCCGGTCGACGACGTGGTCGTGGCCGGCGGTACGGTGCTCGGCCAGCCCGCGCTGTACGAGGCGTTCACCGCCGCGCTCGCCGACGCCGTGCCGGGGGCCCGGCCGCAACCGCTCACCGCGGCCCCCGTCGAGGGCGCGGTGGCGCTGGCGCGTTCGCTTCTGTGAGCCGCCGGTCTCACGTTCACCTGCACGCCATGTACCGGTCGCCGGGCCATCGCAGAAGAGACACAGCCCGGCCGTAGATCTTCGCTCGTACGCGTCATCCGGCTCACGGGTCAACACAAGGCCCACGAGCCGCACATGATCGCACCTCCCCTCTGGCCTCACGGCCGTAGAACTCGAGAGAGGCACACCCATGCCGTCATCCGCCGGGCTCAGCTCCCCCTCGGCCGTGAACAGAAGGCGTTTTCTGAAGGTCTCCTTCGGTGGCTCGGCGGCTCTGGTCGCCGCTCCGACGCTGGTCTCCTGGCTGGGCGCAGCGGACGCCAAGGCCGCCACCGCGCCGCTCCCGTTCGTCGACGACTACAAGACGAACGTCATGGCCAACCTCACGGCGGAGACCAACGCCGTGGTGCGGGTCCTCGGCGGCTTCGCGCAGGTGTGGAAGACCGGCTCGGCCTGGAACACCGGCACCCCGCTGCGGCCCGACGTCCTGCGCGCCAACATGCGCTACTGCATCGCCGTGACCCGCTCCCGCACGGAGGCGCAGGGCAGGGAGGCGTTCGTCTACGACCGCCAGCACCAGAGCTACGCGATGATCGGCGGCCTGGGCCCGCTGGCGGACCTGTACAAGGCCGGCGCCAAGGCGGTCACCTCGATCACCAGCGCGCCCGACACCACCCCCGCCGCCAAGATCGACGACGCCGTGCCCGCCGGCGCGCCCGCCGGTTCCGCGACAGGCGCCGGCTCCTACACCTCCGACCTGGGCCTGGTCGCCAAGCTGGTGGACACCGTGCGCGGCCCGTTCGCCTCCGGCAACCCGGGCAAGTACGCCTTCCAGTACCCGCGTCCGTGGCGCATGAACGAGAACAGCGAGATCGTCGACACCGGCAGGACCGACGCGCTCGGCTTCCCGGTGTACGACTCGCAGGTGGTCGTGGTACCCCAGCTGCTGCGCCAGCGCGGCGCCTCGCCGACCGACGACGGCGGCTTCCCCAGCGGCCACACCAACGCCTTCCACCTGGCGTCGCTGGCGTTCGCGTACGCCGTGCCCGAGCGGTTCCAGGAACTGGTGACCCGCGCCCTGGAGCTCAGCCACACCCGGATCATGTCCGGCATGCACTCCACGGTGGACGTCATCGGCGGCCGCATCATGGCCACCGCCCTCGCCGCCGCCACGCTCGCCGACCCGGCCAACGCCGACCTGAAGGCCGCCGCCCGCGCCCAGGCCCTCGCCTACTTCCAGGCCAAGACCGGCACGACCGCCGACACCCTGTACGCCTACGCCCACTCCGACGCCGGCGACGCCTACGCCGACCGCGAGGCCAACGAGCGTGCGGCGCTCCCCCGGCTGACCTATGTCCTCGACCGGGAGGGCCGCCGGCAGCCCCTCGCCGTGCCCAAGGGCGCCGAGGTGCTGCTGGAGACCCGGCAGCCCTACCTCACCGCGGCCCAGCGCCGTGAGGTGCTGCGCACCACCGCGCTGCCCTCCGGGTACGTCCTGCTGGACGGCTTCGAGCAGTGGGGCCGGCTCAACCTGTTCGCGGCGGCGGACGGCTACGGCGCCTTCGACTCCGACGTCACGGTCACCCTGGACGCGTCCAAGGGCGGCTTCCAGGCGGCCGACGCCTGGCGCAACGACATCGAGGGCGAGGGCGGCCTCACCAAGCGCGGCACCGGCACACTGACCCTGACCGGCCACAACCGCTACCACGGCGGCACCGTGGTGGAGGAGGGCGTGCTCGTCGCCGGGCACGCGAACGCCCTCGGCCAGGGCGATGTGCGGCTGGCCGGCGGCACGCTGCGCGCGGACGCGCCGGTGCGGGTGCGCGGCGCATGGGCCCAGGAGTCCGGGGCGGTGCTGGATCTGACGCTGCGTGGACACCACGGGCCCGTCCTCACCGTGTCCGGGCGGGTCCGGCTCGACCGGGGCTCGGTGCTGACGCTGCGCCTCGACGCCGAGCAGCCGCCGGCCGCGGGGACGACCGTCCCGGTGATCGACGCCTGCGCGCTGCGCGGTCAGTTCGACCGCGTCGAGCTGAACTCCGACCGCCTGCGGGCCGTACCCGTGTACACGGCAGACGGTCTGTCGGTACGACTCCTGAAGCGGTAACGCCCCGAGTGGCGGGAGCTGATGCAGAGTAGGCCCATGAGGCTGCTCCGGCTCGCTCCCGCCACCGCCCGGCCGGTGTCACCGCAGGGCGGATGATGGCGCGCGAACTGCACACGGTCCTGGAGCCCGCCTCCGACGCCGGGCCGCGAGAGCCCTCGCCGTCGGCCCGCCGGCGCCGGCTCGTCCCGCTGCTGGCAGCCGTGCTGCTCGCCCAGATGGCCGTCGCGATGGTCACTGCCGCGGTGCGTCAGACGCCGACGATCGACGAGCCGGTGTACGTCGCCACGGCCGCCGACTACCTGCACGAGCACCGTGTGCACTACAACCCGGAGCACCCGCCCCTCGGCAAGCTGGTCGTGGCCGTCGGCGTGGCCTTCGCCGACCCGCACGTCGATCCCTCGTTCACCGGCGCCCAGGAGGCGGCGGGCCGGCATCTGCTGTACGAGTCCGGCAACGATCCCTGGCAGGTGATGCTGTGGGCCAGGCTGCCGGTGATCGTGCTGACGCTGCTGTTCGGCCTGGTGGTGTTCGCCTTCGCCCGCGACCTCGCCGGCCGCGCCGCCGCGCTCACGGCGCTCGCCCTGTACGCCTTCTCCCCCGACGTCGTCGCGCACGGCTCGCTGGCGACGCTGGACGTCCCGGCGGCGGGCTTCCTGCTGACCTCGGCGTGGCTGCTGTGGCGGGCCCGGCGGGGCAGGGCGCGCCTGTACCTGCCGCTCGCCGGGGTCGCACTCGGCGCGGGCCTGGCCACGAAGATGAGCACACTGCCCGCGATCCCGGTCCTGATGGCCCTGGCGGCCCTGTCGATGTGGGCCCGGCGGCCCCGCGACCTGCGCAGGGCCCTCCTCGCGGCGGGCGTCGTGGCGGTGACCGCCGTGGCCGTCGTCTGGGCCGCGTATCTCGTCGTCGATCCCCTGCTGCGCTGGGATCCGCGGTCGGTCCACGTGCCCGTGGTGCACGGTCTGCGCGGGCTGCTCGTGCAGCTGCTGCCCTTCCCGGAGGCGTACCGGGACGGCATGCGGATGCAGTTCGGGCTGGAGAACGAGGCGTGGCAGGGCTTCCTCTTCGGCCATGTGTACTCCGGCTCACGCTGGTACTACCTGCCGGTCGCGCTGGTCGTGAAGACCCCGCTGGGCATGCTCGCCCTGTGGGCGGCCGGGGCGGTCACGATGGTCGCGGTGCGCCGGCTGCGGCCCGCGGCGCCGTACGTGCTGGTCCCGGCCGCCGTCCTGCTGGCCTCGGCCATGACCGGGTCACGCGACCTGGGCACCCGGTACGCCGTGTTCCTGCCGATGTTCCTGGCCGTGGCCGCGGGATGCGTCCTGGCGGCGCGCCGGCGGTGGACGCCGTGGGCGGTGGCGGCGCTGACGGCTTTCGTCGCCGTCAGCTCGCTGCGGACGTATCCCTACTACCTGCCGTACTCCAACGAGGCGTTCGGCGGGCCGGCGAAGACGCATCTGCGGCTGCACGACTCCAACGTGGACTGGGGCCAGGACCTGGGACGGCTCGCGTACCGGCTGCGCAGCCGGTACCCGGGCGAGCGGGTGTGGCTCGTGTACAAGGGCAGCGGGGTGCCCGCCTTCTACGGCATCAAGGCCTCCGATCCGCGTGAGGCGCCCGCGGGCGAGGTGCACGGACTGCTGGTCGTGTCGGACTCCGCCGCCGCCAAGGCGAAGGGCCCGCTGGCGGAGCTGCTGCGCTCCAGCCGGCCGGTCGACGAGGTCGGACACTCGATCACCCTGTACCGCCGGTGAACCGCGGTCGCCGGGCACCGGAAACGGCGTCTTCGCCCTCCCTGACCGGCAGGGTCCCTGAAGTATGTTGAGTTTCGTGGAAGACAAAGGAGGCGCACCGGTGCCATCGCCGCAGCAGGCACGCGCACAGGCATCCGCGATCACCTCGGGCAGAACCGGTCCGGAGACGGAGGCGTCCCCGACCTCCCGGCTCCGGGCGCTCTTCGACGGGCCCCATCTGTCCCCGGGCCAACGGCGCATCGCCCAGTATCTGATCGAGCACATCACCGAGGCGGCGTTCCTGTCGATCACCGACCTCGCGGACCGTGTCGGGGTCAGCCAGCCCTCGGTGACCCGGTTCGCCGCGGCCGTCGGTTTCAGCGGGTATCCGGCGCTGCGGGAGAGGCTCCAGTCGATCGCGCTGGGCACCCTGGCCGGCGGACCGGCGGCGGCGGAGGAGGTGAACCGGAGCAACGAGCTGCAGGCGGCGGTGGACGCGGAGATCGAGAACCTGGAGAACCTGCGGCGCGACTTCGCCGACCCGGACCAGGTCATCGACGTCGGCCGGAAGCTGTCGCAGTCGACGCCGCTGACCATCGTGGGACTGCGGATCTCCGCCTCGCTCGCCGAGTACTTCGCCTACGCCGCCCGCCGGGTCCACCCGGACGTACGGCTGGTGACCCGGGGCGGCAGCGTCGCCTACGACGCGCTGCTGCAGTCCCGGGAGGCGGGCGGGACCTGGGTGCTGGCGTTCTCGATGCCCCGGCACGCGCAGGAGACCCTGACGGCCGTACGGGTCGCGCGCAGCGCCGGTCTCAAGGTCGCGCTGATCACCGACCTGGCGCTGGGGCCGGTGGCCGACGAGGCCGACGCGACCTTCGCCACCGGCACCGGCTCCCGCCTGGTCTTCGACTCCTACGCGGCCCCCGGGGTGATGGCGGCGGCACTGCTCCAGGCCATGAGCGACGCGGGTCCCGAACGCACCCAGGCCCGGCTCGAGGAGTACGAGCAGATCGCCGAACAGCACCGGTTCTTCCTGCGAGAGTGACCGGCTCTCCCGAAAGCCACCCCCCTCCCCCAGAAGTACGCAGAGGGATCATTGCGCCCATTTCGCGCATGAATGTTTTCATACTCCTTGCAAAGCCGACGGCATATATAAATACTGCTCACGGCCGCACCCGCCCGCGAAGGGCTCCCGTACGGGCACCCCAAGCCGCCGTCTCCTACCCGCGTCGGCGCGCAGGGTGTTCGGGGCATCGCTAGCGCGAGCGCCCGTGGCGGCCCCGGTCATCCCCTGGGCCGGGGCCGCCCCCAACCGTCGGACCACCGTCACGACGCCACACACCCGGAAGCGATGATCATGACCCTGACGACGACGCGCATCAGCTCGGACTGGCCGTGCCAGGTGAAGACGCCCGGCAGCTACGACTGGGAGCGCTCGGCGGCCAAGTGGCTGCGCGAGCTGGTGCCCGCGCGCTACGCGAGCTACCCCGCGCTGCTGCGCCACCCGGTGCTGCTCGCCCGCCATGCGCAGATCCAGGTCCAGAACGAGGTCCGGGTGGCCCGCACCGCTCTGCAGACCGCCCGCGCCGACCTGCCCCGGCTCGGACTGCCCGAGTCGGTCATCGAGCACACGATCAAGATGTACGCGGCCGAGGTCATGCAGTTGCAGCACATCGCCCGCAGCGTCCGCGCGGTCACCCAGGCCCTCGTGGAGCAGAGCTCCGGGCGCTGAACGGGACGATCCGTTCCGGTGCGCCGAAGGGCATCATGCCTGGCGGGGGCGTTGCGCCAAGACCCCGATCGAATCCCCGTCCGTGTGCCATGCTCAAGACGTGACGAGCGAACCCGCCCTCCCCGCGGACTCCGGCGGCGTGCCCGACATGGCCGCGCTGACCCGGGTCGTGGCGCGCCAACGCGCCGAGATGGACCGGCTGCAGGACCTGGCGGCCACCTCGGCCGTGCTGGAGCGCGCCAAGGGCGCGGTGATGGCACAGCTCGGCTGCTCGCCGGACCTCGCGCAGGAGGAGCTCGAGCGGCGGGCGAAGAACGCTCGGCGGACGCTGCTGGAGGAGTGCTGGATCACCCTCGGCACCCTCACCCCGCCGTCGCGCACCGACCCGGAGCAGCCGCCGGCCGCCGCTTCCGCACCGGCGGCCGTGCCCGCGCCGGCCCCCGAGGAGATCGACGCCGCCGCCCTCGGCCGGCTGGGCCGGGCCCTCGTCCGGGTCAGCACCCCGCACGATCTCGCCCGGTGCCTGCTGGAGCACCTCGGCCCGGACGTCGCGGCCGACGCCGTGATGCTCTACGCGCGGCTGCCCGCCGGCGGGCTGACCCTCGTCGGGCACGCCGGCCTCGACGACACGCTGGCCTCGCAGTGGAGCCAGGTGCCGCCGCTCGCCGGGATCGCCGCACTGGACGCCCTCGACACCGGCCGGCCGCGCTGGCTTGAGGACCTGCGCGAGGACGGGAAGCGGTACCTGCTGATCGGGGACCCGCCCGAGCAGTGGGGGTCACGGGCCTGGCTGCCGGTGGTCACCGGGGACACGGCCGATTTCGCGCTCGGGATCCTGCGCCGCCGCGAGGGCGCCTTCCCGCCCCGGATCCGCGAACGCCTGCGGGCCGTCGCCCGGTTGTGCGCGGGCCCGCTGCGCACGTTCGGCACCCGGCACAGTCCTGCCGCGGACGCGGACGCCGTGCAGACGGTCTTCGACCGGCTGCCGGTCGCCGCGGTGCTGCTCGCCCCCTTGCGTACCCCGTCGGGGCGCGTCGAGGACTTCCGCATCGACGCCGCGACCGGCACGACGTCCGACGCCGTCGGCCGCAGCGGGCGCGAGCTGGTCGGTCTGCGCTTCCTGGAGTGCTGGCCGGAGATCTCCGACGAGCCGCTCTGGCAGGGCTGCCTGGACACCCTGGCCGGCGAAGAGCCGTACGAGGGCGAGCCGTTCGCCCGGCAGCAGACGGTCGCCGGGGTCAGCGAGCTCGCGACGTACTCCGCGCGGGCGGCGCGGCTGGGCGACGGACTGGTCGTCAGCTGGGACCGGCACGACCCGTCCGACCGGCAGGAGCAGCGACTGGCGGACGTGCAGCGGCTCGGCAACCTCGGCTGGGCGACCTGGAACCTGGTCACGGGCGAGACGAACTGGTCCGCCCAGGTCTTCGCCATCTTCGAGCGTGATCCCGCTCAGGGCGTCGTCCCGCTCGCCCGGCTGCCCCGCCTCGCCCTGCCCGAGGACGTGCCCATACTGGCCCGCGCCATCGGGGAGCTGGTGCGGCACGGGCGGCCGTGCGACGTGCCGTTCCGGATCGTCAACGAGGACGGCATCCGGCATCTGCGGGTGGTCGCCGAGGCGGTGCCGGACATGGACGGCACACCCGTCGAGGTGCACGGCTTCGTGCAGGACCTGACCGCGCAGCGCAGCGCCGAACTCGCGCTCGTCGCCAGCGAGCGGGCCATCCTCACCCAGCACGGCGTGCTGCAGGCGGAGCGCACCGTGGCGGCCCGGCTGCAGGACGCGCTGCTGCCCCTGCCGAAGCAGCCCGTCCGGCTGGCCGGGCTGCGCATAGACATCGCCTACCTGCCCGCGCAGTCGGGCCTCAGCGTCGGCGGCGACTGGTTCAGCGCCATCGAACTGCCCGACGGCGACGCCCTGTTCGTGGTCGGCGACGTCGCCGGTCACGGCATAGGCGCCGTCGCCGCGATGGCCCTGCTGCGGTTCACCGCCAAGGGCATGGTCATCACCGGCTCCTCGCTGACCGGCGCGCTCGCCCGGCTCAACGCGCTGCTGCTGCACTCCCGCGACCCGCACGGCTCGGCGACCATGGTCCTGGCCCGCTACAGCCCCGAAAGACGGCGGCTGAAGTGGGCGCAGGCCGGCCATCCGCCGCCGTTGCTGGTGCGGGCCGGTGCGGCACGCTACCTCGAGCGCCCCTTCGGGATGCTGCTCGGTGCGACCGACACCCCTCGCTACGAGGAGGCGGAGGTCCGCCTGGAGCCCGGCGACCGGCTCCTGTTCTACACCGACGGCCTGGTCGAAAGACCCGCGGAGAGCATCGACCGGGGCCTGGAGCGGCTCGCCGGCGCCGCCGCCCACCGCAGCGCGACCGGTCCGGCCCCGCTGGACCGGCTGCTCGCCACGATGCTGGATCCCGAGGGCCGCGACGACGTGTGCGTGCTCGACATCCAGGTGCCCCGGCCCCGGGACGTCGAGCGGTAGGACCTTCGGTCGACGCCGTGCCGTCGGGTCATCCGCCGCCGGTGCGGGACTCCAGGTCCCGACGGGTGTCGTCGCCGTAGACGCCGCTCTCGTCGCCGCGGATGCCGTACCAGAGCTGGAAACGGGCTACGGCCTCGGTGAGGACGGTGTCGTAGCGGCCGTCGGTGGGGCCCTTGTCGTACACGTTCGGGATGCGCAGCAGGCGCTTCTGGAGGTCGGTCACCTCGGGGCCGCTGTCTCCCTCGCGGAGGGTGCCGGCGCCGTCGGGGTCGGCGGAGCCGGTCGCCGTGACGGTCGGCGTCGGAGCGGGGCTCGCGGCGGGAGTCTCCGCGGCGGCCTCGCCGCCCCGGCCCGGCAGCAGGAGCGCGCCGGCGAAACCGACGAGTGCCGCCGCGCATACGCCGATCGTGATGGCGGCTCGGCGCCGGCCCGCACCGGAGTCGGTGCGGGCGCGTGGCCGTGCGCCGCCCTCGGCCGGCGCGGCCCGGGATCCACTCCGCTTGCGCGCCGCGCTCCTGCCGCCGGCGGGTCCGGGCCCGGGGCTGCCGCGCTCGCTCGTCCAGTCCCGGCCGCCGCGGGGCGGCGGGGTGATGGCCGGGCGTGGGCCCAGGGGCGGGAGCTCCTCCGTCTGCGCCTCGTCGGCGGCCTGCCGCGACGGCAGGTTGATCGCCTCGTAGGCGTCGGTGTCCTGGGTCAGTTCGGTCATCTCGCGGAACAGCTCCGCGAGGGCGTCGGTGTTGCGCGGTCGCAGGACCCGGATGGGTTCCAGGACCGGGCGTTCGTGCGGCTGTCCGGGTTCCTCCGGTGTCGGCACGCTCGTCTCCCTCCCGTGGGTCCCCCGGGAGAGATACGGACGCGCGGGCCGCCGGGTTCAGCCGCGGGGATCAGCCGCGGGGTTCAGCCGGCGAGGAAGCGGTGCAGGGAGCGGGTCGTCGCGGCGACGAAGGCGTCCCGTCCGGCCTCGTCGAGGGCGTCCAGGGAGAGATACGGGTTGAGGTCCTCCAGCTCCATCAACAGCAGCTCGCCGTCGGGGGCGCGGCAGGCGTCGACTCGCTGGATGCCGTGCGCGAGACCGTTCCAGTCGACGAAGCGACGGGCGAACTCCAGGTCCCGAACAGCGGGTTCGTACGGCTGGAGCTGCCAGCGGCGGTCGGGGTCCGGGGCGTGCAGGGCGTACTGGAAGTCGTGGTCGACGTAGACGAACGAGACCTCGTAGGCGAAGTCGACGCGGGGCTGGACCAGGACCGAGCCGTCGACCAGAGCGGGGAGGGCGTCGGGCGTGACGATCCGCAGGCCTATGGAGTCGGCGCCGATCCTGGGCTTGACGACGTACCGGTCGGCCGCGGGCAGGAGGTGCAGATCCTCGGGGCGCTCGACGGTGGGGATGACGGGGAACCCCTCGGCGGTCAGGTCAAGGAGGTACTGCTTGCCCGCCATGTCGGCACGGCCCGTCAGCGGGTTGTAGACGCGCACCCCGTCGTGCAGCGCGCGCTCCCGGAAGGCCGCGTACTCCTCCTGGTAGCCGAGGACCGGTCCGCTGTTGCGGACGACGACGCCGTCGAAGGCGTGCATCAGGGCCGCCGCGTCCTTCGGATGGCACAGGGCCAGGTCGAAGTCCGCGCGCAGCCGCGAGGTGAGGAAGACGTCCTCATCGCAGTAACGGCGCCCGCGGGCCGGGTAGGCCAGGTCGGTGACATAGAGGAGACGGGGGCGCGCGGCGGGCATACGGGTCTCCTGGTGGCTGTCGAGCGGTGCGGAGATGTTACGCCAGTGGGCGCGGGCGGCGTGTGGGGAGCGGGGCGGGGCGGCGGCGACGGGCGGGACTCCTGGTCGGCGGCGGACGGGCGGGTCGTACGATGACAGGACCGTCGTCTTCTCCTGAAGGGCTCGTCGACTCCCGTGACCACCGCAACACTTCTCGACGGCAAGGCCGCAGCGGCCGACATCAAGAGCGAACTCGCCCTCCGCGTCCAGGCGTTGAAGGAGCGCGGCGTCACCCCGGGGCTGGGCACGATCCTCGTCGGCGACGACGCGGGCAGCCGTTCCTACGTCGGCGGCAAGCACCGCGACTGCGCACAGGTCGGCATCGCCTCGATCCGGGTGGAGTTGCCCGCCGACGCCTCCCAGGCCGATGTCGAGGCCGCCGTGCTGCGACTCAACGCCGATCCGGCGTGCACCGGCTTCATCGTGCAGCTCCCGCTGCCCGCCCACATCGACACCCATGCCGTGCTGGAGCTGATCGACCCGGTCAAGGACGCCGACGGGCTCCACCCGACGAACCTGGGCCGGCTGGTGCTGGGTATACCGGGGCCGCTGCCGTGCACCCCGCGCGGCATCATCGATCTGCTGCGCCGCAACCACGTGGAGATCACCGGCCAGCAGTTCTGCGTGATCGGCTGCGGGGTCACCGTGGGCCGGCCGCTGGGCCTGATGCTGACCCGCAGCACCGAGCACGCCACGGTGACCCTGTGCCACGAGGCCACGCAGGACACGGCCGCGCACGCCCGGGAGGCGGACGTGGTGGTGGCCGCGGCGGGCGTGGCGCACCTGGTCCGCCCCGACTGGATCAAGCCGGGGGCGACCGTGCTGTCCGTGGGCCTGACCCGCACGGTCGAGGGCATCCTCGGCGACGTCCACCCGGACGTGAGCGACGTCGCCGGTTCCTTCGCGCCGCCCATCGGCGGGGTGGGTCCGATGACCCGGGCGATGCTGCTGACCAACGTGGTGGAGGCGGCCGAGCGGATCTGACGCGTCGGCCTCGGATCCCTGCGTCTGTGGCACTCGGTTCCCCCTCGCGAGGGAACTGAGTGCCACCGGTGGCCTTCAGGTGTTACGTTCCCGTCCATGAGCGCCACTGAGAAGGCGGAGGCCAAGCCGCCCATGCGGGACGCCCTGGTCGCGGCAGCCTTCCGGCTGTTCCTGGAGCGGGGCTACGAGCAGACCACCGTCGACGACATCGTGGCGCTCGCGGGGGTCGGCCGGCGGTCGTTCTTCCGCTACTTCCCCTCCAAGGAGGACGTGGTCTTCCCGGACCACGAGCGGTGCCTGGCCGACATGACCGCCTTCCTCGCCGCGAGCGGGACCGACCACGAGCCGGTGCGCCGCGTCTGCGACGCGGCCCGGCTGGTGCTGCTGATGTACGCGGAGAACCCCTCCTTCTCGGTGCAGCGCTACCGGCTCACCAAACGGGTGCCGGGGCTGCGCGCGTACGAGCTGTCGGTGGTGTGGCGCTATGAGCGCGCCCTCGCCGAGTATCTGCGGGACCGCTTCACCGGCCGGCCCGACGGCAATCTCCGCGCCGACGTGATCGCGGCCGCGGTGGTCGCCGCCCACAACAACGCGCTGCGTTCCTGGCTGCGTTCGGACGGCCGGGGCGACGCGAGCACGACCGTGGACCACGCACTGGGGTATGTACAGGCTGCGTTCGGCACGACCCCGAAAGCCCCGGCTGCTCCCATCTCTCCGGCTGTTCCGGCTGCTCCGGCGCCTCCCGCCGACGAACCGCCGAAGGACGAGGACGTCGTGGTGGTGGTCTCGCGGCGCGGGGCGCCCCTGTGGCGGGTGGTGCAGGAGATCGAGACCACGCTCGGCCGGGACCGAACCCCGCCAGAATAAGGGTACGCAGTGCCTTTACGCCTGGCACTGAGTGCCATACGCTGTGGGCGTGCACGGTGGCACGGTGAACCGGGCACGTGCGTGCACGGGTGAGCCGCGCACGTGGATTCCGGCCGAGTGCAGGGAGTTGACCCGCGTGTACCACCACCACTCAGGAAACGCCGTTCAGCAGGCCGCCGGCTCCGCGGCGGGCGTCCTCGACCGCGCGAACGCCGACGGCGACACCATCCTCTTCCAGCGCTGCACCTGGTGCGGCACCGCCATGTACCACCGGCTGCTGTGCCCGTCATGTCAGGGCAGCGACCTGCGCACCGAGCGCAGCGAGGGCGCCGGCACGGTCCGCCACGCCACGGTGGTGCACCGCAACACCCCCGCCGCGCGCAATGTGTCCCTGGTCGAGATGGCCGAGGGGTTCGTCGTCCGCGGCCGCGTCATGGGCCCGCTCATCGGCATCCACAGCGGCGACCGCGTCCGGCTGTCCACGGTCAAGGACCCGGTACGCGGCGAACCGGTCTTCCAACTCGTCGACGAGCCGTACCGGGCCTGGCACTAGCACTTGGGCAACTTGGGCACTTGGGCACCAGCGGCATCAGGACCCCCGGGTGACCGGGCCGAGGCCTGGCAGCAGGTCGCCGATGCGTACCGGCCGGCCCGTGCCGAAGGACTGGTTCGCGGCGAGCCCCACGGCGAGGGCGAGCGCGCCGTCGCGTTCGGTGGCGGTGCTCCCCGTCGCGGCTGCGCTCCCGGCGTTCCGGGACTCCCCCGGTCCGAACAGCACGTCCAGCATCCGGGTGTCTCCGCCGCCGTGCGCCTCGTGCCGCGCCGCGACCGGGAGGTCGACCGGCGGCTGCCACAGCGGGCGCAGCGTCAGCCGGACGCCGCCCGCGTGCTCGGCCGCCGTGTCTCCGTGCAGCGCGCCGCTGCCGGAGGTGACACGGGTGCGGGGCGGCTGCCAGCGGCTCTCCTCGACCTCCAGCTCCAGGCGTCCGGCGCTGCCGTTGACCATCACCCGGTAGCCCTCCCACGGGGAGTAGGCGGTGAGGTGGTACGTCATCGTCGCGCCGCGCGTGTAGCGCACCAGGACCGCCATGTCGTCCTCGATGGTGACGGGCCCGCCGAAGACGTTGCGGTCGCGGTGGTAGCCGTCGTCCCGCTCCGCGTCGAGGTACAGCGCCCGTAGGGTGTCGTCGGCCGCGAGGTCCAGCGCGAACGGGTCGTCGGCGGCCTCCTCGGCGCCGTGGGCACGGTCGTACGCGCGGCGCAGACCGTGCCGGGCGCCGGCCTCGGGGCCGTAGAAGGCGAGCCGGCCGTAGCCGAAGACCTCGTCCGGCTCGTCCGCGAGCCACCAGTTGACCAGGTCGAAGTGGTGGCTCGCCTTGTGCACCATCAGTCCGCCGCTGTGCCGCTTCTCGCGGTGCCAGCGGCGGAAGTAGTCCGCGCCGTGCCGGGTGTCGAGCAGCCACTCGAAGTGGACGGAGAGGATCTCCCCGACCGCGCCCTCGGCGAGCAGCTCGCGCACCCGCTCGTGCACGGGGTTGAAGCGGTAGTTGAAGGCGACGGTGAGGGAGTTGCCGGTCTCTCGGACAGCGTCCAGGATGCGGGCGCAGCGGACCGCGTCGACGGTCATCGGCTTCTCGGTGACGACCCGGCAGCCCGCCTTCAGCGCGGGCACGATGTAGCGGTCGTGCGCGGCGTCGACGGTGGTGACGACGACCTCGTCGACGTCCTCCGCGGCGAGCAGCTCGGCGAAGCGGTCCGGGTCCCACTCGGCGGCGGGCGGCGCGCCTGCCCGGGCCAGCAGCCGGTTGTGGAAGGCCATGCGGGTGGGGTTGGGATCACAGAGGGCGACGACGCGGTGGCCGGGCCGGACGGCGAGATCCCGGGTGAAGGTCTGGGCGCGGTGTCCGGTGCCGACGACTGCCGTGCGCAGGCGGGGAGTTCGGCTCATGCAGGGGGCCTTTCCCCGGGGTCCTGCGGGCAGTCGTCCAGCTGGCCGGTTTTCTCTGCCCCTGGGGGCAGAGTCCGCCGGCACAGGCAACCCACAGGACCCGTACGGCTTCCTTCGGGACGTGAGGGGCTCCCGGTACGGACGGGGCCCCCGCGCTCCGAGTGTTGAGGAGTGGACCCTTGATCCGTGCCCGGCGCATAGGTGTCACCGCCGTGGCCGCAATCGCGGCCCTGGCGGGAACACCGGGACTGGCACAAGCCCAACAACCGTCCGAGACAAGACCGTTGACCTCGTCCACCGACAGCGGGCTGCCGCAGGGGTGGCGGATCGGCGGACAGGGCGCCGCACGCGAGCTGATATGGCGCTCGCCCACGCCCGTGCCCTTCGGCGACGCCCGTGTGGAGTTCCACGCGGGCGACCGGCTGCTCGGCATACCGAAGCCGGGGACCGACGGCCGCACGTTCCGGCTCTCCCTCGACGAGGCCGGCCACACCCCCCTGAAGGACCTGCAGGTCCTCGCGAGCGGACGCCGTCTGGACGCGCCCGCCGACGACTCCCCCGCGGCCGGACGGCGTTCACTCGCCCCCGGGCAGCCCCCGGCGCGGACTCCGGCTCCGGCTCCGGCTCCGGCCAACTCCGTGGACCCGGGCAAGCCCGGCTCCTACCGTACGGTCAGCGGCGAGTACGCCCTCGACCCGTTGAAGCTGCCCGGCTACGCCCAGCCGATCGAGATGCAGGCGGTCGTCGTCGCGCCGAGGGGCGCCACCGGCAAGCGGCCGCTCGCGCTCTTCCTGCACGGCCGGCACACCACCTGCTACACCCCGGGCAGCGACGACCTCGACATCTCCTGGCCCTGCCCGGCAGGCATGAAGTCGATCCCCAGCTACCAGGGTTACCTCCAGGACCAGCAGCTGCTGGCCTCGCAGGGCTATGTGACGGTGTCGATCTCGGCGAACGGCATCAACGCCCAGGACGCCCAGGCCGAGGACGCCGGCGCGCAGGCCCGCTCCTCGCTGGTGCGCCAGCACCTCGCCAAGTGGGCCGACTGGGCCGCCCACCCGGCCACCGCCCCGGCCTCGGTGCCCGACGCGGCGAAGGCCGACCTCTCCCGCGTCCTGCTGGTCGGCCACTCGCGCGGCGGCGAGGGCGTCAACCGGGCCGCGATGGACAGCCTCTACCCGGCGCCCGCCGCCGAGGACGGCTACCACGGCCCGGTCCGCTGGAAGATCCGCGGCACCGTCCTCATCGGACCGACGATCTTCGGCCAGAATCCGGTCGCCGACGTCCCCTCCGCGACCATCCTGCCCGGCTGCGACGGCGACGTCGCCGACCTCGAGGGCGAGACGTACCTCGACGGCACCCGCGGCATCAGCAACGGCGCCGCCCTGCACAGCGCCGTGTACGTGGTCGGCGCCAACCACAACTTCTTCAACACGGAGTGGACGCCGGGCAAGGCCGTGGCGCCCTCCTTCGACGACTTCTCCGAGGACCCGGAGGAGACCGACCCGGTGTGCTCCAAGGGCGCCCCGACCCGGCTGACCGCCGACCAGCAGCACCAGGCCGGCGCCACCTACATCGCCGCCGCGGCCCGGCTGTTCGTGGGCGGTGACGACCGGGTGCGCCCGCTGCTCGACGGCACGGGGCTGCGTGCTCCCTCCGCGGACCCGGCCCGTGTCCTGACGCACGCGGTGGGCGCCCGTCGCACGGGCGGTTTCGTGCCCGACGGGTCGGTCGAGGTGACCGGCGGCCGGGTGTGCTGGGCGGACCCCGACCCGGCCAAGGCGTGTCTGGGCGAGGACGCCACGGGGATGTCCCCGCACTTCGGGTGGTGGGATCTGCAGAAGGACTCCGGCAAGAGCGCGATCGCGCTGAACTGGTCGGCGCCGGGCGCCCCGGCGAAGATCACGTCCACGGCTCCCGTCTCCCTCGCCGGCGCCAAGAGCCTGGCGTTGCGCGTGTTCGTACCGCCGAACACCACCGGCACCGCACTGGACGTGGCCGTCACCGACTCCGCCGGCAAGCGCGCCGCGCTCGGCCGCATCACGGCCGACGGACTGCCGGGATCCGACCGCACCGCCTCCTACTGGGCCCGCGAACTGCGCGTCCCGCTGACGGCCGCCGCTCGCGCCGGGCTCGACCTGAGGCACGTCAAGTCCCTTGAGCTGACTCCGCGTTCGGGGTCCGGGCAGGCATGGTTCATGGACGCCTGGGGCTGGGCGCCCGGTACTTTGGCGGTGAAGGCCGCCGCACTGCCGCGCGTCGACATCGGCCGGATCACGGTCAAGGAGGGCGACTCCGGCACCCGCACCTACCACATCCCGGTCCAGGTGTCCGGACACGGCAGCGGCAGGGCCCGCTTCTACGTCGTCGACCCGGCGACCGGCGAACCCACGGAGAAGGTGGTCGCCGTCCGGCCCGGCAGCACCCCGATCGACCTGCCGGTCGAGGTGAAGGGCGACACGCTCTTCGGCAACGACCAGCAGAACGACCTTCTCGCGAAGGCCGTGCGCGGTGCGGTCGTCGGCTCCTACAAGGGCGGGGTCACGGCACTGAACGACGACCCGGCGCCCAAGGTCACCCTGACGCCGGTCGCGGACAAGGTGACCGAGGGCGAGACGCTGAGCTGGCGGATCTCCCTGTCGGAGCCCGTCGCGGTGGACATCTGGCAGCCGGTCCGGGTGCTCCCGGTCACCGAGGGCGCCGAGCTGTCCACCAAGGACGTGGACGCGCAGTGGCTGATGGACTACTCCGGTGACCTGCCCGACCCGGAGCGCCCGCTGTCCGAGGCGAACCTGTGGGTGTGGATGGGCATCCCGGCCGGGACCACCACCACCGACTTCACCGTGCCGACGGTGAAGGACCAGCTGGCCGAGCCGGTCGAGTCGATGCGCCTGACGCTGACGGACGAAGACGTCGAGCCGGTGCCCCCGACACTGACGGGGACGGTGACCGACGCGTCGTAAGCCGCCCTGATCAGAGAGGGGGCATGGACCGACCGGTCCATGCCCCCTCACCTGTTCGAGGCGTCCGGTCGCTCACAGCGTCACGCGGATCCCGACCGTGCCGTCGAGCCCTCGCCGCAGCCGGCTGCCCAGGAGCGTCAGGCGCCCCATGACTCCGTACTTGCGCGCGAGCAGCGTGCGGTAGCGGGCGGTGGTCTGCGCGTCGCAGATCTCGGCGGTGGCCGGGACCTGCTCGCCCGTCGGCCTGCCGCGTACGTCGCACGGGCCGACCAGGACGTCACCGCGGGCCCGGATGCGCTTGACCTTCCAGGCGTCGGCGGCCGACCAGGCCCCGAGGGCGTCCCCGTCGCGCACCACCCAGACGGGGGTCGCGACCCCGGTCCCGTTCTTCCGATAGCTGGTGATCAGCAGGTACTTGCCCGCCCCGAGCCGATCGAGCGCCGTGTCATCCATTCCCGCAGTCTAGGCACCCGGTGCTCCAGGCGCCCGGGCACGTCACCACCTCGGCAGTCGTAGCTCGTAGTGGGGCGCGAACCGCCGCATGGAGCCGGTGTCGTCCCGGCTGCGGACGCCCGAGTCGAGGCAGCGGCGGTGCGGCGCAGTGCCACGAGGGTCCCGTGACTCAGCGCACGGCCTGCGCCATCCGCCGCACCCCCTCGGTGAGGATCTCCGGCGAGGTGGCCAGATTCAGTCGTACGTGCCCGGTTCCGCCCGTGCCGAAGTCCGGCCCGGAGCTGAGCGCCACCCGGCCTCGCTCCAGGAACACCGAGGCCGGATCGTCCCCGAGGCCCAGCGCCCGGCAGTCGAGCCAGGCGAGGTAGGTCGCCTCGCCGGGCCGGTACGCGACACCGGGGAGGTGCTCGGCCAGGAGGGCCGCGAGCAGGCGCCGATTCTCCTCCAGGCCGTCCAGCAGGGCGTCCAGCCAGGCCGTGCCCTCGCGCAGGGCGGCGGTGTGGGCGAGCACCCCGACATGGCTCGGCCCGTGGCCGACCTCCTCGGGCAGCAGAGCCAGGTCGGCCGCCGCCTCGGGGCCCGCGACGGCCAGGGCCGCCTTCAGCCCAGGCAGGTTCCACCCCTTGGACGCCGACATCAGCGACAGTCCGCTCTCGCCGCCGGGGACGGAGAGGTAGGGCACGAAGTCGACGCCGGGGGCGGTGAGCGGGGCGTGGATCTCGTCGACGACGATCCGGACGCCGTACCGCCCGGCGAGCTCGGCGACGGCGGACAGCTCCCGGGCCGTGTGCACGGTGCCGGTGGGGTTGTGCGGGCTGCACAGCAGATGCGCGGCGCGTCCGCCTCCGGCGACCGCCCGCCGGTACGCCCCTTCCAGCGCGTCGAGGTCGAGCCGCCCGTCGGCGCCGAGGGGCGCCTCGGCGATCCGCCGGTCCATGTGCTCGACGAACTGGAAGAACGGCGGGTACACCGGCGGGTTGACGACCACCGGATCACCGGGGCCGGTCACGAGCTTCAGCATCTCGACGATGCCCAGCATCACATCGGGCACGATCGCCGTCCGCTCGACGGCGAGCCCGTCCCAGCCCCACCGCTTCGCGGCGAATTCGGCCAGCGCCTCGGCGTAGGCCGTGCCCGCCGGATAGCCGGTGTCGCCGAGCGCGAGGGCCTCCGTCACCGCGCGGACGACCGGCTCGGCGAGGGGCACGTCCATCTCCGCGACCCACAGCGGCAGCACGTCGGCCGGATGGGTACGCCACTTCATGCTCGTACGACATCGGAGCCGGTCGAGGGTGAGGGCGCGCAAAGGGTTCGACTCACGGGGCGTCTCGTGCGGGATGCTGGTCATGGGGCACAAGATAGGGGGCTGTGGTGTGACCTGGGATCATGTGAACGGGAAAATCGTGGCGGACGCCGCCGAAATCCCGGAGATCGCCTGTGACGAGTCGGGATCGGACGGCGAGAATCTCACCGGCGGAAACACGGACGTGTTCGCCCATGCCAGTGTGCGGCTGTCGGTCGATTCCGCCGCCGGGCACGTTCAGGAGATCCGCGACCGGATCCGTTCGCCCGCCGAGGAGTACAAGGCGAACCATCTGCTCCGGGAGAAACACCGGGCCGTCCTGGAATGGCTGCTCTCCATGCCGGGCCCGCTGTACGGGCACGCCCATGTTCACCTCGTCGAGAAGGCCTTCTTCCTCGTGGACCGAGCCGTCGACCTGCTGCTGGGCTCCCCGGAGACGGCCGCTTCCCTCTTCCGCGAAGGGCGCCGGACCTTCACCGACGCGGAGTGGCGGCGATTCCTGGAATCCGCCAACCAACTGCTGCGCGTGCGCCACGAAGGCGAACCGGATGCGCCCGTCGAGGATTTCTTCCGCACGGTCGAGGACCTACGGCGACGCTATGCGGGGACGCCGGCGGCGGACACGCTCTCGCGGCTCTCGCAAGAACGCTCCCGCGCTTTTTCCTACCGTGCCGGGATTCAGGACGGCCCGTTCGTCCTCACCCCGGTCCTCAATCCTCTTCTCCCCTCCATCCTGCACACGGCCGCGCACTGGAGCGACGCAGGACGTCCGGTCCGGCTCGCGCACGACCGACAGAACATGCTCACCCCGGAGCGCATCGCCTGGATCGAGGACGCGGCCCGGAAGCGGGGCATCCGGCTCGCCGGGCTGCGGCTGGTCGTCTCACGGCTCGACGCCCGGGTGCAGCTCGCCGACTTCCTCGCCGGCATCGCCCGCAAGATCGCGTCGGACGAACTCAACGGCCACGGCGACCCTGCGCTCACGGCGCTGCTGCGCCCCTACACCGGCACGGCGGCCGTCTGGGGCGACGAACGGAGCTGGGCGCGGCTCGGCCCCGCCCCGGAATCGGGCGGACGGCCGGCACCGGTCGACTCGGCTGTCTAGATTGCTTGTCGACCGAGCACGTCGCCTGTCCTGCGTACCCCTTCAGGAGCCCGTCCATGACCGAGCACGCGCCGGCCGTCGGCCTGGCCGCACCGTCGCCGTACACACGCATCGACACCCACCGGCCGCACACCGCCCGTATCTGGAACTACTGGCTGGGCGGCAGGGACAACTACGAGGTCGACCGGACGGCCGGTGACCGGATCCGGGAGTTACACCCGGGCATCAGCGAGTACGCCCGCGCCGACCGGCTCTTCCTGGGCCGCGCGGTGGAGCACCTGGTGACCGAGGCGGGGATCCGCCAGTTCCTCGACATCGGGACCGGACTGCCCACCGCCGACAACACGCACGAGGTCGCGCAGCGCCTCGCCCCGGAGTCCCGGATCGTCTACGTCGACAACGACCCGCTGGTCCTGGCGCACGCCCGGGCCCTGCTCACCAGCACGCCCGAGGGCCGCACCGACTATCTCGACGAGGATCTGCGCAACGTGGACGCGATCCTCGAACACGCCGCGAGGACACTGGACTTCACCAGGCCCGTGGCGCTGGTCCTGCTCAGTGTGGTCATCTTCATCGGCGCCGACGAGGACCCGTACGGCCTGGTGCGGCGGCTGGTCGACCGGCTGCCGTCCGGCAGCCTGCTGGTGCTGTCGCACACCGTGACCAGCCCGGCGATGCCCGAGGTGGACGAGGCGGTGCGGTTCTGGAACGAGCACGGCACGCCCAGGCTGACCCAGCGCACGCCCGCGGACGTGGCCCGCTTCTTCGAGGGCCTGGAGCTGCTGGAACCGGGCGTGGTGTCGTGCTCGCGCTGGCGTCCGGAGAGCGCCGGGGGCGGGGCCGAGCCGGCGGAGGTCGCGATGTTCGGCGGGGTGGCACGCAAACACTGAGGTGTAGCACGCATGTGATCACTTCCGGGCTGAACGCTGCCGGGTCCCGGCACGTATGGACAGTGAGGGCGCTCAACGACCGGAGGGCCCCGCGGTGTTGAGGCCGCCTGTTCGGGTTTCGGGAGCCATGCATGAGGCACGTACGACGACGGACCGTCCGGCGAGCGACGCGGCTGGCGGCAGTCGGCGGACTCCTCCTGGGAGGGGCCATGGTCACGCAAGCGGCCATGGCGAGCGAGCCGCCCACCACGTCGGCGGTGCCGCGCAGTGCGCCGCAGACCGTCGTCACGAATCCGGGGGCGGCGCTCGTCGCGAAGCTCGGCACCGCGCGTACGGCGGGCACCTGGATCGGTTCCGACGGGCAGCCGGTCGTGGCGGTCACCGACGAGCAGACCGCCGACTCCGTCCGGGCGGCGGGCGCCGAGGCGAAGGTCGTCTCCCACAGCATGAACGAGCTCAAGTCGGCCACGGCGACGCTGCGCTCGGCGCCCAGGGTGGCCGGCACCGCGTGGGTGATGGACTACCGGTCGAACCAGATCGTCGTGCAGGCGGACAGCACCGTGTCGGCCACCGACTGGTCGCAGCTGACGCGGACCGCCACCGGCATCGGCAGCTTCGTGCGCATGGAGCGCACCACCGGCAAGTTCACCACCCGGATCAACGGTGCGCTGCCGATCCTGTCGACCGGCGGACGCTGTTCGGCCGGCTTCAACGTCACCAACGGATCGAACGACTTCATCCTCACCGCCGGACACTGCGGACCCACCGGGTCGACCTGGTTCGCGGACGACCAGGCCGCCCAGCAGGTGGGCCAGACGGTCAACTCCAACTTCCCCGGCAGCGACTTCTCGCTGGTGCAGTACGCGAGCGGCAAGGCGGGCGACGGGGCCGACGTGGTGGCGATCGGCAACGGCAACGGGGTGAAGATCACGGGCACGGGCGACGCGGCCGTCGGCCAGCGGGTGTTCCGCAGCGGCAGCACCAGCGGGCTGCGCGACGGCGAGGTCACCGGTCTGGACGCGACGGTGAACTATCCGGAGGGCACGGTCGGCGGCCTCATCGAGACGAACGTGTGCGCCGAGCCCGGCGACAGCGGCGGCCCGATGTTCTCCGAGGGCATCGCCCTGGGCATCACCTCGGGCGGCAGCGGCGACTGCAAGTCGGGGGGTACGACGTTCTTCCAGCCGGTGACGAGGGCGCTGGCCCAGCTCGGGGTGCAGCTGATCGTGGCCGCGCCGTCCGCGGCCAACAACCAGGGCGGCGCTCCCGCGGCGTCCGGCGCCCCTCAGCCGACCGCCTCGAACACCCAGGCGGCGATCGCCCCGGGCGGGACCTCGCCGGGTTCGACCACTCCCGTGACGGGCATCGGCGGCGGCGCGACCCTCGCCTCCCGGCTCACCGACCCGAGGAACATCGGCCCCGGGCTGCTGGTGATCGCGGGCAGCATGGTCGCCCTCGTCGCGACCCGCTACATCCGCGCCGAGCAGGACCGCAAGGCCTACCAGCGGCACTACTCGGCGACCTGGGGCTGAGCGGGGCCCGGCCGGGAGGGCGCCGGGAGGACCGGAAGGCCCGGGAGGACCGGAAGGACCGGAAGGACCGGAAGGACCGGAAGGACCGGAAGGGCCGGGAGGACAGCGAAAAGGGCACCCGGTCAGGGTGCCCGCTTCGGAAAGGGAGCCTCGGGGGTCCTCGGGGAGCGTCAGGCCGCCTCGACGGGCTGGGGCGCGGCGGCCCACTCCAGGACGAGCCGCTGATATTCCTCGCGCTGCTCGACGCTCAGTGTCCCGCCCGACCGAAGCCACAGGGCCCGGATCTCCTCGTTGACCTCCGCGGCCGATCGCTCGGAGAGGGATTCAACAGTGGTGGACATGGTGTGAATCTTACGATGTCCGAGGTGAAGGCAGCGTGAGTCACCGCACGCGAACCGGACATACCGGACGTGTTACTGATCACGTCCATCTGTCAACCCCCACACCCGATTTCACCCCTCCGCAGCGCCCAGCACCAGCACCTGGATCGCCAGCACGGCGGCCCCCTGCGCCCAGTCGTGGAAGTCGGACACCTTGGTCTCCAGCGCCACCGGGGCGGCCAGCGGATGCCGTTGGGCGCGGATGGTCGCCTCCACCGTCGCCCCGCCCACATCCATCAGACCGACGCCCTCACCGGCGAGCAGGATCTTCTGCGGCATGACGAAGTTGGCGATCTGCGCGACCAGCGTGCCCAGGGCGCGGGCCGCCTCGTCGACGACCCGGGCGGGCATGGACTCCCCGGCGGCAGCCAGGGCGAGGATCTCCTCGTAGGTCCGCGCCCGGCCGGTGGCGGCCTGCACCTGGTAGCGGATGTTCGGGATGGTCAGCAGCGAGACGGCGCTGCCGCGCTCGCCGTCGGGGGTGAGCGGGCCGTGCGGGTTCACGATCCAGTGCCGGCCGAAGTCGCGGTCCTCCTCGGCGCAGGAGACCCGCTTGCCGCCCAGGACCAGGCCGTAGCCGATGCCCGCGCCGATGGTGAGGACCACGAAGCGGTCGAGGCCGCGGCCGGCGCCGAACCAGGTCTCCGCCTCCACGAGCGCGGCGACGTCGTTCTCGACGACCACCGGCAGCCCCGTGCGTTCCTCGACCAGCGCGGCCAGCGGCACGTCCCGCCATCCCAGGAAGCGTGACTCCCCGACCACCGCGCGGTCCTGGACGAGCCCGCCCACCCCGATGCCGATCCCCGCGAGGCGCGGGTGGGCACGGGCCAGCCCGTCGGCCATCTCGCCCAGCACGCCGACGACGTCGTCGGGGTCGTGCGAGGTGAGCGGGCGGTCGTAGCGGGCGACGATGTCGCTGCGCAGGGTGGTGACGACGCCGTATGCCATGTCCTCGGTGATCTTGAAGCCGATGAAGGAGCCGGACTCCGCGACCACGTCGAGCGGTTGCGAGGGGCGGCCCTGCCGCGACTCCGCCGGGGCGCCCGCCTCGGGCCTCTCGACCAGCAGGCCCGACTCGATCAGCGGTTTGGTCAGCCGGGTGAGGCTGCCCGCGGAGAGGTTCAGCCGCCGCGCGAGGTCGGTGCGCGACAGTGGGCCGTGGACGAGCACCTCGATCGCGACCGAGCGCTCCCCCGAACTCAGCGGCAGCCAGCCGGCCGCGGTACCTGTGGTCATGAGGGTCAGACTCCCACACAATTTCTTTTGCCTTGGAAGTATCCAGGTCACTATAGGTGCCATCGGGATCACCGGAAAAGATGTTCGCGCACCTCTTGACGCATGGATTCTTCCGGCTCAAAAGTAAGTGGCGCCGAGAACGAGCCGCCGCAGACGAGGGAGTCTCCCGATGACCATCGCCTCCAGCAGTCCCCCGTCGCACCGTGAAGGGCAGGGTGACGGCCGGCTCGCCGCGCTGTTCCTCGCCCCGGCCCTGCTGGGGTTCGCGGTCTTCCTGCTCTGGCCGACGCTGCGGGGCGTCTACCTGAGCTTCACCCGCTTCAACCTCCTGACGCCGGCGGAGTGGGTGGGCCTGGACAACTACGTGCGGATGGTCCACGACCCCATCTTCTGGGACTCGCTGAAGGTCACCGTCGAGTACGTGCTCCTCAACATCGGCGTGCAGACGGTCGCGGCCCTCGCCATCGCCGTGCTGCTGCAACGGCTCACGCAGTCGGCGGTGCTGCGGGGCATCGTGCTCACCCCGTACCTGATGTCGAACGTCGTCGCGGGCCTCGTCTGGCTGTGGATCCTCGACACCCAGCTCGGCATCGGCAACGAGATCGTCAGCGCCCTCGGCTTCGACCGGATCCCGTTCCTGGCCGACGAGACCTGGGCCATCCCGACGATCGCCATGATCAACGTCTGGCGGCACGTCGGCTACACCGCGCTGCTGCTCTTCGCCTGGTCTCCAGGCGATCCCGAACGACGTGTACGAGGCGGCCAAGGTCGACGGCGCGGGCGAGTGGCGGATGTTCTGGCGGATCACGATGCCGCTGCTGCGTCCGGTGCTGGCGGTGGTGCTGATCATGACCGTGATCGGGTCGTTCCAGGTGTTCGACACCGTGGCGGTGACCACGGCGGGCGGTCCCGCGAACGCCACCAACGTCCTCCAGTACTACATCTACGGCTCCGCCTTCGGCCGCTTCCAGTTCGGCTACGCCTCGGCGATGTCCGTCGCCCTGCTGGTCGTCCTGAGCGCGATCACCGTCCTGCAGTACCGGCTCACCCGGGCCGGCCGGACCGACCTCGGCTGAAAGGAGACGCGGACATGGCTGTCGCGACGACAACGGCACCACCACCGGCCACCGCGACGACGACCGGCGCCCCGCCGGTCCGGCGCACGATCTCCTTCGGGCGGGCCGCCGCCTGGACCGTGATGGGCCTGATCGTGCTCATCACCCTGCTGCCGTTCTACTGGATCCTGCGCACCGCGCTCTCCTCCAACGCGGGCCTCAGCGCCGACCCGGCCAATCCGCTGCCGGTCGGCCTCGGCGCCGGCGGCTTCGAGCGGGCCCTCGGACTGCAGTCCGCGAAGGAGGCGATCGCGCAGGGCGGCGCCGGTGGCGGGCTCGACTTCTGGCGCTATCTGCTGAACTCGGTGTTCGTCTCGACCCTGATCACCGGCTGCCAGATCTTCTTCTCGGCGATGGCCGCCTACGCCTTCGCCCGGCTGCGCTGGCGGGGCCGGGACAAGGTGTTCGGCCTGTTCCTGGCGGGGCTGATGGTGCCGACCATCTTCACGCTGCTGCCGAACTTCGTCCTCATCAAGCAGCTTCACCTGGTGGACACCCTGTGGGGCATCGCGCTGCCCAGCCTCTTCATGACGCCGTTCGCGGTGTTCTTCCTGAGGCAGTTCTTCATGAACATCCCCGGGGAGATCGAGGAGGCGGCCCTGCTCGACGGCGCCGGAAAGGTGAAGATCTTCTTCCGGGTGATCCTGCCCATGGCGTCGACGCCGGTCATCACGCTGTCCGTGCTGACGTACATCACCTCCTGGAACGACTACTTCTGGCCGCTGATGGTCTCCTACAGCGACAGCTCGCGCGTGCTCACGGTGGCACTGGCGGTCTTCCGCGCGCAGACGCCGGCGACCGGCGTCGACTGGTCCGGGCTCTCCGCGGCGACGCTGATCGCGGCGCTGCCGATGCTGGTGCTCTTCGCCTGCTTCGCCCGCCGCATCGTCAGCTCCATCGGCTTCACCGGGATCAAGTGAGGGAACAGTGAACCGACTTCGTACGCTCACCGCGCTGGCCGGGGCGCTCGCGCTGTCCCTGGCGACGGGCTGCGCGCAGGGCGGCTCCAGCGGGGCGTCCCAGCACACGGTGACCTACTGGCTGTGGGACGCCAACCAACTGCCCGCCTACCAGGCCTGCGCCAAGGGGTTCGAACGGGAGAACCCCGGACTGGACGTCAAGATCACCCAGTTGGGCTGGAGCGACTACTGGACCAAGCTCACCGCCGGGTTCATCGCGGGCACCCAGCCGGACGTGTTCACCGACCACATCCAGAAGTTCGGCCAGTTCGCCGATCTGAAGGTGCTGGAACCGCTGGACGACCTCGGCATCGAGGACTCCGCCTACCAGCCGGGGCTCGCCGCGAACTGGCTCGGCCAGGACGGCCACCGCTACGGCGCCCCGAAGGACTGGGACACGGTCGCCCTCTTCTACGACGCGAAGTCGGCGCAGGCCGCCGGGCTCACCGCCGGACAGCTCGACGACCTGTCCTGGAACCCGAAGGACGGCGGCAGCTTCGAGAAGGCCATCGCCCGTCTCACGGTCGACCGCAACGGACGGCGCGGGGACGAGCCGGGCTTCGACAAGCACCATGTGAAGGTGTACGGCCTGGCCAGCCAGGGCGGCGGTTACGGCGACGGCCAGACCCAGTGGAGCATGTTCACCGCCTCCGCCGGCTGGAGTTACACGGAGAAGGCGCGCTGGGGCACCCACTACCAGTACGACAGCAAGACCTTCCAGTCGGTCGTCAAGTGGTACTTCGGGCTGGCGAAGAAGGGGTACATGGCCCCGTTCTCCGACTACAACGTGCAGTCCAACCAGGGCAACACCCAGGTCGCCGCGGGCAAGGCGGCCGCCACCTTCGACGGCGCCTGGATGATCTCCACCTACCACGGCTTCAAGGGCAAGGACATCAAGGCCGCCCTGACGCCCGTCGGCCCGACCGGCAAGCGGGCCACGATGATGAACGGCCTCGCCGACTCCATCACGAAGGGCGCCCACAACAAGGCGGGGGCCCGGAAGTGGGTCGCCTACCTGGCCTCCGACGCGTGCCAGACCGTCGTCGGAAAATACGGCGTCGTCTTCCCCGCCGCTCCGGCCGGCACCCGGGCCGCCATCGCCGCCTACAAGAAGCAGGGCATCGACGTCTCGGCGTTCACGGAGCCCGTCGCCGACAAGAAGGGCTTCCGGACCTTCTCCTACCCGATCACCAACTACGCGGCGGACGTCACGGCGCTCATGCAGCCTGCCATGGAGGACATCTACGGCAACGGCAAGCCGGTGAGCAGTCTCGACGAGACCAACAGCCAGATCAACCTGATCCTCGACCAGTAAACCGACTTCGGAAGGGCACGCCACCCATGACGTTCTCCCTCGGCATCGTCGGCGCCGGGCAGTTCTCGGGCCAGTTCGCCAAGCTGTTCCTGGCCCACCCCGGCGTCAGCGACGTCCACGTCACCGATGTGCTGCCCGAGAGGGCCGAGCGGCTCGCCGCCGACGTGGGCCTGACGGGCACGTTCCCCTCGTACGAGGCGATGCTCGAGTCGCCGGCGGTCGACGCGGTCGCCGTCTTCACCCAACGCTGGACGCACGGCCCGCTGGTCCTGAAGGGCCTGAACGCGGGCAAGCACGTCTACTCCGCCGTCCCCATGGCGATCACCACGGCGGAGATCGCGGCGATCATCGACGCCGTCAAGGCGACCGGGCTGACGTACATGATGGGCGAGACGAGCCAGTACAACCCGGCGACCGTGCACGCCCGCAACCAGATCGCTCAGGGCGCCTTCGGACGGCTCTTCTACGCCGAGGGCGACTACGTCCACGACATGGACCTGGGATTCTACGAGGCGTACCGGTACAGCGGCGGCGCGGACTGGAAGGCGACCGCCAGCTATCCCCCGCTGCTGTATCCGACGCACTCGGTGGGCGGGGTGCTGGGCGCCTGGCGGACGCACGCGGTGAGCGTGTCCGCGATCGGAGTGGTCGACGAGCGGGGCGACGGCGTCTTCGACAAGTCCGTCAGCCAGTTCGGCAACGACTTCTCCAACGCCACCGCGCTGTTCGAGGTGGCCGGCGGCGGCTCGTTCCGTACGAACGAGTTCCGGCGGGTCGGCTACCCCTCGCACATCCGCGAGTCCCGATTCCGCTTCTTCGGTACGGAGGCGAGCATGGAGCAGCTCGCGACGGTCGCGCTGTGGCAGGACAAGAACGGCGTGAAGGACATCAGCGAGCTGCTGGAGCCGAAGCCCACGCTGTCCCCCGACGACCCGTCGCTCCAGCACATCGCGCCCGATCTGCGGGCCGCCTTCACCTCGGGTTCGGCGCCGGTGCACGACCGCGCGCGTCTGCCGCGGGAGTTCGACGAGCTGCACAACGGGCACGAGGGCAGCCACCACTTCCTGGTGGACGACTTCGTGACGGCGGTCAACGCCCGGACGCTGCCGTCCGTGAACGCCTGGGTCGCGGCCCGCTACACCCTGCCGGGCATCGTCGCGCACGAGTCCGCGCGGCAGGGTGGGGCGAGGCTGGAGATCCCGGACTTCGGGGACGCGCCCGAGGCGTGACGCCCGGCGACGCCGGGCGCCTGCACTGCTTCGGTGGGCCTCAGGTGCCCGGCTTGCGGCCGTAGACGAAGACGTCGTCGCCGTTCTTCAGCAGCGACCAGTACTTCTTGGCGGTCGTGCTGGTCATGTTGACGCAGCCGTGCGAACCCGGCGGGTTCCACATGCTGAGACCGACGGAGTGGAAGGCCTGGCCGCCGTCGAAGAACTGGCTGTAGGGCATGGGCACGTTGTAGATCGTCGAGACGTGGTCGATGTCACGCCAGTAGATCTTCTTCAGGCCGGTGCGGGTCTCGTACCCGTTCCGGCCGGTGCGCACCGGGACGGGGCCGTAGACGAGCCTGCTGCCGTCCTGGATCCAGCTGAGCTGGAGGGTGAGGTTGACGCAGGCGATGCGGCCCTTGTTGGTCGGGCACGCGCCGGACCTGTTGGGGTTGTTGCCCACCGCCTTCTGCTTGTTCATGAGGTCCATCACACCCCAGGTGACGGGCCCGGCGTAGCCGATGTTCGGGGTGATGCCGTGCTTGTTCTGGAAGGCCTGGATGGCCTTGCAGTCGGCGGTCGACTGCCTGCCGTCGACGGGCCGGCCGAGGAACTTCTCGACCTGCTTCTGGTACGGCCCGGCCTGCGTCGAACAGCTCGCGGCCTGGGCCGGCGCCGCGCCCAACGCGAGTGTCAGCGGCGCGACAAGACCGGTGACCCCGAGCACGACGGCCCCTCGTCTGCGTATGTCCCCCATGGTTGCCCTCTCCTGGCACGATTGCGGCGATCTCGTCACCGTAGACCGGTGTCCAGGGTTATCGGTTGTAGTCATCCTCAGGCTGTGACGAAACGGGTACGTTCGCCGCGGTGAATCGCCGAGCGTGCACGCGGCTGCCCGGCTGCAGGCGGGGCGGCTGAACCATCGTGCATCGGTCCAGTTTCTCCGACGTGGACCGGGTGCCGGTCCGGGTGCCCGGCCTAAAGTCCCCGACATGCACCCCACGCTCGCCGACGACCTCTCCCGGCTCCCCGAACTCCTGCAGTCCGCCCGCGACTTCGCCGCCCGCGAGGTGACCGGTCTGGACGCGCGGCCGGTGGTCCACCTCGACAAGGCGCCGGACCTGACCCCGCTGCCCGCCGAGGGGGTCGGGACCGACGGCGCCCTCGCCCGGTTCGCCGAACGCTGGGCGCCGGGCTTCTCCGGCTCCGCCGGGCCGCGCTACCTCGGCTTCGTCACGGGCGGCGCGACGCCCGCCTCGGTCGCCGGGGACTGGCTGACCAGCGCCTTCGACCAGAACGTCGCCGGAGCCACCGGGTCCTGGGCGACGGCGCTGGAGCGGGAGACGGTGACCTGGCTGCGGGAGCTGTTCGGGCTGGGCGAGGCGCACTCCGGGGCGTTCGTGACCGGCGCGACCGTGTCGAACACGGTGGGACTGGCCGTCGCCCGGGAGTGGCTGGGCGAGCGGCTCGGGGTGGACGTGTCCCGGGACGGCGCGGCCGCGCTGGGGCCGGTCGACGTGCTCTCGGGCAGCCCGCACTCCAGTGTCACCAAGGCGCTGTCGGTGCTGGGGATCGGCCGGGACCGGCTGCGGCAGGTGCCCGTGCTGCCGGGCGACCGGGAGGCCGTCGACGTCGACGCGCTGGAGGCGGCCCTCGCCGCGCTGGACGGCCGGCCGGCGATCGTCGTGGCCAACGCGGGCACCGTCAACACCGTCGACTTCGACGATCTGCGGGCGATCGCAGCGCTGAAGGAGCGGTACGGGTTCTGGCTGCACGTGGACGCGGCGTTCGGCGGGTTCGCCGCGCTCTCCCCCGCGTACGCGCACCTCGTCGAGGGGCTCGACGCGGCCGACTCGGTCTGCGTGGACCTGCACAAGTGGCTCAACGTGCCCTACGACGCGGCCGTCCAGTTCACCCGCCGCCGCGACCTCCAGGTGCGGGTCTTCCACAACGCGTCGCCGTACCTCGGACTGCCCACCGGTGAGCCCGACTTCGTCCACCTCACCCCGGAGAACTCCCGGCGACTGCGCGCACTGCCCGCGTGGTTCTCGCTGACGGCCTACGGGCGGGCCGGGCACCGGGAGATCGTCGAGCGCAACGTGGCCCTCGCGGCCCGGCTCGGCGAGGGGATCGCGGCGCTCGGCGGACTGCGGCTGCTGGCGCCGGTCCGGCTGAACGTCGTCTGCTTCACCCTCGCCGAGGATCCGACGCGGCAGCGGGTGGCCGCGCTGGCGGACGCGGTGGCAGCCTCCGGGGAGGCCTTTGTGACGCCTACGGTGTACGGCGGGGTACCGGCGCTGCGGGCGGCGTTCAGCAACTGGCGCACGGCGGAGGCGGACGGCGAGCGGGTGCTCGTCGCTCTCACTTCCGCACTGTCTGACTGACTGCCACGGAGAGCCGTTGTCGGGGCAGTTCGCGTCGGGTGCGGACCGGGGAGAGGAAGACGGGCAGGAAGTTCACCGCCAGCAGTACGCCGCCCACCCAGAGGGTGACCCGCACTCCGGCCAGTTCACCGATCAGGCCGGAGACGGCGGCGCCCACGGCCAGCGCCCCGGTCAGCAGGAAGCGGAACGTGGCGTTCATCCGGCCGAGGAGGGCGTCCGGCGTCATCCGCTGACGTAGGCTCACGCCCAGGACGTTGTCCACCCCGGTCTTGAACAGGACCAGCACCCAGGCCGCCCCCGCGATCCACAGCCAGGGGCCCCGGTCGATCAAGGGCATGACCAGCCCCGCGGGCGCCAGGACCAGACCGACGAGGCCGAGTGCCCGGCCGTGCCCGAGACGCCCGGCCAGCGGACGCGCGCACCAGGCGCCGAGCAGCAGGCCGAGTCCGCCCGCTCCCCCGAACAGGCCCAACGCGCCTGCGGAGAAGTGCAGTTCACGGACGAACAGGATCGGCAGCATGGTGGTGACGAGTTGCGAGCCGAAGTTGGTGAGGGCGGCGGTGAGGGCGAGCGCGCGCAGTTCCCGGTCGCCGAGGACGTGCCGTACGCCCTCCGCGATCTGGGCGCGCAGCCGGGTCGGGTGCGGCGGCCGGGAGCTGTCGTCCCCGCGCCCGAGGGCGAAGAGCTGGAGCGCGGAGGCGAGGTAGGCGCCCGCCGCGCAGACCACGGCGGCGGGCGCGGTGAGCAGTTGGACGAGTCCGCCGCCCGCTCCCCGTCCCGCGATGTTGCCCGCCGCCTGGAGGCTCACCACGGCCGAGTTCGCCCGTACGAGGGCGGCGGGGCCGACGAGTTGGGGCAGGGCGCTCTGCGAGCCGACGTCGAAGAACACGGTCGCACAGCCGTTGAGCAGGACCACGACGTAGAGGTGGCCCAGGGTGAGCGCGTCGAGCCGCCAGGCGACGGGCACCGAGGAGAACAGCACGGCCCGCGCGAGGTCCGCGCCGATCAGGATGCGGCGGTGCCGCATCCGGTCCACCCAGACCCCGGCCGGCAGCCCGATGAACAGGAACGCCAGCGTGCTCAGGGTCGCGAGGGCGCCGACCTGTCCGGGGCTCGCGTCGAGTGCGGTCACGGCGACGAGGGGCACGGCGACGTAGCTCACGTTCGTGGCGAGCTGGCTCAGGGCGGTGGCCGAGAACAGGACGCGGAAGTCGCGGACGCGCCAGGGTGAGGCGGCGGCCGACTCTGTGGGGGTCTGCACGGGTGAACGCTGCCCGACGGCCTTCCGGAGGACAAGTGAGAAAATCTCCAGGTGCTGTTAAGCACCGCTACCACGTCAGCTCAGCGGTAGCCCGTCGGGTCCGCCGGCTTGCCCGCGTCCTGCACCTCGACGAGGTAACGCCAGGCGTCCGGCCTGCTGCCGTCGAGGTCGGTGAAGCCGTACACCGGGGCGAGACCGCCGCTGGAGAGGGACCGTCCGTTGTGGCGGGCGACGTCGGGGTCGGCGGCGAGGGCGGCGACGGCACGGCCGACATAGCGGGGCGTCTCCGAGATGGCGAAGTGGGGGACGCGGTCCAGGGCGTCGCGCCAGTTGTCCTCCCGCACGCCGAAGTGGTCGAGCATCAGCTCCGAGCGCAGCCAGCCGGGGGTGAGCGCGACAGCGGTGGCGCCGCGCGGGCCGAGTTCATGGCCGAGGGCGAAGGCCATGCGCAGCACGGACGCCTTGGCGAGGTCGTAGAAGAAGCTCACGCGGTAGGTGTCGCGGTTGTACTCGGCGGTGCCGTCGGTCATCTCGACGACCAGGCCGCCCGGGCGGCGCAGCAGCAGCGGCAGGGCGTGGTGACTGGTGATCGCGTGGGTCTCGACGGCGAGCCGGAGCAGCCGCAGCCCCTTGTCGAGGTCGTGTTCCCAGAGCGGTGTGTCCCACTCGAAGAGATTCTCGCCGCCCCAGATGTCGTTGACCAGGACGTCGAGGCGGCCCTGTTCCTCCGCGATGCGGTCGACGAGGGCGCGCACCTGGTCGGGGTCCAGGTGGTCGGTGGGGACGGCGATGCCGTGGCCGCCCGCCTCGGTGACCAGGTCGGCGGTGTCCTCGACAGTCTCGGGGCGGTCGTACTCGGAGCGCCGCTCCCGGGTGGTGCGTCCCGTCACGTAGACGGTGGCGCCGGCCGCCCCCAGCTCCACGGCGGTACCTCGCCCCGCGCCCCGGGTCGCCCCCGCGACCAGTGCGACCTTGCCTTCCAGCGGACCTGACATGTCCGGCCTCCCTGCCTCGTGCGAGTGGTGTCGCTTCGAGGGTCCCGGGAAAGCCGGACATCTTCTGTCACCTTTCGGCGGCGCTCACCCGACCGGGCGCAGCCGGTCCTCCAGCGCGCCGTCGTCCGCCACGAACCACAGCTGGCCGCCCTGGTTCGCCTCGTACACGAAGTCCCGCAGCGCGGAACTCTCGGCGAGGTGCGGGGAGATGTCCCCGACGACGGCCAGCCTCAGCCGGTAGTTCGCGAACTTCTGCACGACCGCGCCCGCGACCCCCGACCGCAGCTGGAAGAACGCGTCCCCGACCCGTTCGGCGGGCACGGCGACGACAGTCGCGTCGTGCCCGAACGCGTCGCCGATCAGGTCGAGGGCGGCGCTCTCCCCGTCGAGCGGTGGGCCGTCGGGGGCGCACCGCAGGACGCGGGTGTCATGGAGGGTCACGAGTGCAGTGGTCATGCCCGTGATCGTAGGGTGGGCCGGCGCACCGGCGCCCCTGCGTTTTCCGCCGGGCATCGGGGCCGGGTCAGTGGCCGCGGGCGATCCACTCCTCCAAGTGGGGCGCCTCCGCGCCGATGGTCGTCGCGTCGCCGTGTCCGGTCAGCACCTTCGTCTCCGGCGGGAGGGCGAGCAGCCGGTCCTTGATGGACGTGATGATCGTCGGGAAGTGGGAGTAGGAGCGGCCGGTGGCGCCGGGGCCGCCCTGGAAGAGGGTGTCGCCGGTGAAGAGCACACCGAGCCCGGGCTCGTACAGGCAGACCGCGCCGGGCGCGTGCCCGGGGGTGTGCAGGACGGTCAGGTCGGCGCCGGCGGCCTCGATGACCTGGCCGTCGGCCAGGTGGGCGTCGGGGTCGCGGTCCGGGTGGGTGAGCTTCCACAACGGCAGGTCGTCGGGGTGCAGCCAGATCGTGGCGCCGGTCGCGTCGGCGAGGGCGGGCGCGGCGGAGACATGGTCGTTGTGGGCGTGGGTGCAGACGACGGCCGTCAGCCTGCGGTCGCCCACGGCGGCCAGGATGGCGTCGGCGTCGTGGGCGGCGTCGATGACGACGACCTCGTGGTCGTCGCCGACGAGCCACACGTTGTTGTCGACGTCCCAGGTGCCGCCGTCGAGGGTGAACTGGCCGGAGGTGACGAGGTGTTCGATGCGCGCGGCCATCACAGCACCACCACCGAACGCAGCACGTCGCCGTGGTGCATCCGCTCGAACGCCTTCTCCACCTCGTCGAGCTGAATCGTCTCGGTCACGAACGCCCCCAGGTCCAGGCGGCCCTGCAGGTGCAGGTCGATCAGCATCGGGAAGTCCCGGGAGGGCAGGCAGTCGCCGTACCAGGACGACTTCAGCGCTCCGCCCCGCCCGAACACGTCCAGGAGCGGCAGTTCCAGCTTCATCTCCGGGGTGGGCACCCCGACGAGGACGACCGTGCCGGCGAGGTCGCGGGCGTAGAAGGCCTGCTTGTAGGTCTCCGGGCGGCCGACCGCCTCGATGACGACGTCGGCGCCGAAGCCCCCGGTCAGCTCGCGGATCGCCTCGACCGGGTCGGACTCCTTGGAGTTGACCGTGTGGGTCGCGCCCATCTTGCGCGCTGTCTCCAGCTTCCGGTCGTCGAGGTCCACGGCGATGATCTTCGCCGCGCCGGCCAGGTGCGACCCGGCGATCGCCGCGTCGCCCACACCACCGCAGCCGATGACGGCGACCGTGTCGCCCCGGCCGACGTTGCCGGTGTTGATCGCCGCGCCGATCCCGGCCATCACGCCACAGCCCAGCAGCCCGGCCACCGCCGCCGACACGGACGCGTCGACCTTCGTGCACTGCCCGGCCGCCACCAGCGTCTTCTCCGCGAACGCGCCGATGCCCAGCGCCGGAGACAGCTCCTGACCGGTCGAGGCCAGGGTCATCTTCTGCTTCGCGTTATGGGTGTCGAAGCAGTACCAGGGGCGGCCCCGCAGACAGGCCCGGCACTGGCCGCACACCGCACGCCAGTTCAGGATGACGAAGTCACCGGGCGCGACGTCGGTGACGCCCTCGCCGACCGACTCCACGACGCCGGCCGCCTCGTGGCCGAGCAGGAAGGGGAACTCGTCGTTGATCCCGCCCTGCTTGTAGTGCAGGTCGGTGTGGCAGACCCCGCAGGCCTGGATCTTCACCACGGCCTCACTGGGGCCGGGGTCGGGGATCACGATCGTCTCCACCCGCACCGGCTCGTTCTTGCCCGGCGCGATCACTCCGCGTACTTCCTGCGGCATTCTGCTGCCCCTTTCTTCGGCGGTCATCCGTCCCGGTGCCGACCCTACGTGTGACTGATCGTTGACGTGCTCCCTGGCCCTAAGGTCCAGGGATTCCGGCCTGGGTCGGCTGACCCTTCCGGGGGCTTCCTGCTTCACCGCGCTGCGCGGGCACGTGTGCCCGTCTTACCGGCGCTCCA
>NZ_JBITCT010000039.1:0-10268 GCF_044453465.1 Streptomyces sp. NPDC051677
ACACCCCCCCCCCCCCCCCCCCCCCCCCCCCCCCGCCCCCCCCCGCCCGCCCCCCCGCCCCCCCCCCCCCCCCCCCCCCCCCCCCCCCGCCCCTCCTCTTCGGCCGTCAGGACGTACTCGGACGTACTCAGGACGTGTTCAGGACGCGTTCGCGCTCGACGGGCCGAAGAACTCGATCTCGGCTATCGACACCTGCTTGCTCCCGGACACCGAGTACGACGACTCGATCGTGAAGCGGACCTTGGTGGCCTCGCCGACGCGGAATGCGCGCCGCTGACCGCCCGCGCTCTGGTCCAGCGTGAGCTCCCGGGTCGTGGTCTTGCCGTCCTTCAAGGTGATCGTCGCCTTGATGCGGTGGGGGAGAGCGGACTCGTCGAGCTGGTCGGGGCGGACCGACGTGCCCGAGGTGATGATCAGGTCCAGCAGTCGCGTCGGCTGGTCGAAGCGCGCCTCGATCCACTCGCCCTCGCCCGACTGCGAGACGCCGGGACCCCACCAGGTGTTGTTGAGCTTGTCGAAGGCCAGCTCCGGCTTGTGCCCCGGGTAGGAGCGCGACGCCGCGAACGAGTCCGGGGTGACCGGCGCCCGCTTGGCGAAGTGGTCGCGGGTGGCCTGGATCGCCGCTGGTGTGTTCACCCCGGCGATGATCACGAGCGTGAGGACGACCGCGGCCACCAGCCAGCTGACGATGCGGTCGAACGTACGGCGCAGGCGCGGGCGGTCGCCGGCCCAGGGCGTCTCGCCGTTGCGGTTGAACAGGCGACGCCACCAGGGGAGGCGGATCGAGGAGCGGTCCTCAAGGGTCATGGGCATCGCGCAGCGGACACAGAAATGCCGGTCGGGGTTGTTGGGCGTGGCGCACCAGGGGCACGCGACGCCGTGCTGCTCGCCCTGGACCGGGCCGGGCGCGCGGACCTGCGGCCGGTCCGCGACCGGCCTGCCCGGCAGGACCGGCGTGACGGCCGGGGGCGCGGCGGGGCGGGGCTCCGCGTCGGCGACGGGGACGAGGAGAGAACGGGCCCGCGCGGCCATCGTGTCGCCCAGCGCGGGGGCGGGGGCGGGGGTGGGGGTGGTCGGCGCGGTTTCGTCGGGCGTCGGCGTCGGGGTCGGCGTCGGCGTCGGGGCCTGGGGCGGGGCGGGGGCCGATGGAGCGGCGGTGCCGTCCTCCGGCGGGATGACCGGGAGGGGAGTTTCCGTGGTGTCCTCGTCGTCCGAGTCGTGGTCGTCGTCCGCCGAGGCCGAGGCCGGGGCCGGGGCCGGGGCCGTGGTGGTGGCGAGGGGAGTACGGGATGCGGCTCCGGCCCCCGCGCCGGCAGCGGAACCCGCGGTGGCGGCCTCCGGTCCGGGCTGGCCCGACGGGGCCTGCGGGGCCTGCGGGGCCTGCGGGGCCTGCGGGGCCTCGGCGGGCGCTGACCCGTTGGCCGAGCCGGCGCCGCCCGACGCGGAGCCGTACGTGGACGCCGGTCCCGCGCCTGCCCCCGAACCCGAGCCGGCGCTCGCACCGGCGCCCGGGTCGGCCGCCGCTGCCGCCCCAGTCGCCGCGCCCGCCCGTGCCGTCGCTCGGTCTGTCCAGCTCAGTACGGCGCCGCAGGCGTCGCAGAAGGACTGGCCGGGCTCGGCGCGCGTGCCGCACTCGGCGCAGTTCTGGGTGGTCATCTCTCCGGGGTCCTTTCAGCGGCGGTCACCTTGACCGTGTACGGCATGTGGGCGGGGCGAGCGGCGGCCACCAGGGTGTCCAGACGGTGCTCGTCCGCCGGGGAGGGCTCGGGCAGGCGGAGCGTGACGTGGAGGTGGGGGCGGTGGTCGCCCGGGAACGGGCCGAGGGGGCGCGCGCTCCAGGCCGATCCGCCGCTCTCGTCGATCTCCGGTTCCACGCCGAACGCCAGCCGGATGGCCTCCGACAGGCCTCGGCGCGTACCGCGCACCCGGTGCAGATACGCGGCCGCCGCGACCGCGGCCCGCAGCCTCGGCTCCGGTTCCGTGCCGTCGGTCTCCGCGCCGACCCAGCCCGTCAGCCAGCGGGTGAAGTCGAGGGGGGCGAGGGCCGGGTCGAAGTAGGCGGGCAGGCAGTCCAGGGCGTTGAGGATGGGCGCCATGACCTCGTCCAGGCCTGCGACGAAGCGTTGCGCCAGGTCGTCGTCCGCGAAGACGGCCGGCAGCATCGCGCCGATCGGGACGGACGACCCGAGCCCATCGACAGAACCTCTCATCGACCGCCTCCTGCCACGGGCGCGTCAGCGTCCAGCAGGGGCGCGGGGAACGGCGCGACCAGCCACAACGGCGCCGCACCGAAACAACGACCCATGACGGCGCGCCCAGCGGAGAGCCCCCTCACGAGCCGTCTCCGATCACGCGGACCCGGTGGTCGTAGGAGAAGACGAGGGCCGGGGCGGCCAGGTCGATGCGGTCGGTGGCCTCGCCGCGCTTGCCCGTCAGGGGGTCGGCGGGGTGCAGGGTGACCTGGTCGACCAGCTCCACTCCGGGCACCCGCTGGAGCACCGCGAAGACCTCGCCCGACTGCACCGGACGGCCGAACGGCCAGCCCTTGCCGTCCGCGCCGCCGGTCAGCGGGTCCAGGTGGCGGTAGAGGGCGTCGTGGGCCTGGCGGCGGACGCGGTCCGTGTCGACGCCGCGGAAGGCGTGCACCGTCGCCACCACCGTCACGCCCTGGTAGTACGGCGGGCCGACCGCCAACCGCGTCCCGATCAGACGGCGTTCGTCGAGGTGGCGGGTGATGCGGTCCAACAGGGAGTCGCCGGGCACGAGTTGCTCGAAGCGGAGGCGGCCGCCGGGGTCCGGTACCGCCTGGGGGACCACCAACACCCGTACGGCGTAGGAGCCGTGCTCGTCGGGCTCGCCCTCCAGGCAGGTGATGCGGGCCGTCTCCGGGGCGGCCCGGCGGGCGAGTTCCTCGTAGTCGCGCAGGGTCACCGCCCGCTCCTGGGCGCGCAGGGTGATCGGCGCGCGGAGCTTCGCCTCCTCGACGGTCTCGCCGTCCACCCCGCCGCGCGCGGCCTCGCGGTTGACGACCTCCGAGACGTACGGGACGGACGTGCGCAGCACCTGGACCGCGCCCCGGGCCACGTTGCCGGACCGGCCGCCGCCCGTGCGGTAGCGGCGGGCGCGGATGACCGAGCCCTTGGGGGCGACGGCGCCGTACTGGCGCAGCCGGCCGTCGGGTTCGCGGACGGACGGGCCGAAGGCGATCTCGCCGGTCGCCGCGTCGAGGGTGACGTGGCGGTCGTACGGGCCGGACGCGGCGAAGTGGGGGACCACCTGCCAGTCGGTCCAGCCCTCGTGTTCCGCGGTCTGGAGCAGCAGCGGCGGGTCGTCGCCCACCACCGGGGCGTGGGTGAGGGTCAGGCGCTGGCCCGGCAGGCCCGTCGACTCGCCGAGGGCCTCGTCGTGGACGGTCTCCGCGTGGACGGTGGGGGCGGTGCCGCCGATCGTGAAGACCTCGGCGGAGCGCACGGTCGGCGAGGTGGTGTAGAAGGGCTGGCCGGGGAGCGGGTCGGTGACGCGGCAGCGCAGCCAGCCGGCCTCCTGGCCGCCGGAGCGGGACAGGACGTGGCCGCCGGGGATGTGCAGGACCACCTCGCCGGGGCGGTTGAGGCCGCCCGTGCCGTCGCGGTCGACCTCGCACTCCTGCCAGCCGTCCTCGGTCCAGGCCTCCCAGACGAGCGGGGGCTGACGGGGGTCGACGCCGACGCCGTCCACCCGGCTGTCGAGTTCCAGGACCACCGCGCAGTGCGGGACGGCGGCGCTCAGCCCGAACAGCATGCAGTCGCCGGGCTGCGGCGCCTCGGCGAAGCAGAGCAGGTCCTTGCCCTCGGTGAGGTCGGTGGTCCGGTCGGTGACCGGCTCGCCCCGGTGCTGCACCACGAGGTGGCGCAACTGGCACGGTACGACGGTGAGTTCGCGTTCCGTCGCGAAGACGACCGCGTCCTCGCTCTCCGTGCGGACCGTCGCCACCTCCGTGCCGACCGGCAGGAGCACCGGCTCCTCCTGGGGCGCCGACAGCCAGAACGTCACCTCCGTGCGGGCGGCGGACGGCGGGAAGAGGCGGATGCCGACCAGGTCGAGGAAGGCGAGGTGGTTCTTCTCGGGGACGCGGTTGAGGCGGTAGACGATCTGGTCCGCCATGTGGGCGACCGTCTCGACGAGGGTCACGCCCGGGTCGGAGACGTTGTGGTCGGTCCACTCCGGCGCACGCTGCTGGATGTAGCGCTTGGCGTCGTCGACGAACTGCTGGAAGCGGCGGTCGTCCAGGTTGGGGGAGGGCAGGGCCATCAGCGGTCGCTTTCGGAAGCCGTACCGGAGGAGCCGGGCAGGTCCGGCTCGTCGTGGGACGGAATGACGTAGAACGGGAAGACGAGGCTGCGCGGGTTGTTGGTGCCGCGGATCGCGTAGCGGACGTCGATGAAGAGCACGCCCTGCTCGGCGCCCGCGGTGACCTCGACGTCGGTGACCTCGATGCGCGGCTCCCAGCGGTCCAGGCTGGCGTACACCTCGTGCTGGATACGGCCGGCCGTCGCCTCGTTGACCGGGGCGAAGACCAGGTCGTGGATGGCGCAGCCGTACTCCGGGCGCATGGGGCGCTCGCCCGGGGCGGTGGCGAGGATGAGCCGGATCGCCTCCTCGATCTCGCGTTCCCCGCTGACCAGGGCGATGCCCCCGGTGGGGCCGATCCGGAGCGGGAACGCCCAGCCCGATCCGACGAATTGCTCGGCCATCAGACGGCCACCTGCCTTCTCCTCTTCCGGTACCGCTCGGCCGTCCTCACGGGATCGGATACGGCTTGTTGTTGACCATGACGACGCCCTGCAGCAGGAGGGTGGCGGCCCGGATGCCCACGTTGGCGGTGGCGTTGACCTGGATGGTGCCGCCCGCGCTGACGGTCGCGGCGCCGCCCGCCTTGAGGCTGAGCGCGCCCATCGCGTCCACGTTCACCACGCTGGTCAGCGACTTGACGTTGACCATGCCGGTGCCGCGGATGTCGAGCAGCCCGCCGCTCTTGATGGTGAGCTTGCGGCGCGCGCTGAGCGTGAGGTCGGTGCCTGCCTCGATGGACACCGACCGGCTGCCGGTGATGCTGACGGCGCCCTTGCTGTCGACGGTGATCTCGGTCTTCGTCCGGTCCAGGTTGATGACGAGCCGGTCGTCGCCGGACGTCACCCGCACCCCCTGCTTACGGCCGCCGGTCTTCTGGCTGAGCAGGTCGACGCGGTTGCCGTCCCGGTCGGACAGGGTGTGCCGGGCGGCGCGGCGGCGGGCGCCGTCGTGCAGCGGCACGTCCTTCACGGGGGTCGGCTTGTCCTTGCCGTTGTAGAGCCCGCCGATGACGTACGGGTGGTCGAGGGCGCCCCGGTCGAAGGCGACCAGCACCTCGTCGCCGACGTCGAGCGGGAAGATCGACCCGCCGTCCTTGCCGCCCCACTGCACGACCCGCGTCCAGTCGCTGATGTAGGCGTCGTCCAGCCAGGGGAACTGGAGCTTCACCCGGCCCTGCTTGAGGGGGTCCTGGACGTCCGTGACCAGGGCGTTCGTGGTGCCGGGGAGGTTCAGGCCGCTGGATGCGTTCCCGCCCCCGGAGGACAGCCCGTACAGGGACCGCCACTGCCGTCCGCTGACGGTGACCCAGGCCTCGTAGTGCTTGCCGTCGCCGAAGACGTGCCGTACGGACGTGGCCGTGTACTTGCCCTCGAAGGGGTCGCCGACGTCGGCGAGGGTCACGGGCAGGCCGGGGCGCAGCTTCGGGGTGCCGCGCGCGATGACCTCCAGCTCGGCGAACGAGCCGGTGACGTCGTCGGCGAGGGCCTCGGCGGCGAACTTCACCTCCGACTGCCGGTCGTACGGCGTCTGCGCGTCGACCAGTTTGGCCGGCTTGAACTTGGCGGCGGCCTCGCCGGGCGTCGTGCCGATGCTGATGCCGGGGTTGGTCTTCGCGGGCGCGGTGGCGGTGAGCTTCTTCTTCGTCGTCACGTCCCAGCCGCGCGCCTCCACCGTCCCGACCTGCTCGGCGGCGGTGACGGCGGCGCGCAGGCGCAGGATGTCGGTGCCCGCCTCCAGGACGAAGGGGCTCTTGTCGCCGGGCGTGGAGGTGGGCGGCGCGCCGGACGCCGGGTCGGGCTTGAGGAACTGGAACTTCCCCTTCGCGTCGACCGACATGACCATCTCGTTCTCGTCGGCGAGCCGGGCGAGGAAGTCCCAGTCGGTGACGTTGGCCTGGCTGATGAACTCGTAGACCGTCTTCGTCGACTGGATCTTCCCGACGGGGACGCCGTCCTGCGCGGCCAGCTTGCGGGCGATGTCGGAGGCGCTCTGGTTGCGGTACGCGGCGACCCGGCGCTGGCGCATCAGACGGTGGCCGAAGTCGTAGCCGCGGATGACGGTGAAGGTGCCGGTGCCGTCGTAGTCGGCCTCCAGACCGCACACCTCGCCGGTGAGGAGCGGGTCGGAGGCGCCCTTGCCGTCGGCGATCGGCGCGAGGACGACGGGTGTGCCGAACTTGACGCCCAGCTTGCCCAGGACCTGACGGTAGGGGTCGCGGAAGGTGAGCCGGAACGCGGCGGGGACGCCGAGCCCCTGGTCCACCCAGCCTTCCACCAGCAGCGGCGCGAAGTCGACGGGCAGCGGACGGCCTCCCAGGGTCACCTGGATGACGCTGGAGAACGCGGACTGGACCACTAGTGGCGCACCTCCTCTACGGCGGGCAGCACGAGCTCGATGCCCGTCGGCAGGCGGGACGGGTCGTCGATGCCGTTGACCTCGGCGATCGACCGCCACGCGGAGGCGTCCCCGTACTCGCGCCAGGCCAGCGACTGGAGCGAGTCCCCGGCGACGACCCGGTGCACGCGCTGGGCGGTCAGCGCGCCGGAGGTCGGGTTCTGGCCCTTCGTCTTGCTGGGGATCTCGTGCAGGTGCACCTGCGCCGTGGCGCGGATCGGGACGCCGGTCGTGCCGAACAGCGAGTACGTGACGTCGATGCTGCTCACGTAGGCGGTGAAGCGGGCCGTCGAGAACGAGCCCCACTGGAACACCACCCAGGGCGGCGACGGCTGCTTCGCCGCGATGCTCTTGGTCGTCACCTCGCAGCACTCCAGCAGCGACTCCACCTTCTTCAGGACGGTGTTGCTGCCGGGCTGGTCGGAGGAGTCGAGAAAGATCTCCACGGTCATCTGGCGCGGTTCCGGACCCATGAACTCCGGTACGGAGCCGTCGCGGACGGCCGCGGTCGGGGTGACCTTCCACTGGGCCCGGCGGCCGAGCTGGAGCTGCGCCGGGTTGAAGTCGAACCCGAAGGACTTGATCAGCCCGCCGGGGGTGGTGCTGGTGCCGACCGGCGGTTCGTGGATCGCGAGAGTGGCACGGACCAGGCTCTTGCCGGCGCCGCCTTTGCTTCCCTTGGCCATGTTCTGTGCCTCTTCCGTCCCGTTGACTTCTGTTTCGTTCCGACCCGTTCCGACCCGCTCCGACCCGTTCCGGCTCGCTCCGGTGGGTTCCGGTGGGTTCCGGCCTAGTCCGTGAAGCCGTGGTGGGTGATCTCCAGGACCTCCGTGGCCACGGCCGGGCTGTCCGGGCTGAGCGACGGCCCCTGCCAGCTGACCGGCAGCACGTCGATGAGGCCCCACCGGGCGACCTCGGAGCCGTCCGCGCGCAGCGCCGCGATCTGCGCGGTCGGCCGGGTCACGCCGGTGGTGACCGAGGAGATCCACTTGGCGACCTTGGCGGTGTCCGGGGTGAGGGGGCGGGTCAGCCGGATGTTGGAGAACGTGACGCGGGAGGGCAGCGCCCAGACGAAGCCGTTGTTTCCGCCCTCCTGGCGGTGCTCGATCTCCACCTGGGACGACAGCCCCTCGCACCCGTTGAAGTAACCGAGGCTCTCGCCGTCGATGGTCAGGGTGAAGAAGATCGTGGAGCCCGGGTCGAGATCGGAGGGCATCGGGGGCCTGGCCTTTTCTGGGAGCAGTGGGATGGGCGGTGCGTGGCGGACGGTGAGGGGCGGACGGTCAGCGGCGGGGGTCTCGGAGTCGGCCGATTCGTTCGCGGTCGAGGCGGAGTTCGGTGCGCAGGAGGCGGGTGATGCGGCCGGTCAGACGGTGCGTCAGCTCGTCGAGCTGGAAGTCGGTGAGGGCGCGGGGGTCGAACGGCCGGTGAGGCTCGCCGCACTTGGGGCATGCGGAGTCCGGGTCGCCGCCAGAAGAGGGAGCGGGAGCCTTCGGCGGGGTGGGGGGTGCCGCGGTGGCGGCGGCCGGGAGGGCGGGGGCGACGGCGGTACGCCGCTGGATCGTGGGGGGCTGAGGCTGAGGCTGGGGCCGAGCCTGGCCGGTGGGGCGCGCGGGGGTGGCGGGCTGAGCGGGCGGGAGCGGTGTGGCGGGGAGATGGGCTCCCGGGAGGAGCGGTGCGGGAGCGGCAGCGGCAGTGGCTGCTGCGGTTGCGGGTGTGGGGTACGGGCGGGCCACGGGGCGGCCTGCGGGTGCGCCGGGTGTGGGGCGGCGCAGTGGTACGGGTGCGGTGGCCGCGCGGCGCTGTACGACGGAGGGGGAGGGGGAGAAGGAGGGGGATACCGGGGAATCGCTGGTTGTCGTCGTGGGGCGGACCGCGCGGGTGACGGAGCTGGTGGGGGAAGCGCTGGTGGTCGGTGTCGCCGGGGCGGGCAGCGGCAGCGGCGGTGCGGTGGGCGCCGGCAGCGCGACGGGGGTGGCGGACGTGGGCCGCGGGAGTTGGGGGGCCGTGGGTGGTGCCGCGGTGGGTTGTACGACGGGGGCCGTGGCGGTCGGGGCCGTCGTCGTGCGGGAGGCATCGGCCTTGCGCGCGACGGGGACGGTGGCGCTCGGTGCGGCGAGCGGCTTGGCCTCGGAGGGGCTGGTGGAGAGGGGACTGCCCAGCACGGGGCGCGCGGGAGGCGTCGGTGCTGCGGCGCGCTGGATGGGTGCGCCGAGGGGGGTGGAGCGCTGGAGCGGGGGGAGCGGCTCCGTCCGTGAACCCGGGGTGCCGGACGCGGGAGAGCTCGTACGGGGTGCCGACGCCGTGCCGTTGGGGGGTGTCGTCGGGCGCGGCCGGTCCGGGGGGAGGTTCGTGGGGGCGCCGAGGCCAGCGCGACGTCGGGGGGTGGGCGTAGCGGAGGCGGACGGCGACGCTGGACCGGTGCGGGGAGCAGGGGAGCCGGCCGCCGGGCGCACGGGTATCGCCGGGCCGGTGTGCATCGGCGCCGAACCGCTTGCGGCCACGGGCCGGGTGGGGTCGGCCGGGGCGGGCGGGGTGTTCGAGATGCGTGGCGTCGCCGCGCGCTGCCCGGCGGGTGCCGAAGTGCGGCCACCTTCACTTGAAGCTGAACCCGCGCGGGGGCCCGAGGCGGCGGCCAGGTCCGAGGTCGAGCCGACTGCCGTCGCCGCCCGTTGCACGGTGGGGGACGACGCACGGCCGGCGTCGTTCGGGGCCGAGCTGGAGGTCGATCCCGGGGCCGAGGTCGAGCCCGAGCCTGGGCCCGTGGTCGAGGCCGAAGTACGACCGCTGTCGCTCAAGGCGGGGGCTGAGCTGGGGCCGGTGGTCGAGGTCGGTGTCGTCGCGGTGCGTTGGACGACGGGGGACGACGTCCGGCCGCTGTTGCCCGGGGCCGGGGTGAGTCCGGAACTGCGGGTGGCCGACGACCCGGTGCGGGCGTCGGCGGGGGCGGGGCGTCCGCTCGCGGGGTGGCGTGCGGCTGCGGCGGGCGGGTGCGCTGAGGTGGGCGCGTCCGGCGTCGGTGACGGGCTGTTGCTCGGGGGCGTCGAAGCCGTACGCTCCGTGACAGCACGCTGCACGCTGTGCCCGACCCGCGCTGCAGGGGATCCGGCAGGGCCTACGGGCGGAACCGTCGCCGCCGTCGACGCCCCCGGAGACGGTGAACTTCCCGACGCGGAAGGAGAGGCATCCGTGGTCGCCGAGGTCGCCGGGGTCGCCGAGGTCGCCGTGGTCGCCGGGGACGGCCGGACGGATCCGGTCGGCACGGCGGGCGTGCCGCCGCCCGCCGCAGAGGGGCCGATGCCACCCGAGCCCGGCGCCGCACGCCGCACTCGGACCGGGTCCGGACTGGGCGCCGTCGGACGGGAGCCGCCGGGCCCGTCCTCCGCGCGACGGGGTATCGCTCGCTGGAGTCCGACCGGTTGCTGAGGAGCGGGAGAGGTCGGGTTGGCCTCTGTTGTGCGGGAGTTGGTCGGGGTGGAGGCGTCGTGGCGGGGTATCGCTCGCTGGACGCCGATCGGTTGTTGTGCGGAGGGAGAGGTCGG
>NZ_JBITCT010000039.1:10365-59508 GCF_044453465.1 Streptomyces sp. NPDC051677
CGGGCTGCCCTCAGCTGTAGGGGAGTTGATCGGGGTGGAGGCGTCGTGACGGGGTACCGCCCGCTGGAGTCCGACCGGTTGCTGAGGAGCCGGAGAGGTCGGGTTGGCCTCTGCTGTGCGGGAGTTGGTCGGGGTGGAGGCGTCGTGGCGGGGTATCGCTCGCTGGACGCCGATCGGTTGTTGTGCGGAGGGAGAGGGCGGGCTGCCCTCAGCTGTAGGGGAGTTGATCGGGGTGGAGGCGTCGTGACGGGGTACCGCCCGCTGGAGTCCGACCGGTTGCTGAGGAGCCGGAGAGATCGGGTTGGCCTCTGCTGTGCGGGAGTTGGTCGGGGTGGAGGCCTCGTGGCGGGGTACCGCCCGCTGGAGTCCGACCGGTTGGTGAGTGGCCGGGGCGGAGACCTCGTGCCGGGGCGTCGCCGCCCGCTGAAGCGCCACCGGCTGTCCGCCGGCCGGCGGGGTCGGGGCCGCCGGGGTCGGGGCCGTCCTTGCCGCTGTCGGCCCCGCGACGGCGGCCGAGGGGGCCGGTCGCGGGCCCGGCGCGGGTTCCTTGCCGGTCGACGGGCCTCCGCCGTCAGTCTCCGTGCCCCGGCCGGAGGCCTGCGCGGAACCGGCGCCGGGGGACGTCGACACGGGTGCGGGCGTCGGCCGGGCAGGCAGCGTACGGCGCTGAACCGGTGCCGACGAGGACCTGGTCAACGGAGCCGGGGCCGATGTCGTCGCCGGGCCTGCCGGGGACACCCGGATGCCCCGCGCCGGGAAGGCGGCAGCGGGGGTGGGAGCGACCGGCGCCGTCGGTCGTGCCGACACCACTGGCACCGCCGGCCTTCCCGGGGGAACCGCGGCCGCCGGAGCCGTCGGACCCGCCGGAGCCGTCGCCGCAGTCGGGTACGCGAGAGCTGCCGGACCTGCTGGAGCCACCGGAGCCACCGGACCCGCCGGACCTGCCTGAGTCGTCGAAGCCGCTGGAACCCTCGCCGCAGTCGGGTACGCGGGAGCCACCGGACCCGCCGGACCCGCCAGAGCCGCCAGAGCCGCCGGAGTCGTCGGAACCCTCGCCGCAGTCGGGTACGTGGGAGCCGGTTGGCCGGACGGCGCCGGTGCCCCGGTTGGAGGCGCCGTGCGCTGTAGGGGCGTCGGTCGGGGCGGCGCAGCCACCCGCCCGGGTTGCTCGACCGGTTTCGCCGTCGCCAGGCTGCTCATCAGGCCGCCCGGCCGCGCGTCCAGTACCGCGGGGGAGCGGGTGACGGTGAAGGAGGGGTTCTGCCAGGTGGCCAGTCGGCCGCCGAAGCCGGCGTCGGCGACCCCCGACGTGCCCCCGGCCGCCGTCCGCTGGATGGGCGGAAGCGACGGCCAGGCGGCTGTCACGACGCGCGGTGCCGGTGCCGATGCCGATGCTGACGTCGAGGCCGGCGTCGAGGTCGGCCTCGACGTCGGTGTCGTGTCGACCGGGCCGCCCGCCGCAGCCGACGGCGTACCCGAGCCGTCCCCGCGACCCTCACGATCCCGGCGATCCCCGCGTCCGCCCCGCAACCGTTGCAGGAACCCCATGCCTCAGCCCTCCGCCCGGCCCCGGGTCACCAGGGACGCGATCTGGTCGGCGTAACGGCGCCGGTCGTGGTGTTCCAGGTCCAGGATGTCGTCCTGGCTCCAGTGGAAGTGGTAGGCGACGTACGCGATCTCCTCGTGCAGCCGGTCGGTCGCGTACGTCACGATTCCCCCAGGCGGCTCCCGCCGAGTTCCACCTCGAAGGGCTCCGAGCAGTGGGGACACTGCACCGAGGCGCGGGTGTGCCCCTCGGCGTTGACCTGGCGGTAGAAGTCCTGCAGGAACGCCAGGTCGGAGGCGAACATGTTCTCCACCACCCCGTCGTGGACGAGCGGGAGCGTGCCGAGGCGGGTGATGACCCGGCCGAGCAGGACCACCGACAGGTACGCGGGGTTCTCCTGGACGCGGATGTCCCGCAGCGGGACGAGTTCGTCCCGTGCGGTCGCGAGGCGCATCACGCCGTCGCGGTGGACCGTGCCCGCCTCGTCGACGTAGCCGCGCGGCAGCTCGAAGGGGAACTCCGTCTGCAGTCGCTGCTGCACCGGCGCCGGCATGGGCGCGGGCGTGGACGCCGGCAGGAGCGGGGCGGCAGCCTCCTGAGGCTGCTCCCCGACGACCGTCTGCGCTCCCGCACCCGCTCCCGCCACCGGCCCCCGTACAGCCGTTCGCCGCATTACTCGATGACCAGTTCTTCGAACGTGATCGTCACGGTCTCGGTCAGCGCGGAGGCCTCGCCTGCCTTCACCGAGCTGGTGTCGATCTTGCTGCACCAGGCGTTGCGCATGTTGTACCGCTTGACCGGGTTGTTCTGGTAGTCCATCACCATGATCGTGGCGTTCTTGCGGGCGGTGCCCATGACGCCGTTGATCGACTCGGTGATCCACTGGTTGAACGCCGCGGACTGGGTCATGCCGCGCACGACCGTGCAGGTGCCCGCCTTCTTCACGCCCGGCAGCTTCTTGGTGACCGGCTTGCCCTGCGCGGAGACCTGCTGGTACTCGATGACGTCCTGTTCGAGGCTGAGGCCACTGACCTCGGCGAGGTACTCGACCATCACGCCGTCGATCTGCAGGCCGAAATTGTGCGAAGTAAGGGCGTCACCCGGCTGGAGACTCATCTTCGGTTCCTTCTAGGGGAGTTGACTGCGGTCTGCGGAAGCGGAGAGGCGCGGCGCGGTGCGCCTACTCCTCCAGCTCCCCGCTTCCGCTCTGGAACTGGGCCAGCCGGAAGATCACGAACTCGGCCGGCTTGACCGGCGCGATGCCGATCTCGCAGACCACCCGGCCGAGGTCGACCGACTCCGGCGGGTTGGACTCCTCGTCGCACTTGACGTAGTACGCCTCCTCCGGGCGGGCGCCGAACAGCGCGCCCGAACGCCACTCGTTCACGAGGAACGCGGAGACGTTGCGCCGGATCCGGGCCCACAGGGCGTGGTCGTTCGGCTCGAACACCACCCACTGGGTGCCGATCAGGATCGACTCCTCCAGGTAGTTGAAGTACCGGCGGACGTTCAGGTAGCGCCAGGCCGGGTCGGAGGAGAGGGTGCGGGCGCCCCAGATGCGGATGCCCCGGCCCGGGAACGCCCGGATGCAGTTCACGCCGATCGGGTTGAGGAGGTCCTGCTCGCCGCGCGTGATCTGGATCTCCAGGTCCACCGCGCCGCGCACGACCTCGTTGGCGGGAGCCTTGTGGACGCCGCGCTCGGAGTCGTTGCGGGCCCACACGCCGGCCACGTGACCGCTCGGCGGGATCAGCCGGGCCTGGCCGGTCGCCGGGTCGAAGGACTTGATCCACGGGTAGTACAGGGCCGCGTACTTGGAGTCGTAGCCGGCCGTCTCCTGGCGCCAGACCCGGATCTGACGGGCGTTCAGGCCCGGCGGCGGGTCGATGATCGCCACCCGGTCGCCCATCAGCTCGCAGTGCGCGATCAGGCCGAGCTGGACGGCCTTGACCTGCTCCAGGTCGATCGCGCCGCGCTGGTAGGCGGCCATCAGGTCGGGCACCGCGACCATCGACACCTCGTCGACGGCCTCCAGGCCGCCGAAGCCGGTGCGGTCGGAGCTGTCGCCCAGGTACTGGGCCGGGCCGACCGTGGCCGCTTCCTCCGACGGCACGGCGGGCGCGGCGGACGCCGGGGCGGACGGCAGCGCGACCGTCTGGTTCTCCGGGCGGGCCAGCTGCGCCGCCGGCGCGGCCTCGGTCACGGTGATGAGCTTGGAGCGCTCCTTGACCTGCGTGACGACGTAGGAGCGGTTGCCCTTCTTCGCCGACACGTCGAACGACTCGACGGCCTTGTCGCCGTCCTTGACGATCAGCTTGAAGCGCTCGGCGGGGCCCTCGCCCTCCGCGTCCGCGACCTCGACGCTCAGGTTGCCGGGCGCCACGGCCGTCACGGCGAACGTGCCGAGCTGCCTCGGCTCGCCGGCCGGCAGCGCGGCGGGGGCGGCGGAACCGGTCACGGCCGCCGGGGACTTGGCGTCCCCGTCCGCGCCCGCGGCGGAACCGCCGACGCGGACGACGTAGGCGGCCGAACCGCCGTTGTTGAAGAACCCGTAGACGGAGTGCGCCAGGTAGTAGCCGTCGGTGAAGTCACCGAACGCCGCCACGTACTGGGTCCAGTTGGTCACCAGGGTCGGCTCGTTGAGCGGGCCGGTCGGGGCGAGCCCGACGAAGGCCGCCACCGAGGTGCCCACCCCCTCGATCGGGCGGGAGCCGCTGGCCACCTCCTCGACGTATACGCCGGGCGACAGGTAGGACGGCATGCTGTGCTCTCCTCGGGGTACGCGTCAGGACGTCTTTCACCGTCACGCGCGAAGCGCGTCCGTCGAAACGGCCTCCGGTGCACCTTTGGGGGCACGGTTATTGCCCTTGCGGGCATCAGGCGTCCGGTTCGCCCTCCTGGGAGGGGGCGCTGGGCGGTTCTGCCTGCACGAAGGAGCCCTTGATGGGGACGGTGATGACGAGTCCTTGTTCCCGGAGTTCGCGCACCGCCCGGCGGGCGGTGTTGATGGCCACGCCGTACTGCTCGGCGAGGTCGCGCTCGGCGGGGAGCCGCGCGCCCACAGAAATGCGTCCGGTGCGGATCTGCCCGGCGATGTGGTGTGCGACTTGGAGATACACGTACACGGGACTCGCGGGATCGGGCGTCCACCCATCGTTAGCCATGGCCGCACGCTAAGGCGACTTGCAGCGGTGCACCACATGCGAGAACGTCCTCATGCAACCTGATGCTTCCTAACCGCGCACGACCGAGAGGCCGCGCTCCAGCAGCGCCGCCGTCTCGCCCTCGTTCTCGCCGCCGACTTCGGGATCGACCTCGACCAGCACATCGTCGGCGCGCAGGGAGTGGCCGCCTGATGGAATACCTGAACGGCGTGACCACCCCCCGACTCCTGCCCTGGCCGACCCCCGAGGGCAAACCCTGCTACCTGGTGACCGACGACAAGGGCAGCCGCCTCTCCCGTCTCGCCGACGACCTGGAGGCCGTGCAGCTCGCCACCGGCACCGACGTGCTCGGCCTCGCGCGCCAGGTGCTGGATGACCCCAGGTCGCCGTACGCCGAAGTCCGCTACGCCGGCATCCGGCTTGCCGAGTGCCTGACCGACGCCCTGCGTGTCGCCGAGTCCCGCGGCGGGCGCTTGCCCGTAGCGGACACCGAGGATGCCGTAGAGAACGAAGGCGGACGATGACCTCGGATACGCGCTCGCTCCGGAGCTCGTAGCTCGTTCATCCCGCCAGGGACCGAAGTTCACGACGAGGTGTATCTCACGTCGTGGTTCGTGGCGGGAACCTTCCGTGCGGCGTAGGGGGTACGCAACAGGCCTCGCTGCCGGAGCACACACTGCTCTCACAGGCACTCAGGAAAGCAGGGCCGCGTCGAGGTACTCCCTGGGGCACCCAAGCGAGATCGGCCAGATTCTCGATGCCAGCGACATGGGCGGTGCGACCCACCACCTGGCAGGCCGTGTACGACATCAGCCAGCCCGTCTTCGGTTGATCCCGCTCGCGGAACAGTTCCACAGCCGTCACGGTCAGGCCGGTCTCCTCCTGGGTCTCCCGTACGGCCGCATCCTCGTCCGACCCGACCTCACCAGCTTGAGGCCGCTGGGCCCGCCGCCACGTGCGGCCCGGATACTTGCATCCGGGTCGTACGGGGGCGGGCCGCGTGTTTCGCCGGTGTGAGAGTGGTCGCGGCCAGTGGGTTAGCCGATGGCCTGGTAGCCGGTAAAGGCTTCGGATGCCACGGTGACCTGTTCTGTGCCGCTGGTGGTTATGCCGCGGAAGGCGCGGAGCCTGCCGGTGTTGGGCGTTGTGGCCCACAGGTCGAATTTGCCGTCGTTGTCGGCGTCGGGTGCGGCTGTGAAGGTTGGCACGGTGCTGGTGCTCCAGTTGGTGCCGATCGCGGTGCGGTTGGTGACGCCGATGTCGTAGCCGTTGTCGCCTTGCTCACCGTGGAAGACCCAGAGTCCTCCGACGTCTGGACGGTCGTAGCGGACGACGAGGTCGGCTCGGCCGTCGTTGTTCCAGTCTCCGGGCGCGGCCAGGGTGATCTCGTTGATCTTTGACGTTCCCGTGGCGAGGGGGTCGTCGGGGCCGCCGAGGAGGACAGGGTCGCGGTCGCTGTCGAGGCGGTCGTCGCTGTTGCCGTAGTAGAGCCAGACGAACGTCCCGTCGTTGACGACGAGGTCGGGGTAGCCGGGACTGTCCGGGGTGCCGTCGCCGTCGATGTCCAGCGGGCCGTCGACGTCGCCTACGGCGAGGATCTGCTTGACGCCGTTGCTCCAGTGGTTGTTGGCGTCGTCGTAGACGGTGAGTTCGCGCTCGTCGTTGTCGGTGCCGGGGCAGTCGGTGCAGGCGAAGCCGGAGCCGTCGTTGGGGTGGATCCGCAGCCGGTCTGTGTTTGCGGTGGCGTCGTGCTCGAGGGAGATGAGGTCCTCGTAGCCGTCGCCGGTCCAGTCGCCCCGCCGGGTGATCTTGACGCTGGTCCAGTTCCCGGTGGCGGCGGCCTCGGCGCCTGGTGTCAGGGTTCCGTCCCCCGCGCCGTAGAAGCGGTTGAGGGAGCCGTTCTTGTCGATGCCGTACAGGTCGGTGTTGCCGTCGCCGTTGATGTCTCCGGCCTTGTCGGCTGTCTTGAGGCCGTTGGCGTAGAACGGGTAGTCGGCGGCGTCCGACTTGTTGCCGGCCCTGTCCAGGCTGCGCGCGTAGAGGTGGTTGGTCCCGGCGTTGGTCGGGGTGAACGTGACGTTGACGCTGCCGCCCGCAGTGCCGGGTGTGGCGGTGCGTACGGTGGGGTCGGTGTCGGTCCAGTACTCGTACTTGGCGACGTCGGTGATGCCTGCGCCGGAGAGAGTGAAGGTTCCCTTGGTGCGTACGCTGCCGGTCACGGCGGGCCAGCCGTCGCTGCCGTCGGGAAACTCCGTGGAGATCACCCCGGGCGGGCTGGAGGGACGGGTGGAGTCGAAGCCGAACCCGCAGGTGGTGGTAGGAGTCCAGGCCGAGTAGGCGGAGCCGTCGTAGGCGCGGACTTTCCAGACGAAGTTGCCGTGCGCAACGGTCTCCTTCGCGGCCAGTGTGGCCTTGGGGACGCGGGCTCTGGCGACGGTTCCGGAGGTGGCGGACACGGTCTGGTCGTAGATCTGGGAGCCGCTGGAGAGGTTGTTGCTGCCCCACAGGCGGAATTCCGCCTTGACGGTGCCGCCGTCGGCGTCGGAGACCTTGGCGGTCAGGTAGACGTCGGTGTTGCCGATCACGGAATACGGGGCGGCCGTGTCACAGCCGCCGACGCTGGGGGAGGTGTCGAGACCGGTGGGGGCGTTGGGGACGGTGTTGTACTCGGTGGAGAGCACGGCCGACTTGGCGTCGAACTTCTTCCAGCCGAACACGTCCGACTCGTTGGAGGCCGCGAGTTCGAAGGTGATGGTGCTCCACTTGCCCGCTGCGGCGTCCTGAGCGCCCCCGGTCACGTTGAAGGCGAGGTTGCCGGCCGGGCAGCTGGAACTCCAGCCCTTGGCATCGGTGACAGTGGCCAACTTCTCTTGCCGGGCGGGGCGGTTGTTCCACGTGGTGGCGGAGGTGATGGCGGTGGTGCGCCACAGTTCGACGGGCTTGGCGGTGCAGGACCAGGACCAGGTGTTCTTGATCCGGAACGTGGACTTGGTGACCTGCTTGTTTGTGCTCCACAGGTTCTTGGTGTTCATGCGGAAGTAGGAGCGGGCCAGGCCGTTGGTCTCGTTCTCGTAGCCCGCACGAGCGGTAGTGGTGCCGCCGTTGAAGCCCGCGCCGTTGTAGTAGGCGCTGTTGGGGGTTTTCTTGTAGGCGATGGTCCAGGAGTAGCGCGAGCCTTCGACGTAGGGGTCGATGTACACCGGGTAGGTGGTGTTCTGTCCGGTCATGACATTCGCGTCGGGCGTGAGCTTGAGTTCATGGTCGCTGACGGCGACGGGTACGGCCGCTTGCTGGGCGCCAGGGCCGGGCTCGAACTCATTGGTGGCTTGCGGTCCGGGCGAGGATTCCTGGGCTGCCCGGGTCAGGGTCTGTGTGCCGGCTTGGGCGGTGGAGCTGTCCCACATACGGGGGGTTGGCGCGGTGAATACCTCCTGCCCTGCCGGGTTAGTCGCTCGCAGGTTGCCGTGATCGTCCGCGGCTGTGGTTAGACCTTTGGTGCTCAACGGCAGGCTGATTGTGGCGAGCGCCGGATCGTCGGCGGCCGACGCGCTTTTGACCACCAGAAGCTCATTGAAACCGGCCGAGCTCGCTTTGAGCTTGAGGTCGACGTCGTTCAGCACGTTCGCGTATGTGATCGTGTCTCCGTCGATCACCGGCTTGGGCAGCGGCTTGGGCCAGCCAATCGACAGGCTCCGGCCGTCCCGGGTCACGGTCGCCAGCGGGCCCTCGCCCCCGCCGGAGAACTTGACCCCGACCTCGGTGGCGGCGGGGGAAATGGTTCCGTCCGCATTCGCCTTGAGCGTGGTGTCGATCGGCACCAGTCTGCGGTCCTTGCGCACGAACTGGGCCAGGGCGTAGGTGTCCTGGGTGAAGGAGCCGTCCGGATTGGCGAAGACCTGCACTGTTTCCGTCCGGTGAGCGATCACCTCCACCGGTTTGCCCGACGTGACGGCTTTCACCAGTGCGCGGGATTCGGCTGTGCTCTGCGGAGTCGCAGATGCGCCGACGGGCGCGGCGGCAGCGCGGGCCGCGGTTTGGGTGGCCAGCAGCGAGGCGGTAAGTGCCAGTGCGGCGGCGACTGCCGCGGCTGCGGGCCGTTGCCCGCTGGTGCGGCGTCTGCTACGCCGTTGATGCAAGATCGGCATTTATTTCCTCTCGCGAATTAGATGTCCTGCCGTGCGGCAAATTTCTCGGCCTGCCTGGGGCGCAATGGTTCTACGCGAATCGCGGATCACTCGCAATGTCGAATTTCTGGAGGAATTAATTCCGCTTTCCGTTACTCAGGCGCATGCAGTGTCGATAATCGGCCAATCATCGAGCAGATCTTTTTCTCGCGCCTCGGACATTGATACCTTCTGTTCGATCTTCATGCAGGCGGGCTTCCGGTGGGGGAATTGTGTCCGGTTTACGAGTGAAGGGGACGAGACGTCCCGGCCGTATGGTGACGAGACATGCGAAATGGGTCCGTCGGATCGCTGTGTCTTTGGTCGTTTATCTGGCGGCCGGCCTGTTGGGTGGCCCGGTGGCCGAGGCGGCAGAGTTGTCGCTGGCCAAGCTGACGAACCCGCACCCGGTTCCTGTCTCATCGGCGAAGCAGCACCGGATCTCCCGCCCGGACGAGACCGCTGCCCACCGCTGGAAGGCGGCGCCGAAGCCGTCCTGGCCCAAGCCGGGCACCGCCACGGTCACTGTGCCGGCAAGGGGCAGCACGAAGACCGAGGCGGGCACCCTTCCTCTGAGCATCAGCCCTCACCAGGGCACGGCCGACCAGAAGGCCCGTGCAACTGCCGCCGCTCAACGCCGTGTTCAGGTACAGGTGTTGGATCAGAAGGAGGCCAACGCTGCGGGCGTGACCGGCGTGCTGCTGGCGGTACGCCCGCTGCAGAGCGACAAGGGCACACTCGATGTCACCCTGGACTACTCCGGCTTCCAGAACGCCTACGGCGGCGACTGGGCCTCGCGGCTGACGCTGCACCGTCTGCCGCTGTGCGCGCTGACCACGCCTGAGGCCGAACGTTGCCGCACATCGGCTGCTCTGCAGAGCGACAACGACGTCAAGGCCGCGACGCTGTCGGCCGCCGTCCCCATAGACGCCGCGGATGAGGACACGCCGTCCACCGTGCCGGTGACGAAAGCACCTGCCGCGACGCCCTCGGTCCGCGGAACGACGGCGAGTGACGGCACAGTCCTCCTGGCCGCCACCGCCGCCGCCGCGGGCGCATCCGGTGACTTCAAAGCCACCCCGCTCGCCCCGTCGGCGTCCTGGACGGCAGGCGGCTCCAGCGGCGGCTTCTCCTGGAAATACGACATCGACACCCCGGACGTGCCCGGCGGTGTCGTGCCTGACCTGAGCTTGTCCTACAGCTCCCAGTCCGTGGACGGACGCACTGCGGCGACGAACAACCAGGCCAACTGGATCGGCGACGGCTGGTCCATGGATCCCGGCTCCGTCGAGCGCCGCTATGTGTCCTGCTCCGACGACACCAAGGACAGCAACGGCACCGACAAGAGCGGGGACCTGTGCTGGAAGAAGGACAACGCGGTCCTCAACCTCAACGGTCAGTCCAACGTCCTCGTCAAGGACGACACCACCGGTGAGTGGCACCTGCAAAGCGACGACGGCACCAAGATCGTCAAGCTCGCCGGCAGCGACCGCGGCAACGGCGACGACAACGGCGAGTACTGGCGGGTGACCACCCCGGACGGCACCCAGTACTACTTCGGCTACAACCGCCTGCCGGGCTGGGCCGACGGCAAAGCCGAGACGAACTCCACCTGGACTGTGCCCGTGTTCGGCAACCAGACCGACGAGCCGTGCCACGCCAGCGCCTTCAAGGACTCCTGGTGCCAGCAGGCATGGCGGTGGAACCTCGATTACGTCGTGGACCCGCACTCCGACGCCCTGGCCTACTACTGGAACAAGGAGACCAACTACTACGGCCGCAACGTCAATCCGGACAGCGGCGCCTCCGCCGCCACCGTGTACGACCGCGGCGGCTACCTGGACCACATCGAATACGGGCTGCGGTCCGACTCCGTCTACAGCCAGAAGGCCGCGGCCAGAGTCGACTTCGCCGTTGCCGAGCGCTGCCTGAGCGGCTGCGACGCTTTCGACAAGGATCACGCCAAGAACTGGCCCGACGTACCGTTCGACGAGTCCTGCAAGTCGGGCGAGGAGTGCAAAAGCCGATACTCGCCCTCGTTCTGGACCCGTAAACGCCTCACCAAGATCGACACGTCCGTGCTGACCGGAGGCGCCTACAAGAGCGTCGATTCGTGGACGCTGGCGCACCAGTTCCCGTCCACCGGCGACGGCACGGATCCGGCACTGTGGCTGGCCTCCATCACCCGTACCGGGCACACCGGCACCGGCGACGTGTCCCTGCCCGCGGTCACCTTCAGAGGCCAGCAGCTCGCCAACCGCGTGGAGGGCGCCACCACGGGCGGCGATCCGGACCCGGTGCCGCCGCTGGTGCGCTACCGCGTCTACGGCATCGACACCGAGACCGGCTCCACCATCGGCGTCACCTACTCGGCACCGGACTGCAAGGCCGGCGACGTTCCCACGCCCTCCTCCAACGCCCGCCGCTGCTATCCGGTGATGTGGTCGCCGCCGGACGCACCGGCCGCCGACTACGTGCCGTACCTGGACTGGTTCCACACCTACGTGGCCACCCAGATTCTGGAGGCCGACCACACCGGCGGAGCTCCGGTTAAGGAGACCGACTACGCCTACCTGGGCGGCATGGCGTGGGGCAAGGACGAAGACGAGTTCACCAAGGCCAAGTACCTCACGTACAGCGACCGCAAGGGATACAGCCGCGTCCAGGTCCGCACGGGTGCTCCGGCCTCGGATAAGCAGACGCTGAGCGAATATCGCTACTTCCGCGGGATCGACGGCGCCGAGGTCGTCGACCACGAAGGTGTCAAGGTCACCGACCACGCCGCGTTCGCCGGAATGACCCGCGAGGAGGCCGCGTACGACGGGGACGGCGGGAAACTGCAGACAACCACCAGCTACACCCCCTGGCATTCGGCGGCCACCGCCACGATGGCCCGCAGCGGTCTGTCTGCCCTCAAGGCGTACGCCACCGGCAGCCAGGAGGAGAAGGCCCGCAGTGCCGTCGGCGACAACTGGCGCACCACCCGCATCGTGCGCACCTTCGACGACTACGGACTGGTCAAAACCGAGTCCGAACTCGGCGACACGGCCAAGACCGGCGACGAGGAGTGCACCACTACTGCGTACGCCCGCAACGAGAACAAGAACATCCTCACTCTGGTCAAGGAGGTCCGGACGATTGCGGCGGCCTGCGGCATGACGCCGCAGTTGCCCGCCGACCTGATCTCCGTCGAGCGGCACTACTACGACAAGGCCGTCAGCTTGGACACGGCCCCGGCCAAGGGCGACGTGACCCGCCTGGAGGAACAGGACGACAAGGGCATCGGCTACCTGACTACCGCCACCCACACCTACGACAACCACGGCCGTGAGCTGACCGAGACCGACGCGGACGACAACACGACCACCACCGCGTACACACCTCTCACGATCGGGGCCCCCACCTCGATGACCGTGACCACAGCGCTGGACCAGACCACGAAGACCGAGTACGACCCGGCCCGCGGCGTCCCCACGGCGGTGATCGACGCCAACGGCAAGCGCACCGACGCCGTCTACGACGGCCTGGGCCGCACGCTGCAGGTGTGGAAGCCCGGCTGGACCAAGACCGACCACCCGGCCCAACCGTCGGCCGAGTACAGCTACACGATCTCCAAGACCGCAGCCAACGCCGTGTCGACGAAGTCACTGCAGTACGACGGCTCGTACGCCGTCAGTTACCAGCTCTACGACGGCCTGCTGCGCGCACGCGAGACCCAATCCCCGGCGATCGGCACCTCCAACCGGATCATGACCGAGACCCTGTACGACACCCACGGCTGGGCGTGGAAGACCTACGCCGCCTACTACGCCGACGGCGCGCCCGCCAAGAGCCTCAAATCAGCAGCCGACAACGCGGTGCCGACGATGGTGGAGAACGTCTACGACGGTCAGGGCCGCGTCACCGACGCGATCGCACGCAAATACGGCGACGAGCAATACCGCACCAAGACCGTCTACGAAGGTGACCGCACCACGGTGATCCCACCCAAGGGCGGCACAGCCACGACAGTGATCACCGATGCCCGGGACCGCACGACCGACCGCCTCGAGTACACCGACCCGGCCCGTACCTCGTCGCAGAAGACGCACTACACCTACGGCAAGTGGGACGAGCCGCTGACCGTCACCGACCCGGCGGGCAACACCTGGTCGTACACCTTCGACGCCCGCGGTCAGGAGACCGACGTCGACGACCCTGACAAAGGAAAGACCCACACCAACTACGACAAGCTCGGCCGCCCCGTCTCGATCACGGATGCCCGCGGCATCACCCTGACCACCGACTACGACGCACTCGGCCGCCGGACCGCGCTGAACAACGGCAGCACACTGCTGGCCAAGTGGACCTACGACACCATCGCCAAGGGCCAGCTCTCCAGCAGCATCCGCTACATCGACGGCAAGCAGTACATCTCCGCCGTCGACTCCTACAACGACGCCTACCAGCCCACCTCCAGCACCGTCACCATCCCCGCCGAAGCGGGCGCCCTGGCCGGCACCTACACCTGGACCTACGGCTACAACGCCTACACCGGCCAGCAGGAATGGATCAAACACCCGGCCGTCGGCAACCTGCCCAGCGAACGCCAGACCACCGTCTACGGCGAGGGCAACCTCCCGCAGAAGACCACCGCCGGCTCCGTCACCCTCGTCAACGCCACCAACCACGACGTCTTCTCCCGCCCCGTACGCACCGAATACGGCACACTCGGGAAAAAGGTCTACAAGACCCAGACCTATGACGAATTCACCGGCCGCCCGACCCAGCAGACCACCGACCGCGACCTCGCCCCGCAGCGCATCGACGACGTGACCTACGCCTACGACGACGCGGGCAACGTCACCGGCCTCACCACCGCCAGCGGCCAGGACACCGGCAAGACGGTCGACACCCAGTGCTTCACCAACGACGCCCTGGACCGCCTGACCGAGGCATGGACCGCCAAATCCGACTGCACTGCCCAGCCCTCCGCCACCACCGTGGGCGGCCCGGACGCCTACTGGCAGTCCTTCACATACGACCCGGTCGGCAACCGCACCGGGCAGACCGACCACGGCACCGGCGCCCTGGCCGGCACGGACGCCACCACCACCTACGCCCACAACGAACCCAACACCGGCCTGCCGCACGCCGTGCAGACCGCCACCGTCCGCGGAGGGCCCGTCGACGGGCAGAAGAGCAGCTTCGGCTACGACGCCGCGGGCAACACCACCAAGCGCACCATCGGTGCCACCTCCCAGGACCTCACCTGGGACGACGAAGGACACCTCGCCACCCACACCGAGGCCGGCAAGGCCACCAGCTACCAGTACGACGCCGACGGCGACCGCCTGATCTCCAAGGACGCCGACGGCACCCGGACCCTCACCCTGCCCGGCAACAACGAGCTGAAGATCAAAGCTGACGGCACCAAGGAAGGAATCCGCTACTACACCCACGAAGGGGAATCCGTCGCCGTCCGCACCAGCAGCGGCTTCTCCTTCCTCCTTCCCGACCAGCAAGGCACCGCCATGGCCGCCGTCGCCATGACCACCCTCACCGTCACCCGCCGCAAGCAACTCCCCTTCGGTCAAATGCGCTCCGCCCGGACCGAAACCATCCCCGGCACCCGCGGCTACGTCGGCGGCACTGCCGACCCCACAGGCTTGGTCCACCTCGGCGCCCGCGAATACGATCCTGAACTTGGCCGCTTCCTCTCCGTCGACCCCGTCATGAACCTGGACAACCCAGGCCAGATGAACGCCTACAGCTACGCCCACAACGACCCGGTCACCAACTCCGACCCCACCGGCGAATGCGCAGGGCCCGACTGCCCGACCCGCAACTGCCCCTACTGCCTCAACTCCACCCCAGGCGACAAAAACGGAACCAAGAGGGCGATGAGAGACCGCCCGGGCTCGGGCAGCACCCCCAACAACACCAAGGCATACGCCAGGAAGTACGCGAGGCAGTACAAAGCCGATGTAGCCGCCGCTGGCCACTACAACCCGCAGGCAGCAGCAGCACGAGCCAAAGCCGAGGCCGCCGCAGTGGCCAAAGCCCAGGCCATCGAACGAGCCAAAGCAGCCCAAGCAGAACGCCGCAAGAAGGACGGTATTCTTGGCCATGTTAAAGCGGGCCTGAACTGGCTTGGAGACACGGCGAAGAGTGGTGCAGAAAAAGCGAAAGACTGGGCTGAAACCCATAAGACAACAATCGCTGGTATTGCCGCTGGTGTAGGCTGCGGCATCGCCATTGCATCGGTGGCGGCGGCGGGAGCCTGCGGGATAATCGCCGGGGCGGCAGTAGGGGTGGGTGCATGGCAGTACTCGCACCCGGGTTCGACCGATGCAGGGGAAGGGTGGTCGTACGTTCAGCAGGGGACAACCGGTGCCGCCACAGGAGTTGCTTTCGGGGCCGGCGCGCGCGAGCGCATCGCAGCTTGGAAATCTGCCCGCGCAGCGAAAATCGCGGCGCAGCAGGCTGCTGAGGAGGCGAGCGATTTCTGGGACGATTTCTATAAATACTACATGTAGGCATCGAAAATCATCGTCACCTCCAAAGCGGTGGGTCTTTGTTGATTGAGGGGTGGGCGTGAGTAGCCTACCCCTCAGTATATCGATCTTGGACGTGAATTCATGGGTGGCTATTCTGCCTTCTTTGTGGGCGTGGTCGTCGGACTTCTGGTGGCTGCGATATTCGTGGAAAGGGGTGAGAAGCATGACATAAAGGTCATGACGACTCTTCGGGTGACCATGATGATCAGTGCCTTGATTGCGCTCGGAGTGGCCATCTTCACCTGACCGCGTGCCGTGTGGTGAGGTGGACGAAGCGTGGGCCGCACGGAAGTGGATCCGGTTCAACCGAACACCTGCTACAGGGAGAGCCCGAAGGCGGACTCTTGGTTCTCGGAGCCCTTTCGCCGCGGGAGTAGCGGCGACCCGGACCTGCTTCGAAATGTCCCGCCGCGACCCCTCGTCCTTGGCTGTACTTCGGACACCACGAGGGCAGTCGGGACAGCCCCTACGGGCACGCACCCTGCCCCCCGGCCTCTGACCCCGCCCCCCGGCCTCGCCGTAGCGTCGGTGTGTGAGCCTGTGGACTTCTCTCGAACCCTCCTCCGTCACCGTCGATCCCGGTAGCCGGGCGACCGTGCGGCTGCGCGTGCGCAATACCGGTGACGTGGTGGACGAGTACCGTTTCGAGCCCGTGGGCGCGGTGGCGCCGTGGACGACGGTGGAGCCGCAGACGCTGCGTCTCTTCCCGGGGACGACGGGCACGGTGGAGCTGACCTTCGCCCCGCCGCGCACCCCCGACGCGAAAGCGGGGCCGAACCCGTATGCGGTGCGTATTACGCCGACGGAGCATCCGGAGGCGGTGACCGTGCCGGAGGGGAATCTGACGGTCACGCCGTTCACGGAGGTGCGGGCGGAGCTTGTGCCGCCGACGGTGAAGGGGCGGTTCCGGGGGCGTCCGCGGTTGGCGATCGACAATCTCGGCAATACGCGGGTGACGGCGTCGGTCGCGGGCGCGGACACGGGTGATCATCTGGGGTACGAGTTCAGTCCGGGGAGTGTGCAGATCGAGCCGGGGCGGGCGGCGTTCGTGGACACGACGCTTCGGCCGCGTCAGGTCATCTGGTTCGGGTCGAAGGAGCAGCGGCCGTATGCGTTGAGTGTGCAGCGGTCGGGTGCGGTGCCGTTGTCGGTGGACGGGACGTTCGTGCAGCGCGGGTTCCTGCCGCGTTGGCTGGCGACGGCGCTCAGTCTGAGCGTGGCGTTGGCGATCGCGTTCGTGATGATCTGGCTGGCGTACAAGCCGCCGGTCGGCACCAGCGCCAGGGAGAAGCTCGCGGCCGGGGTCAGCACCCTGGTGCCCAGCCCCTCGGCGACGCCCAGCGCCCCGGCCCTGGTACCCGTTCCCTCGGCCCCCGCCGTGGTCGAGGCGCCCGCCAGCAGCCCGGCCCCGGCCGACGGCGGCGGCGGGGACGGTGGAGGCGGCGGAGGCGGCGGGGGCGAGTCGAAGGCCCCTGCGAAGCCCAAGCAGGAGACGGCGGCCGACGCCGTGAACAAGCTCGCGGCGCGCAGCGACGGGCGGCACATCTGCTACCGCGCCTTCGTGGAGGGCAAGGGCTGGCAGGACCCGGTCTGCGACGGCGCGATCGCCGGTACGACCGGCAAGGACCTGCCCATCAAGGCCCTCAACATCGCCACGGCGAGGACCGGCGGTGTCACGGGCAACGCCGCCCATGTGGTCGGGGGCTGGCTGACCGGCGACAAGTGGTCGCACGCCGGCGACGGCGTCAACATGTACATGGGCTCCAGCAAGCCGGCGGTCGCGGCGATGGAGGGCTACACGATCAAGACGTTCGAGGGCTCCGTGTGCCAGAACCCGCACATCAAGGACAAGGGCTGGTGGGGGAACGGCTGCACCAAGGCCGGAGACTGGATCTACGGCGGCAGCCCCATGGAGGAGAAGCTCCAGCTGGAGGCGGTCCGCTTCACGGTCTGAAACCGTGTCCGAGGGCACGACCTGCCGTCCCTTTCGGGCAGCGGTCGTGCCCTGGGGCTTCCTGACGGCCTCCCACCCCGCGTCGTAGCGTCGCCAGGTGACTCTGTGGACCTCCCTGGAACCGGCCGCGGCGACCGTGGACCCCGGCGGCAGTACGACCGTACGGCTGCGCGTGCGCAACACCGGTGACGTCGTCGACGAGTACCGCTTCGAGCCCGTGGGCGCGGTCGCGCCGTGGACGACGGTGGAGCCGCAGACGCTGCGTCTCTACCCGGGGACGACGGGCACGGTGGAGCTGACCTTCGCCCCGCCCCGTACCCCGGACGCGACTGCGGGTCCCAACCCGTACGCCGTGCGTATTACGCCGACTGAGCATCCGGAGGCGGTGACGGTCCCGGAGGGGAATCTGACGGTGACGCCGTTCACGGAGGTGCGGGCGGAGCTCGTGCCGCCGACGGTGAAGGGCCGGTTCCGGGGTCGTCCGCGTCTGGCGATCGACAACCTGGGCAACACGCGGGTGACGGCGTCGGTCGCGGGCAGTGACATGGGCGATCACCTCGGTTATGAGTTCAGTCCGGGGAGTGTGCAGATCGAGCCGGGGCGGGCGGCGTTCGTGGACACGACGCTTCGGCCGCGTCAGGTCATCTGGTTCGGGTCGAAGGAGCAGCGGCCGTATGCGTTGAGTGTGCAGCGGTCGGGTGCGGTGCCGTTGTCCGTGGACGGGACGTTCGTGCAGCGCGGGTTTTTGCCGCGCTGGCTTGCGACGGCGCTCAGTCTGAGCGTGGCGTTGGCGATCGCGTTCGTGATGATCTGGCTGGCGTACAAGCCGCCGGTCGGCACCAGCGCCAGAGAGAAGCTCGCGGAGGCCGGCGCGACCGCGCTGCCCAGCCCGTCCGTCTCCCCGCCGTCCGCGCCGAAGGCGGACGCCTCCGCCGATCCGCTGCCCGAGCAGCAGACGCCGTCCGTCCCGCCGAAGAAGGACGACAGCGGCTCCGGGGCCGGCGGGTCCGGCGACTCCTCGGGGTCGGGCAGCGGCGGCAAGAAGGACAACGGCGGTTCGGGGGGCTCCGGCAAGACGACGCCGGTGCCCGGCGCCATCATCATCGGCCAGGCCTCGAACCGGTGCATCGACGTCACCGACGCGCAGAACGGCAAGGGCAAGGACGGCGCCCCGCTCCAGCTGTGGGACTGCGCCGGCTCGGCCAACCAGAAGTGGATCTTCGGCAAGGACGGCACCGTGCGCTCGCTCGGCCTGTGCATGGACGTCGCCTGGGGCTCGCGGGACGACGGCGCGGTCATCCAGCTGGCCAACTGCAGCGGCAACCCCGCCCAGCAGTTCATCCTGAGCAAGGACCTCGACCTGGTCAACCCGCAGGCTGACAAGTGCGTGGACGCCAAGGACAACGGCACCGGCAACGGCGTGAAGCTCCAGCTGTGGACCTGCTCGGGGACACCAAACCAGAAGTGGCGCGCACAGTAGGCGCTGGGTGAGTCGGGTCAACTCCCGCCCTGTACAGGGCAGTTACCAGTTGGCCTCACCCGGTACCAGGCGGCCCGCCTTGCGGTATTCGCGGCGGGCGCCCTCCAGGAGGTCGGCGTCGCCGACCGGCTCGTCGCGGGCGGCGGCGAGGTAGGCGGCGGTGACGACCGCGCTGCGGATGGAGCCGCCGGCGAGTTCGAAGTCCTTGGCCAGTGGCTCGGGGTCGATGTCGTCGGCGCAGGGGACGTGGACCAGCCCGTGCCGCCACAGGGCGAGGCGCTGACCGGCGTCGGGGAACGGGAAGTCCACCACCAGGTCGAGCCGCCGGGTGAACGCCTCGTCGATGTTGGCGCGCAGGTTGGTGGTGAGCAGCGCGATGCCGTCGAACGACTCCAGCCGCTGGAGCAGGTAGGCGCTCTCCATGTTGGCGTACTTGTCGTGCGCGTCCTTCACCTCGGACCGCTTTCCGAAGACGGCGTCGGCCTCGTCGAAGAGCAGCACGGCGTCGGTGCGGTCGGCCTCGCTGAAGATGCGCTCCAGGTTCTTCTCCGTCTCGCCGACGTACTTGTCGACGACGGAGGACAGCTGGACGACGTAGAGGTCGAGGCCGAGCTCGGCGGCGACGACTTCGGCGGAGAGCGTCTTCCCGGTGCCTGACTCGCCCGCGAACAGCCCGAGTACCCCTCGGCCGCGCCCGCCGCCGGCACTGAGCCGCCAGTCGCCGAGGACGCGGTCGCGGTGCCGGGCGCGCAGGGAGAGTTCCCGCAGCTGCGTCAACGGCCGCTCGGGCAGCACCAGATCCGCCCAGCCGACGTCGGGCCGGATCCGCCGCGCATGTCGTTCCAGGCCGGAGGCCGACTGCTGGCGGGCGGCCAGGCGCACATGGTCGGCGGTGAGCGGCCGACCCTCGAAGGCGGCCAGAGCGGCGGCGGCGCGCGCGGCCCGCGCCACCCGCTCGCCGCCGAGGCGGTAGGGGGCGACGGTGGCGGCGAGGTCGAAGCCGGGGGCGGTTGCGGCCAGGGCTGTCGCCCAGGTGGCCGTTCCGCCTGCTCGGCGCCGAGGGGCCTCCAGGACGAGGGGGTCGTGGGTGGACCAGTGCGGGTCGTAGGGGCGGGGGTCCGTGAGGAGGACGGTGACGTCCGACGCGTCGGCCAACGCGCCGATCAGCGCGGCCGGGTGGTCCGGCAGGCCCGACAGGACGACCGCCCGGCCGCCGAGACGCGCCTCGCGCAGCAGGCCGGGGAGGCGGTCGTCGGGCCCGGTGAAGCGGAGGGCGTCGACTCCTGCGCCGTGCAGGGCCGAGGTGATCGCGGCGAGGCCGTCGCCCTCGCGGTGTTCGCGCAGGTAGGCGGTGAGCGGGCCGCCGTCCCGCAGCCGGTGCGTCAGCCGGTGGACGAAGTCCTCGTCGTCGGCGGACGGGGGCAGCGGCGGGGGAAGCGGGTGCAGGCAGCCGTGCAGGGCCGCGTCCGGGGTGTCGTCGCCGAGGAGGTGGGCGAGCACCCGGTCCGGGACGCGCAACGAGCGGGACAGGAAAGGCCGTTCGGGTTCCTCGACGTCCAGCAGGCCGTACGCGCGCAGGGGCGCCGAGGAGTGGAGGCGGGCGCGGGCGGCGGCCCGGTGCACGGGCGTCCCGCACAGTTCGAGGGCGAGGCCGACCGTGGCGCGCCGTCTGCTCACGTCGTCGTTGAGGTAGCCGTAGAGCGGCTCGAAGGCACGGTCCAGATCGGGCGCGAGCGCGATGAGGAGGATCCCGGCGTCGAGCTCGCTGAGACGGAGCCGGGCGGCGAGGGCGGTGAGGGGGTCGTGGGCGGTGGGTGTCGCCTCGGGATGCCCGGCGGCGGTGAGGTCGTCGCCGGGGACGGCCGTCCCGCCGGCGAGCAGCTGACGCACGGCCTCCTCGGAGAGGTACAGCCCGCGGAGCGGATCGGCGGCGGTGGGATCGCCGGCCGCACGTCGGTCGACCAGCACAGCGACCCGCTCCCGCACCACGAGGAGACGGGACAGCAAGGCCCCGTTCTCCCCCTCCGGGAGCGGGGCGGCGACCACCTCGTGCTGTTCGCCGGCGTATGCGCCGTTCACCGCTGGCCCGGGCGGCGGGTCGCGGCCTCGCGGGCGGCGCGGGCCGCTGCCACCTGGTGGGGGCGGTGGGCGCGTTCGCCGGACTCCGGAGGGTCGCCGTCCATGCCGCGCAGGCGGACCGCCGCGCCCTCCGTGACCGGCGGCCCGGCGTCGTACTCGGGGAACGCGGGGAAGGGCGCCGTCACGACCAGGTCCAGGGACGGCTTGAGCTCGCCGCCCAGCGCGGACCAGATCTCGGCGAGGGAACGGGACTCGCTCTGGACGCTGGCCACCGTCACCGGTACCGCCAGCCCCAACGCGCCCAGCGAGCCGGGCAGTTCATCGGCGGTGAGCAGCTCGCGCGGGAGCAGGGTGGCCAACACGGCCGACAACAACCGGTGTTCGTCCAGCGGGGTCCGCGTCCACGCGGTGATCAGATACGACAGCCGGAACCAGCGGGGCGGCTGACGGCGTTTCACGACGATGTCCCGCTCGTCGCGCACCGCCATCTGACCGCGCTGTCGCCGGGACACGTCCTCGCGGATGTCGTACAAGTAGGTGTTGATCACGGGGGCGTTGCGCCGGGCGGCCCAGTCGCGGGTCGGCGCCTCGAAGGAGACGTCGATGCCGGAGCCCGCGAGCGCACCGCCTTCGAGCAGGCCTTTGAGGACTTCGTCCACCTCGTGGATCACCGTCGTGCTCCTCAATTGCCGTACAGCAGCAGCGCATGGGCGGCGGCGCACAGCGGTAGCCCAGCGGCAGCCCCTTGCCCATCGTGCCCTTTCCGGGCCGGTTTCCGCAGGCGCTGCGGGGCCGGTGACCGGGCACGGCACGCTGCCCGCGTGTCCGCCTTCGATTGCCCGTTCGGTCAGATGTAGCCTTCCCGGAGGGCATATGCCACCGCGTGCGCCCGGTTGCGCAGATGCAGCCGCGTCGTGAGTCCGTGCATGACGTTCTTGACGGTTCGTTCGGAGTAGGACAGCTTGCTGGCGATCTCTCCGGTGTCCAGGCCCTCGGCGACCAGCCGCAGGACGTCCACCTCCCGCGGCGCGAGCCCCAGGGAGGGGGCGCCGGGCCGGCCCGCCGCACCGCGGTGCATCGTGCCCACCTGGCTGATGAGCCTTCCGAGCAGGTCGGCGGGCAGGTCGCCGTCGCCCCGGTGGGCGGCCAGCACCGCCTGCACCAGCCGGTGCGCGGTGGCCTCACGGCGCCAGACGATGGCCCCGACCCCGCACTCGATGACGTCCAGCAGCTCGGTCTCGCGGATCGTGCCCACGACGAGCACCGCGCGCGCCCCCTCACTGCGCACGATCCGCCGCAGCCGGGCCAGCGCCGCCTCGTCGAGGGTGTCCTCGATCAGCAGCACCACCGTGCCGGCGACGGCCGGGAGCTCCTCGCGGACCTCGACCTCGGGGCGGGCGCGCAACTGGCTGACGGCTCCCTCGCGGGAGAGGGGGTCCGGCGCCTGGACGGCCACGGGGACCCGTCGCCGGGCAGCGCCGGCGGCACCGGTCTCTGGTGTCCGGGGTGAGCTGAGCAACCGTATCCCCCAAGTTCACGGGCCCGTCGTCCGGCGGGGACCGGTGACGGGTGGGTCGGGCCCAGACTTCTGCGCCTCCCGCGGCGCGCGCAATCGTGGAGCACCACGAGGCGGACCACGAGAGCAAGCCGTCCACGACCACGGTTCGGCAGCATCACCGCAGGTCAGACGGGTTGTCTTTGTCGCCGTCCGATCCGTCGTGAGCCTCGCCACAACGATCGCGTGGACCCGTACCCCACCACACGACCTCTACACGTACACACCCGACGTTTCCGATCACTTTGCCCAGCACGTTTCCGACGACGCACCCGACAGCAGGAGGCACCGATGACCGGACCCTTGCGGGAACGCGACGACGCGCACGCACTGCTCGCGGCGGAGGCGAAGAACGCCCGCGCCGGCAGCGGCCGTCTCGTCCTGCTGCGCGGGGCCACCGGCACCGGCCGCTCCGCCCTCCTGGAGGCCGCCGCCACCCACGCGACCCACCTCGGCCTGCGCGTCCTGCGCGCCCGCTGCTCCCCCGAGGACACCGCGCTGCCGTTCTCCTCCGTCCTCCATCTCCTGGGCCCCGTACCGGAGTTCGCGGACGTCGCACCCGGCATCGAAGACCGGGCCAGCGCGGCCCGGCTCTGGCGGCTGCTGCGTTCGTACGCCGACGAGGCGCCGCTCATGGTGGCCGTCGACGACGTCCACCTCGCCGACGAGGCCTCGCGCCGCTGGTTCGTGGAGGCGGCGCGCCGGATCGACCGATTACCGGTACTGCTGGTGGTCACCGAGCGCAGCCAGTACGACATCGACCCACGGCCCGCCGGTCTCACCCACGCCCTGTCCCCGTCGCTCGTCCGCACCCACACCCTCGCCCCCCTCACCGACGACGCCTCGGCCGACCTGGTCCGCGCCGCCTTCCCGACCGCCTCCGACCGGTGGACCGCGGACTGCGTGCGCGCCGGCGCCGGCAGTCCGCTGCTCCTGCACGCCCTCCTCGACGACCTCGACGGCGCCCCGCCCCCGACGGCCGTCCCGCTGACCTGCGCCGCGCTGTACCCGGGCGCGTACCCGGCGGCCGTCTCCTGGTGGCTGGACAACGCGGGCCCGACGACGGCGGAGACGGCCCGCACCCTGGCAGCACTGGAACAGGCGGAAACGGGGCAGCCGGGGGAGACGGGGGAGACGGAGCAGACGGGGGAGCCGGAGTCCCTGGCCGCTTTCTCCTCCCTCCTCGCCGACGCCTCCGGCGCCGACCACGCCCTGGTCTCCGGTTGGCTGACGGCGATGACGCGGCTCGGAGTGCTGCGCCCGGACCCGGCCGGCCGCCCCCGCTACGCGCACCCTCTTCTGCGGGACGCCGTCCTCGGCGGCTGGTCCGCCGCCCGTCGTCAGGACGCGCACCGGGCGGTCGCCCAGGCGATGCTGCGCCGGGGCGACCATGTCGACGCCGTGGCCCGGCAGTTGCTGGGCAGCGCACCGGCCGGGCTGCCGTGGGCGCTGCGCGTGCTGCGCGAGGCCGGTACGGTCGCCGCGCGCGAGGGCCGCCCCGACGACGCCGTCCGCTATCTGCGCCGAGCCCTGCGCGAACCCCTCCCCGACGGCCTCCGTCAGCGCCTGCTCACCGAACTCGGCTCGCTGGAGTACGTCTCCGCCGACGCCCCGGCGGGCATCCCGCGGCTGGCCGAGGCGCTGGACCTGCCCGCCGACCCCCGCGACCAGGTCCGTACGGCGATCGCCCTGGGCACCGCGCTCGCGGGCCGCGGGGAGGTCCGTACGGCGGTGGAGGCGTTGCGGCGCCTGGAGTCCCGGCTGGCGGCGGGCCACGCAGACCTGGCCCGGACCCTCCAGACGGCGTCCACGCTGCTGTCTGACCAGGACCAGACGGTCCGCGGGGAGGCCTACCGCTGGCTGACCGACACCGCCGAACGCTCCCCGGAGCTCGTCGGGGCCTCCGGGCGGGCCCTCCTCGTGCGGTACGCGGCGACGGCCGGGGAGATCGCGGCGCGGGAGGCGATGCGACGCCTGCGCACGCTCATGACGGAGCCCGCCGACCCCCTCGCCGAGCCGTTCCTGCTGGGCACGGCCGCGGCGGTGGCCCAGTGGGCCGACGAGCTCGACGAGGCGGAACGCCTGGTGGAACGCGGTCTGGCCGGCCAACACCCGTCCCTGCTGCATCCGATGGAACAGGCCCTGCTGGACACCCGATGGGACATAGCGGCGGCGCGGGGCACGTACGCCGTGCTGCTCGCCGCGCATCCCGCGGTTCCCGTCCGCCGGCACACCGGCGGCGGTCCCGCCAACGCCGACGCGCACACCCTGCTGGCCCTGGTGGAGACGGGTCGTACGCAGGACGCCCGCCGTCTCGCGGACGCCTTCGACCTGCGCGCCACCCCCGACTCCTGGGAGCTGAACCGCTTCCTGTACGCGCGGGGCGTGCTGCGGTTCACCGAAGGGGATGTCGCGGGCGCCCTCCACGACTTCCTGGAGTGCGGCCGCCGGCAGTCCGCCCGCACCGTCCTCAGCCCGGTCGTCACGCCGTGGCGGACTGCGGCCGCGGAGTGCCGGCTGGCGCTCGGCAACCCCCAGGAGGCGTTGGCCCTGGCCACGGAGGAACTCCGGCTGGCCCGGGTGTGGGACACCCCGCGCACGGTGGGACGGGCGTTGCGCGTCCTGAGCCGCGCGACCCGTGGCCGGCGGGGCCTGGAACTGGGCGAGGAGGCGGTGGCGGTGCTGCGCGACTCACCGGCCGAAGCGGAACTGGTCGCCTCCCTCCTCGCCCAGGGGCACCAGCTGATGGCCGCCGGCGAACGCATACGGGGCCGCGACCACCTTCGCGAGGGCGCCGAGCGAGCCGAACGCCTGGGTAGCACAAGGCTGTTGCAGTACGCCGACGAAGCACTGCGCACTGCGGGCGCGCGCCGCACCACCCCCGCGCACACCGGCTCCGCGGCGCTCACCGGCAGCGAGCGCCGCATCGCGGAGCTCGCGGCGGAGGGCCGCACGAACACAGAGATAGCCGCACTCCTGCACGTGGCCCGCCGCACGGTCGAGACCCATCTGACGAGCACGTACAAGAAACTGGGAATCCGAAGGAGGGGAGAACTGCGGGGCACGCTGAAGGACTGACGAACGGACTGACGAAGGGACTGACGAAACGGCTGACGAACGGATGCACGTCCCGGTCGGCGGATCGCCGAGTTGCACCCCCTTCCGGTGGGCGTGATCCTGACGATGTCCCGGCCAGTTGGAGGTGACGACGTGCCCACGGACTTCGGACCGGACGACGGCGGGCTCCCCCCGGGCGGCGCTCCGGAGCAACAGTCCTGTGCCGCGGGACCCTGCCCCGCCTGCGGCGAAGACCGCCAGACGTCGTCCCCTTGCGTCTACGCCCTGGGACACTCCGGCGATCACCAGTGCGCCTACGGGGACGTCTGGGAGCAGGCGGGCCCCGGTGCGACGCCCCAGCGCAAGTACTGCGGCGGTGCGTGCCCCACCCAGGGCTGCGGCAAGACCTGCACCAGACAGTTCATCCACGAGCCCCCGCACATGTGCCCGCTGGGCCACACCTGGTAGCGAACCCTCGGACCTACGATGAGGAGGCATGACAGTCGACCTCTTCGCGGGCATCCCCGTCAACGACTACCCAGCGGCCCTCGCCTGGTACGAGCGGCTGTTCGGCGACCCTCCGATGTTCTTCCCCAACGACAAGGAAGCCGTCTGGGAGCTGGCGGAGCACCGGTACGTCTACATCGAGGAACGCACCGGCCACCACGCCGGCCACGCCCTGCACACCCTCTTCGTCGACGACCTCGACGTCCGCGTCGCGGCCATCACGGCCCGCGGCCTGACCCCCACCCGCCGTGAGACCTACGCCAACGGCGTCCGCAAGATCACCTACCACGACCCGGACGGCAACGAGATCGGCTTCGGCGGGGGCCCGCAGTGAGGCGTCCCATGGCTGCGGGCCATGCCCGCATGCCGACCCAGTAGGGCGGGTGGGTGAACCACGGGGGCGCATACGCGGATGTCACCTGCCGGTGCGGCTCCTCGCTCGATGGTGGGGCTCCAGCCCTCGCCATCCGCCCGCCGAAAGGGGCACGCCGTGACCACCATGGAGCTCGACTACAGCAGCGACGCGATCGTCCACTTGCTGGAGACGCCCGCGAAGGACCGTTCCCTGCCCTGGCTGAAGAGCTCGCTGCAACAGGCGATCATGCTCGAACTGGCCACCCTGCCACCGTACTTGTGCGGCTGGTGGTCGCTGGACGACACGTCGGAGACGGGGGTCGCCGCGGCCGCGGCCATCAAGGAGATCATCTTCGACGAGATGTCGCACCTCGGGCACGTCTGCAACCTGCTCACCACGATCGGCGGAAGCCCGAGCATCGCCCACGCGGGCGTGGTGGCGCCGTATCCCTGTCCGCTGCCCGGCGGGATCAAGCCCGCGATCGACGTGAACCTGCAGGTCTACCTCGGCGGCCTGACGACGGACTCCGTCAGGATGTACTCGCACATCGAGGCCCCCGAGAAGCCGCTCGCACAGTTCGCGGAGGCCGCCGAGACGTTCCCGTCGATCGGCAGCTTCTACTCGGCGATCGAGGAGGCCTTCGAGAAGAACGCGGACGCGATCAAGGGGACGCGCCAGATCACCTGGGACCTGGGCTGGCACGGGAAGGGCAACAGTCTCTTCGCGATCAGGACGCTCGCGGACGCCCAGCTGGCGATCAGGATCATCAAGGAGCAGGGCGAGGGCACCGGCCAGACCCCGGACAACGACTTCCCCGGGTACGAGGGCGAACTGTCCCACTACTACGTGTTCCGGGAGCTCTACAAGGGCCAGAAGCTGATCAAGGTCCAGGACGACCCGCCGATGTGGGACTTCAAGGGCGCCGTCATCCCGCTGCCCAAGGCCCTGCCCATGGGCAAGGTGCCGAAGGGCGGCTGGGCGAAGGACAAGAACACCGTTCCCACGGACCCGGCGGTGAAGGCCGCGCTGGCCATGTTCAACCAGTCGTTCAGCGACATGCTGCGCTCGCTGGAGAAGGCCTGGGAGCAGGACACGCAGGCGGCCGCCGAGCCGCACATGAACGAGGCGATCTGGACCCACATGCAGGCGCTCGGGGGCCCGGCGATCGAACTGATGGGCAAGAAGCTTCCCCACGACGAGAAGCACACCTACGGCCCGGAGTTCCTGTTCGTCCCGCCCAAGGCGTGACGGGCAGGGCGGCTACCGGTCGAACCGCCACGTCAGCCGCGCCCCGGACACCCGCACCACCCGCACCGGGATGTCGACCGTCGTCCCGTCGTTCCGCTTGCCCGTGCAGGTGAGCCGGGCGTCCGGGACGGCCTTCAGGCCGGTCGGGCAGGTGACGTCGACGTCCGTGCCGACCCACGGGAGCGGGTGGTAGAGGCCCTGGACGCGGCCGGCCACGATGTTCGGGGCGAGGGCCCGGTGACCGTCGACCAGGACGGTGTCGTACGCGTCGAGCGTGGTCGTCGACTCCTCGCGGGCGATGAGCTGCGTGGCCAGACCGCCCAGGACGAGTACGGCGGCCGCCCCGCCCACGAGCCCGACGAGGAACTTGCTGTCCGGCATGCCGCGAACGTACCAGCGGCCCCGACCGGGCCGCCTCGACCATTCGGCCGATACCGTCGCCCCCGCCTGCGCCTACCGTGAGCCGCATGAGATCCGCCTGGCTACGGGGTGTCGCACGAGGCGCCGCCGTCGGCGCGCTGCTCGCGGCGTCCGCTCTCGATCTGTTGGTCGCGCACGCCGAGGGCTACGGCCTGTGGTGGGTCGTGGCCGTCCTCGCGGTCGGCCTCACCGCCGTGCTGTGGCCGGCCGCGCGGCGCCCCGCATGGCTCACCCCTCAGCTGCGCACCGCGGTCCCCGCCCTGATGTCCGTCCTGTACACGGCCTCCGCGGTCGTCCTCGACCGCTACGTGGCCTTCGGCCCGGCCGAGCTCGTCGTCCTGCTCTGCCTGCTGTTCGTCGCGGTACGGCACTGTCCGCCCCGATGGGTCCTCGCCTGCTCGATGCTGGACGCGGGCGCCCTGCTCGCGACCCCGGCCCGGTACGTCCGGCCGCCGTGGGCGGGGGACGGGTCGGGGCTCGCCTTCCTCGTCGTCGGGCTGGTGCTCGTGCTGCTCGTCGTCGGGCTGGCCGCGTATCTGCGGTCGCTGGACTACCGCCGTACCGTCGCCGTCGACGAGACCCGCCGCGAGGAGCGCCTCGCCATCGCCGCCGACCTGCACGACTTCGTCGCCCACCACGTCACCGGGATCCTCGTGCAGACGCAGATGGCCCGCATGATGGCGGCCGCCCGGCCGGTCGTCCCGTCCCCCTTCCCGTCGGCCTTCCCGTCGGCCTTCCCGTCGGCCGTCGCGCCGCACGGCGACCACGACCTCGACCCCGTCCTCGCGGGCATCGAACGCGCCGCCACCGAGGCCCTCGCCTCCATGCGGCGCACGGTCGGCGTCCTGCGGGACACCGCGGAGGCCGACCGGCGGCCCGTCGGCGACCTCGCCGCCGTCGCCGACCTCGTCGAGGGCTTCGCCGGGCCGGGCCAGCAGGTCAGCCTCCACCGCGACCCCGCCCTCCCCGACGACCTCCCCCACGAGGTGCAGGCCGCCGCCTTCCGCGTCGTCCAGGAGGCCCTGACCAACGTCCGCCGCCACGCGGCCGACGCTGCCACGGTCACCGTCCGGCTCCGCCTGCGCCCCGACGGAGGACGCCTGGAGGTGACCGTCTGCGACGACGGCCGGGGCGGCTCCCAACTCCCCGTTGAGGCCCACGGCGGCGGCTTCGGCCTCGTCGGCCTGCGCGAACGGGTCACGGCCCTGGGCGGCGAGCTGCACACCGGCCCGGTGGCGGACGATCACGGATGGGTGGTGCGGGCGCTCTTCCCGGCCCGCTGAGCCATGTGAAGCCATGCGAAGCCCTGTGACAGCCCTGTGACCGGAGGAGTGGCTTCCGCCATAGCCGGGGGGTCCGGCGCCTGGTGGGGTGATCGGATGCGCTCCGCCCGCTCCGCCCGCTCCGCCCGCTCCGCCCGCTCCGCACTGCGGAGCTGTCTGCTGCCGTTCCTGGTGCACCTGCTGATCGGCCTCCCGACGGCCGTCGTCGTGCTGTGCGCGCGCTGGTACCTCGACCACGGGCACTGCGGCTACGGCGACCTCGGCCGTCGCGACCTGGACGACTGCACGTACGACCAGATCGAGAACAGCGGGTTCGTGCTGACCGCCCTCGTCGTCTTCGCCGCGTTCGTCGGGCTGCTGCTCGTCCTCTTCGACGGACTCCGGCCCCTGAAGACGGGCCGCTCGCTCCGCCCACGGCTGCTGACCCTCCCCGCGATCCTGCTGCCGTACACCGTGTACGCCGTGTACGCGGCGAGCGGCGGATGACGGGCGGCGGCGGGGTGGCGGAGGCGGTGGAGTAGTGGATCTGTTCGCGTTCTTCGGTCCGGTGGCCGTGACGATCGTGCTCGCGCCGCTCGTCGTCGTCCTCCGTGCGTGGGGGCGGGCCCGAGGGTGGTCGCCGGGCCGGCAGTGGACGGTGCTCGGCTCGCTCGTGGCGGCGGCCGGGTATGGCGCGGCGACCGTCTACGGCCTGGCGTTCCTCCACCCCATGGACGTCTGCGCCTCCCCGACCGGCGACGGCGTCTACATGGACATGATGCGCGACTACCGCCTCGACCACGTCAGCGTGGACGTGTTCCCGCCCCGGGTGACCTGTGTGTGGGCCGGTGCGGCGTCGTACGGCGGCCCCCCGGAGCTGGCGGCCTCGACGTGGGGGCGGTGGCTGATGTACGCGGGTCTCGCCGTGGCGGTGGCCGGCGCCTGCCGGGCATGGCTCGCCGACGACGCCCCGGACGACGCCGCACGACGTCTGAGGAAGTGACGCAGGTCACCTCCGGCAGCCGATCACTTCTCCCCGCACGGCCGGTCCTACGGACATGACGACACCCGTGAAAGGCCCCGCCAGTTACTTCCCGTCGATCGAGAAGAAGTACGGCCGTCCGATCGCCGAGTGGAAGGCGCTGATCCGCGCCTCACCGCTGACCCGGCACATGGAGCTCGTCTCCTGGCTGAAGACCGAGCACGGTCTGGGGCACGGCCACGCCAACGCGCTGGTGGCCCACACGCCGGCGGAGGACACCAGCGGGTGAGCCGCCCCGGCGCGGGCCGCCGGGGCGCGCGCCGCTCAGCGGCAGCGGCCCTCAGCGGCCGTTCGCGCTGGGACGGTTTCCGTTTCCGGTCCCGTTACCGGCGCTGTTCCCGCCGTTCCCGTTGCCCTTGGCGGGGGCGCGACGACGGCCCTGGGAGGCGGGGCGCCCGCCCTGGGACGCGGGTCGGCCGCCCTGGCCGGCGGTGCGCCCGCCCTGGGCCGCGGGACGGCCGCGTCGGGCGCGCGAGGAGGAAGCCGTGCGCTCGGGGCGCTTCTCCGCGGTGGGCGGCGGGGTGAGGACGACGGGCACGCCCGAGGGCGCCTGCGCGCCGGTGATACGGCTCAGCTCGGCCTCGCCGGAGCGGACCCGGGTGGTCTGCGGGGTGATGCCGGCGTCGGCCATCAGCCGCGTCACCTCCCGCCGCTGGTGGGGCAGGACCAGCGTGACGACGGTGCCGGACTCCCCGGCGCGTGCGGTACGGCCGCCGCGGTGCAGGTAGTCCTTGTGGTCGCCGGGCGGGTCGACGTTGACGACGAGGTCGAGGTTGTCGACGTGGATGCCGCGGGCCGCGACGTTGGTCGCCACCAGCACCGTGACGTGGCCGTCCTTGAACTGGGCCAGCGTGCGCGTGCGCTGGTTCTGCGACTTGCCGCCGTGCAGCGACGCCGCGCGCACCCCGACCGCCAGCAGCTTCTTGGCCAGCCGGTCCGCCGCGTGCTTGGTGTCCAGGAACATGATCACGCGTCCGTCGCGGGCGGCGATCTCCGTCGTCGTGGCGTGCTTGTCCTCGTCCTCGACGTGCAGCACATGGTGCTCCATCGTCGTCACCGCGCCCGCGGACGGGTCGACGGAGTGGACGACCGGGTCGTGCAGGTAGTTGCGCACCAGCCGGTCGACGTTGCGGTCCAACGTCGCCGAGAACAGCATCCGCTGGCCGTCGGTGCGCACCTGGTCGAGCAGTTGCGTCACCTGCGGCATGAAGCCCATGTCGGCCATCTGGTCGGCCTCGTCGAGGACGGTGATGGCGACGCGGTCCAGCCGGCAGTCGTCCCGGTCGATGAGGTCCTTGAGCCGGCCGGGGGTGGCCACGACCACCTCGGCGCCGCCGCGCAGCGCGCTCGCCTGCCGGCCGATCGACAGACCGCCGACCACCGTGGCGAGCCGCAGCCGCAGCGCACGGGCGTAGGGGGTGAGGGCGTCGGTGACCTGCTGGGCCAGTTCCCGGGTGGGGACGAGGACCAGGGCCAGCGGCTGCCGGGGCTCGGCCCGCTGCCCGTCGATCCGGGCCAGCATGGCGAGGCCGAACGCGAGGGTCTTGCCGGAACCCGTCCGGCCGCGGCCCAGGACGTCCCGGCCGGCCAGCGAGTTCGGCAGCGTCGCCGCCTGGATCGGGAACGGCGTGGTGACGCCTTCGGCGCCGAGGGCGGTCAACAGCCGCTCGGGCATGTCGAGTTCCGTGAACGCCTCGACCGGCGGCAGGCCCGGGGTGAGGGTGACGGGTACCGCGAACTCACCGCCGGACGCGGCGGGACGACTCGTACGTCCGTTGCGGCCGGCGGGCTTGGCCGAACGGGAGGGAGCGGCGCCGCCCCGGCGGGAGCGGACGGAGCTGTTGCGGTTCATTCGGAACCTTCCTCGATGCGGCACGTATCGAGGAATTCCTCCCGACATGAGGATTCACAAGAATGAGCCGAAAAAATACAAACAAATGCGCGGCAGAACTCACATGCGCAGTAGAACGCCATGAGCCGGGGCTCGCACTACAAGAGTGCGAGCCCCGGCCACGTGATACGCGTAGGTCGCGTCAGCGTCAGGCGGGAACGATGTTCTCGGCCTGCGGGCCCTTCTGGCCCTGCGTGACGTCGAAGGTAACCTTCTGGCCTTCCTGAAGCTCGCGGAAGCCCTGGGTGGCGATGTTCGAGTAGTGGGCGAAGACGTCGGGGCCGCCACCCTCCTGCTCGATGAAGCCGAAGCCCTTTTCCGCGTTGAACCACTTCACGGTGCCAGATGCCATATTGAATCTCCCTTGGGGCAGTGCCCGGTGTCCGCACCTTGCGGAACCGGCGTCGCAGGATCAGAGATAAGCCCCGGAAACAAAAAGAGTGCCCGTCGACGGAAGGTCGAAGAGCACTCACAAGCCTCTGGTAACCGAAACTGCCACTTTTATCACGGTAGCACAGGTCGGAGCCAAAGGCCCGCGAAGCACTCCGCCACTTCCCCGGAGGGATCATGATCTATCACGTCGTACCGCTCGACGAGTGGAACGCCGGCGCCGACCGGCCCTACGCGCCCGCCTCCCTCGCCGAGGAGGGGTTCGTGCACTGCTCGCCCGACGAGGAGACCACGCTCAGCGTCGTCAACGCGTTCTACCGCGACAGCCCTCGGCCGCTGCTGGCGCTGGTCCTGGACGAGGAGCGGCTGACCGCGACGTGCGAGTGGGAGGCGGCCGCCCCGGCTCCGCCGCCCGGGGTCGCCGAGAGCACCCTGTTCCCGCATGTGTTCGGCCCGGTCAACCGCGACGCCGTGACCCGCGTCCTGGAGGTCCGCTGGGACGAGGACGGCCGAGCGGCGGGCCTGACGGACGTCGTCGGCTGAGGGCGATCGCGGTGCGCGAGAACGGCCTGAGCGCTGTCCCGCCAGGGATTACGGGACAGGCCCTAGCCCTCACGCACCGCCACCCCGGTCGCTCAACGGTCAGAGGTCGAACTCGTGCGGCGGGAGTTCGAGCGTGAAGCACGCCTCCCGCACGATGGCCTGCTCGGTCTTGTCGAAGTCGCCGTCGGCGCCGCCGATGACGATGCCGATCTGGATGACGGCACGGGCCTCGGCCGGCTTCTTCTTCGCCTTGGCGATCTCCTGCAGCACGCTGACCTTGCCGAAGGCGAAGTCGGTCGTCAGCTTGTTGAGGTTCTCGTCGAAGCGCCGCTGCAGGTCCATGGCGTCGAAGTTCTGCAACACCTCGTTGGTGGCGATGAGTTGAGCCACCCGCTGGCGCTCGGCGGGGTCGATGGTGCCGTCGGCGGCGGCGACCAGGGCGCACATCGCCATGCTCGCGTCGCGGAAGGCGCCGCTCTTGAGGTCGTTCTTCTTCGCCATGAGCTGGGTCTGCATCGTCGACGCGGACTCCTTGACGCGGTCCCACAGGGCCATGAGAACTCCAGAGGTCGGTTCGGGTCGTCTACAGCAACGTAGAAACTAACAGCCGTCCCGATAAGTTCCGTTGAACAGAGCCTGTTGCGCCGATGTCCGTCCCGGACACGTAGGGGCAGAGCAGCCCGCCCCTCGGGAATGCCGGATCAGAGGCAGATCAGGCCGAGCACGCAGATGTTCGACGGTGAGGTCGCGGCGGGTGCGGGGTTCGTCGATCCCGTGGACGTCGATCCCGTCGACGTCGACGTCGACGTCGACGACGCCGTGCCGTCCGTCGCGGCGGGCGGGGGCGACTGCTGCGCGGTCGTGCCCGTCGTGCCCGTCGTGCCGGTCGTGTTCGTGGCGCCCGTCGTGTCGGTGGAGGTGGTCGTAGTGGTGACCGTGCCGCCGTAGGAGGAGGTTCCGGTTCGCTGGTGGGGGACCGATGCCGCCCTCGGGGGCGTCGCGGGGGGCGTGGGGGTGGAGGCCAGCGAGTCCGGGTGGGTGTCTGCCCGGGACTGGGGCTGCGACGGGGTGGTGGAGGACGGTGTCGACCGGTGGGCGTCGGAGCGGGTCACCGTCGGGCGGGTGTGGTCCGACGTCGGCTGCTCGTCGTTCGACGTGGTCGGGAGCTCCGGAGCCGCGGCCGCCTGGGTCTGGTCGCCGGACCCTCGGTCCAGCGCGGCGACGGTCAGCCCGCCTCCGACGAGTGCGACGGCCGTCGCGACCACGGCCCGGCGCTGGTTCTTCTTCCAGCGGGCCAACTGCCGCCGTCGCGCTGCCCGTCCCTGCGGCGCGGGCAGCGGCACGGGCGGCGTCACGCTCTCCAGGCCGGATGAGGCGGATGAGTCGGGTGAGCGGGGTGCGGCCAGTGGGGCAGGCGCAGGGGAGGGTGCGGCGATGATCTGCGGTGCGATGTCCGGAGCGTAGGCGCCGCATCCCGGGCACACCAGGGCGCCGTTGAGATGCCGACGACACGTGGAGCAGTAGTCCATCTGTGTTCTTCCTACGCGGGGATCCGTCCGTACGCAGGGATCCGATGGCCGCACACGCTAACGAGTCGTTCGAAGGACTGTGTGCAGCCTGTGTGATGCTCCTGCACGGATCCCTTGAGGGGATGGCGGAAGCGTCGGTGCGCGCAGCGGGGGACGCGCGCGTCCGCGGTCGTCGGCGTCGTCTCGCACGCCCTTCCGCGTCCACCTATGTGAACAGAAAACAAATACGCGGCTCTTGACGTGCTCAGGCCACCCCCCTAACTTCCGGGAGAAAGCGCTTTCCAGTTCGGCCGACCCGCACGCGTCCCGTTCCTGGAGATGAACCCATGCAGCTGAGATCCGTCATGGCCTGCGTCAGCCTGGTGGCAGGCACGCTCGTCGCGCTCGCCGGCACCGCGCCCGCGCAGGCGGCCACCACCACCCGCTACGAGGCCGAGGCCTCCCCGGCGGTCTGCACCGGCACCATCGACTCCGACTGGACCGGCTACTCCGGCAGCGGATTCTGCAACGGCGCCAACTCGACCGGCGGATACGCCCAGTTCACCGTGAACGCGGCCACCGCCGGCACGGCGACGCTGAACGTCCGCTTCGCCAACGGCGCCACCGCCGCACGCCCCGCCTCGCTCGTCGTCAACGGGACGACGGTGCAGACGCCGTCCTTCGAGGTCACCGGCGCCTGGTCGACCTGGGTCACCAAGACGCTGACCGTGTCCCTCAACGCGGGCAGCAACACCGTCCGCCTCAACCCCACCACCGCGGACGGCCTGCCCAACGTCGACTACGCCGAGGCGACGACGGCCGACAGCACCACGCCCCCGGCCGGCGGCGCGCTCTACGTCTCGCCGAGCGGCACCGACGGCGCGGCCGGCACCCAGTCCGCGCCGACCACCCTCACCTCGGCGATCAGCCGCGTCGGCGCGGGCGGGACGATCTACCTGCGCGGCGGGACGTACGCCTACGCGTCGACGGTCACCATCCCGGCGACCAGCAGCGGCACGGCGAGCGCCCTGACGACGCTGTCCGCCTACCCGGGCGAGACGCCGGTGCTCAACTTCTCGGCGCAGACCGAGAGTTCGTCCAACCGCGGGCTCCAGCTCTTCGGCTCGTACTGGCATGTCTACGGCCTCGTCGTCGAACGCGCCGGCGACAACGGGATCTACGTCGGCGGCAGCCACAACGTCGTCGAGCGCACGATCACCCGCTTCAACCGCGACACCGGGCTGCAACTCGGCCGGATCGCCTCCAGCACGCCCGCCGCCCAGTGGCCGTCCGACAACCTCGTCCTCTCCGCCGAGTCGCACGACAACGCCGACTCCGACGGCGAGGACGCCGACGGCTTCGCCGCGAAGCTCACCACCGGCACCGGGAACGTCTTCCGCTACGCCGTCTCCCACAACAACATCGACGACGGCTGGGACCTCTACACCAAGACGGACACCGGCGCGATCGGCCCGGTGACCATCGAGGACTCCCTCTCCTACAACAACGGCACGCTCAGCGACGGCACCGTGAACTCCAACGGCGACCGCAACGGCTACAAGCTCGGCGGCGACGACATCGCCGTCAACCACGTCGTGCGACGCAGCATCGCCTTCCACAACGGCAAGCACGGGTTCACGTACAACAGCAACCCGGGCTCCATGGCCGTCTCGAACAACCTGAGCATCGACAACGCCCAGCGCAACTACTCCTGGGACGCCGGGACTTCGGTGTTCCGCAGCAACACCTCATGCCGGTTCGGCGTGAGCGGCTCCAACGACAAGACCATCGGCGACGCCGACAGCACCAACCAGTTCTGGACCGGTGCCAACGGCTCCCGCTGCGCCTCGTACTCGGGCGCCCTGGGCTGGTCGTTCGCCTCGAACGGCAAGCTCGTGGTGACGTTGGGGGGCAAGCAGGTGACGTTGTAAGGGACAGAGGACGCACGTGAGCGGGCCCGGGTCGGCAGTCGACCCGGGCCCTTCCTCGTCCCTCGTCACTCGGCGGGATAGAACTGCGCGTACCAGCGCCGGAGTTCCCTGATTCCCTTCTCGTGCGGGAGCAGGACGGGCCGCGGCTGGTGGATCTTGTGGTCCCAGATCCTGACCTCCTCGCGCACCTCGCCCAAAGCCTCCGCGCGGAAGACGAGCTTGAGCGCGGGGGTGAGGAAGGGGGCCCGTGCCGGTTTGCGGAGGTAGTACAGCATCCGCAACTCGCTGGTCCGGTCGTCGACGGGGGTGGAGAGGGCGACGGCGGTCACCGAGAGCGCCGGGCCGTGGGTGCGGACCACCATGACGCCCGGGCCGTACATGAACGCGTCGAAGGTGTTGTCGATGTCCCATCCGAGCACGCGCCGCCGGATGCGTCCGCGGACCTCGGCGAACGGACCGTCGACCTTCCAGTCCTGGACGGGGGGCTCGCTCTGGCCGTGGATGTGGTGGAAGTGGGACTCGTCGACGATGTTCTCCCGCATCTCCTGGATGTGGATGCGGGCCCGGCAGGTGTCGTCGACGGGGGCGGCGAACTCCCTGGACGTGGTCTCCGGAATGTCGGGGACCTCCCAGGTGGGCTCGGCGGAGGGCTCGGCGGGGCCGGCGTACACGAAGACGAGTCCGCTGTGCTCGCGGACCGGGAAGCCGCCGAGGGCCACCTTGGGGGTCCGGACCGCGAAGGGAGCGTGCACGCAGCGCCCATCGGCCCCGAACCGCCACCCGTGGAACGGACACTCCACCGTCCCGTCCACGACCCTCCCGCCGACGCCGAGATGCGCGCCGTAGTGCGGACAGTGCGCGTCCCGCACGGCCGCCCGCCCGTCGGCCCCGCGGAAGGCGATGAGCGCCCGCCCGAAGTAGTGCAGGCTGACGACCCGCCCGGGCCGCAGCTCGCGACTGCGGAGCACGGCGTACCACCCGCAGGGGACGGACGGCATCGGATACGCGTCGGCTCGCGGATCCCGCCCGGGAGGCGAGCCCGCGAGGTCATGGCCGCTTCCGTTGTCATGGCTCCGACGTAAAGGCATGCGGCCGATGCTAGTGCCGCATCAAGCAACGTTCGCACTCAGTGGTGCTGACCTGGTCCACCACCAGGAACAGGGCAGCAAGATCCGCCGCTGCATCATCTGGCGGAACAAGCCCGCCGCCGACGAACGCCTCCGCCAAGTCGTCGCAGGGCGAACGACGCCTGGCTCAGCACTGGAGGGCCCATCTCGCCGATGCGGCCGGGCCACCAGCGAGACAGTGCGTAAACTTTGGTTTCCATTCATCGCTTTGGGAACTATAGTTGTCGCATGATGGCCTTTGAGATCACCCCGGAAGAGCAGACAGAGCTCGACAAGGCGCTGTACGACGCCTTGAATCCGCTGGCCTCGGCGATTCGCTCCCGACAGACCGGGCTGCCCGCGGAACGTATGTGGGAAGCGGATCCCATCGAAGTGACACTGTCCGTCCTGGCCGCTTGGAAGGTGATGGATGCCGAGGTCAGGCAGTTGACCGCGCACGCGGCAGCAACCGCTGGCTCCTGCGGCGCCAGTTACGAGCAGATGGGGGCTGTCTGGGGCATCACCCGGCAGGGTGCCCGTAAGAAATGGCCCGACGCCGTCAGCCGCTCAGCGCCCGCGACAGCAAGAAGGAACACGCTTGCGCTTTTCGGGGGGACTGCCGAACTGGTGCAGGTGCCTTCCGGTGACTGGACTTGGACAGGCGTGGGCGCTGATGGAGCATCCGCCGCGGTCACCGATGGGACACGCCACGCGACCGCGGAAGAAGCAGCAGCCCATGCGGGCGCTTTCCTCAAAGAACACTCCCTCGACGCCCCCGACCGTTCCTAGCATCAGGCAACGTTCGCCCTGTTCACGACCTCGCGGAGGCGTTCGTTGGAGGCGTGCTTGTTCCGCCAGATGATGTAGCGGCGGATCATGCTGCCTTGCTCTTTGTGGCTGGCGTGGTCGGTGCCGTCGAGGGAGAAGTAGCGCAGGGCGGTGAACTGGGCCTCCATGCGGTTGAGCCAGGAGCTGTTGGTCGGGGTGTAGCCCACGCTCAGTCGTACTCACGGAGGGCGGCGACGAGTTGCTGTCCCTCTGCCGCCCCGCGGCGCAGTAGTACGGCCGCGGCGGTGTGCAGTTCGTTCCAGGAGTGCGGGCGGCCGATGGCCGCGGCATCGGGCACGGCCGTCAGACCTGCGGCGAGAGCCTGGGCGGTTTCTCCGGCTCCTGCCAGCGCGTGGGTGAGACAGGAGCGGTACCAGGTCTTGTCCCGTCGGTAGTCGTCGGGCATAGCGTCCAGTCCGACGGTGAGGTGTTCGACTGCGCCCCGCCAGTTCCGTAGGTGTAGGGCGATCATGCCTCGCTGGAGGGTGAACCAGGTCTCGCCGTAGAAGTACATCCACGGTGGTTCGTCTTCGGGGCACTGCGACGCACGGCTGATCAGGTCCTGGGCTTCGTCCAGACGACGGTGGGCGTTGTCGGCGTCGCCGTTGAGGGCGTGTCCGCGGGCCTCCATCTGCGCGGCCATGCCCTGGACGCCAAGGGAAGCGCCCGGGGCGGACCAGCGGGCGGCTTCCGCCAGCCGCACGCACCGGGTACCGCGCCCGCCGGACCACGCCATGTGCGCCTTCATGCTCAGGGTGGTGGCAGCCATGTCGGCGTCGCCTGCTTCCAACGCCCATTCGTGGCTACGGTCGTACCAGGCCAGTGCGGCGGCTGTCTGCGCCTGGTCCTGCGCCATCCAGGCGAGGAACTGCGCGTGTTCGGACGCGAGACGCACCACGCGGCCTGCGAGGGGGCCGCGCGCTCCCGCGTACAGGTCGACGACGGTACGGAGCTGCTGACGCATGACGGTGACGAGCGGACGTGAGCCGATCTGGTCCTCGGCGCGCCGGTGTTCAGCGAGCAGCCGGTCGAGCCAGTCCAGAGTGGGGTCGTCCACTCGGTGCTCGGTGTCGACGACACTCGTCACGCGCGCCAGCAGGTCCTCGTCGGGCCCCGGTCCGGCGAGGGCGAGCGCAGGGACCGGGCTCCTCGCCGACGGAACACCTGCGGTCTGAAGGCGTTCAGGGATCCTGAGACCGGTCGCGATGCGCTTTCGCACCTCGAGGGAGGTCACGCGTCGTCGGCCGCGCTCGATGTCCGACACCTCGGGTTGGACCAAGCCGACCAGCTCTCCGAGCTTGGTCTGGCTGAGGCCCGTGAGTGTGCGGTAGGCGCGGAAGACCGCGCCCCAGTCCGACTCGGCAACCGCGGCGGAGAGCGTCGGGTGGGACCAGAGTTCGGTGCGGGAATCCCCCATAACCCCAATATAGGGCGCGGCTATATGCCGTGGGATGGGAACAACCGGCTTTCAGCGCCAAGGTCTTGACACGACAAACCCCCGCGACCGCGCGAACGGCCCGGGGGCGTGGCCGACTATCAAGGAGTCGACATGACGCACCGTACCGCCGCAGCGCGAGCTGCGGCAGAGCATGCCCCGGCTGGTCCGCCCGACCTCGCCGTGATGCGGGAGACGGTCCGGATTCTGCTGAACCCGGACATCGACGCGTTGCCCCCGGCGGCCGACGAGCTGGCCGCGCTGACCCGGACGGTGCGCGGTCATCTCGCGGTCCTCATCCCCGAGGTGGAGCAGGCGGCCGGGAGGTTGGACAAGCAGAGCGTCCCCCGGTACTGCGCGCTCGCGTGCGTCGGGGAGGCGCGCGGGAAGCTCCGGGCCGAGTCGAGCGTCGGCCCCGGCGGGGCGCTCGGACACGCCCAGCGCCTGGCCCGGGTTCTGAACGCCCTGTGCGACCACCACGAGAAGGTCGGCGGGTGCTCGTGACGGCGGCGGCCGACGTCACGGACCTGTCCGTCGAATGCACCCTCGGGCGGAAGGCCGGCTACGAGAGCGTGCACGGATGGTGCCGCCAGCTCAAGGACGTGCCGTTGCCGCACTCCACGGGCGTGCTGCTGGTGCGCCGCTGCCGTTGCGCCTGCCACCGGCAACCGCCGCCAGGGAACACGTAGTGAGGGCGATCACCGGTCTGTTCATGTACGTCGCGGCAGTGACCGCCCCGGTCCTCGCCCTGGTGCTCGCGCGGACACCGTACTGACGCACCCCCATGGCGACCCGGGGTCAGGGTCGCGCCCGGATCGCCTCTCCCGGCGTGCTGTTCAGGACATGGCGGGAGAGGTTCGCAAGACGCCCACCCGAGAGCCCCGGCCATAGACCGGTCGGGTCCGACGTGGGCTCCCTCGGTACGGCACGACACTCCAGAAGGGAAGGTCAATGACCGTCACCCTCGACCAGCCTGCGAGCACCCTCACGCGGGAACCGAAGGAACTCCTCAACACCGTCGCTCCCCACATCACGGAGCTGACCGTCAACGTCTTCGACTCCGGCATGAGCCTGTGGGACCGCGAGGTCGCGCTTCTGCTCCGCGACCACACCATGGTCGACATGGCCGAGCGGATCCTCGCCAACGCCGTCATGTATGTCCTGGGCAGCATCGAGAACCCCGGTCGGCATCTCGGTGTCGGCAAGCTCGTCGACATCGGCGTCCATCAGCTCATCCTCGACACACCAGTCTGGTGGGGCATTTGCCGCACCTACAACGGCGGCCGGTTCAAGCACCACGCACCGTTCATCGAGCGTCGCCGCGACGGCCTGTGCCTGCGTACCGGCGAGTTCCTGAAGAGCCAGGGCTGGCCGATCGACGAGGAGTTGTGGGCCGTCGACGGTGCCGACTGCTCGCCGTGCGACGACAAGGTCCCCGACAGTCACTGAGCCCACTGCAGTCGCCCCCGCCCGCGCGGCTTTTCGAGGGCGGGGGCTCTGCATTCCGACCGCCGGAGGTACAGCTGTGGCCGTGCCGCATGACATCGCCGCCGAGACCGAACTGTGGGACGCCTACGCCGAATCCGCCTTCAAGGACGACGCCGAGCCCGCGTTCTGCTGGACCCAGTACGTCGGACACGGGCCCGGACCGGAACTGCTGGGCAGTCCGCGCCGGGTCCTTGAGATCGGCTGCGGAACCGGCCGCGCCCTCGCTTGGCTGGCACAGCGGGGAATCGAGGCCCACGGCGTGGACCTTTCCCCGGTGATGGTGAAGAAGGCCGCTGGACGGTGGGCCGGCACTGGGGCGACGTTCGAGTGCGGCGAGATCCTGGAGTGGCTGGCCGCCCGCGACGGCACCGGCGCCTACGGCAGCTTCGACGCCGTCTACTCGGTTTTCGGCGCGGCCTGGTTCACCGACCCCGGGCGGCTCTTCCCTCTGGTGCGCGAGTGCCTCAGCCCTGGCGGGGTGTTCGTGTTCTCGCAGCCGCCCGCGATCCCCGGCGCGTACGGCCCCCAGGGCATGTACAAGGGCGGGTTCGCGGGGAAAGCCATGTTCACCTACCGGTACAGCTACCGCCCCGCCGTCTGGGAGCGGCTGCTCACCCGTGCCGGGTTCGCGGCCGCGGAGGCGCGCGTCGTCGATGCGCCCAGGGTCGGACACATCGGCACGCTGGTCGTCCGCGCCGAGGCGTAAAGCCGTAGGGGCGGAGGGGCGGAGGGGCGGAGGGGCGGAGGGGCGTAGAGGGCGTGGCGGGTCGGTGGTCAGTTTGGTGTGGGGGTGGTCGGGGCGGTCAGTTCGGCGGTGAAGAGGTCTGCCGGGTCGAAGCCCATGTTCGTGAAGTGGCCGGCGAGTTCGAGGGACAGGACGCCGTGCAGGCGGGTCCAGAGGGTCAGGGCGCGGTGGAGGGTGGCGGGCGGGGCGGGGTGGCCGTCCGCCCATGGGCGGCCGAGGCCTTCCAGGCTCGCGGCGAACGGGGACTCCGGAGCGTCGGACGGGGCGTCGGACGGGGCGTCGCCGCAGGCGTCGAGCAGGGACCTCATGATCTCGGACGCGATCACGGTGATGTCGTCGGGCGCGTGGTAGCCGGGGACGGGCGTGCCGTAGATGAGGAAGTAGCGGTGGGGGTCGTCCAGGGCCCAGGCGCGCAGGGCGTGCGCCAGGCCTGACACGCCCGCGCCGGAGTCCACGGCCGCGCGGAAGGTGTCGGCGAGGCTGCGGTACGCGTCCCGGATGAGCTCGGTGATCAGGTCGTCGCGGCCGGCGAAGTAGCGGTACAGCGCGGGGCCGCTCATGCCCATCTGCTTGGCGATCGCGTTGAGGGACAGCGCGGACGCCCCCGCCGTGGCGATCTGCTCCCACGCGCGCTGCTTGATCTCCGCACGCACCTGGGCGCGGTAGCGCTCGCGCGGGGTCTTCGTGTCGTCGTCGCCTGTTCCTGGCCCGGTCACGCTCGTCATGGTTAGAGGCTATCACTGGAGTTATTGACAGTTGCGCTTCCGTCTAGTTATAACTTCTAACGAACGGGAAAGCCCGTAACTCATAGATGGGGAAGAGGTCATGGTCATGAACGCCGACGGACTGGTCGAGGTCGTCCTGCCGGGCAAGGTCGAGCCGGAAGGGCTGCGGATCAGGCACGGAGCAGTCCCCGCGCCGGGCCCCGGACAGGTGCTGATCCGGATGGAGGCGAGCGGGGTCTCCTTCGCCGAGCAGCAGATGCGCCGCGGCCGCTACTACGACCAGCCGCCGTTCCCCTTCGTGCCCGGATACGACCTGGTCGGCACCGTGCAGGCGACTGGCGAGGGCGTCGAGCCGGGCCTGACCGGCACCCGGGTGGCCGCGCTGGTCAAGGTCGGCGGCTGGGCCAGCCATGTGCTCGTCGACGCCGCCGACGCCGTGCCGGTGCCCGACGGGATCGACCCGGCGGAGGCGGAGACCCTGGTCCTCAACGGCATCACCGCCTGGCAGATGCTGCACCGCAAGGCGCGGATCCGGGCCGGGCAGACCATCGTCGTGCACGGCGCGAACGGCGGCGTCGGCTCGGTCCTGGTCCAACTGGCGCTGGCCGCCGGCGTGCGGGTGATCGGCACGGCGTCCCCCCGCCACCACGACGCCCTACGGCAGCAGGGAGTCGCCCCCGTCGACTACCGCACCGCCGACCTGGCCGCACGCATCCGAGCACTCGCCCCCGCCGGTGCGGACGCCGTCTTCGACCACCTCGGAGGCCGGAGCATACTCCTGGCGCCTCCTCGCCCCCCGCGGCACGCTCGTCTCGTACGGCACCGCCTCCACGCGGGACGCCGAGGGCTCCAAGAAGTGGCCCGTGCTGAAGATGCTCGGCCGGCTGTGGCTGTGGAACGCGCTGCCCAACCGCCGCCGCGCCTACTTCTTCAACGTCTGGGCAGGTCGCGCTCTGGCCCCGAACCGCTTCCGGGCCCGTCTGCGCACCGACCTCACCGAACTCTTCGCGGCCCTCCAGCGCGGCGAGGTCACCCCCCGGATCGCCGCCCGCCTCCCGCTCGCCGACGTCGCCGACGCCGTGCGCCTGGCCGAGTCCGGCACGGTCACGGGCAAGGTCGTCCTCAACCCGTAGGGCCCAACGAGGGAGACAGCATGTCCAGCGGGGCCCGGCGTGTGACGCACGTCACGGGAAGGCGGGGTGAGGTGGCGGACAGCTCAGGGACGTGAGTACTCATATGCGTGCCCGGGTGCGGGCCGGGGAATCGAGTGCGTTCGGGGAGTTGTTCGACGCCTACTCCCGTGCCGTCTACAACCATGCCTTCCGGCTGACCGCGAACTGGTCGACGGCCGAGGACGTGATGGCCGCGACCTTCATGGAGGCGTGGCGGCTGCGGGACAAGGTCGAGCCCGAGGGCGGCTCGCTGCGGCCCTGGCTGCTGGGCATCGCCACCAACACCGCGCGCAACCAGTACCGGAGCAACCGCCGGTACCGGGCCGCGGCCGGCGCCGCCGCGGCGGCCGGGCTGTCGGTGCCCGACCACGCCGACGAGGTGGCCGACCGGGTCGACGACCGGCGGCGGCTCGCCAAGGCCCTCACCGCCCTCGCCACCCTGCGCAGACCGGAGCGCGAGGTCGTCGCGCTGTGTCTGGGGGAGGGGCTGGACTACGAGGCGGCGGCCGAAGCCCTCGGGATTCCGGTCGGCACCGTCGCCTCCCGGCTCTCCCGGGCGCGGAAGAAGCTGCGCGCGCTGGCCGGGGACGAACCGGTCGCCCGCACCGGCGCCGGCCCGGCGTCCAGAAAAGTCGGCGCGGATCGGGAAGACGGACGCTCCGCTCGACAGACAAGAGGCGATCACGCACACGTGGTCCGGCCCGCGCAGGGAGGAAACCGATGAACGCGAACACGTCCCGGCAGAGTCAAGCCGAGTGGGAAGAAAAGGGCGCACAGCTCTTCGCCCGGATGGCGCGTGACCTGCCGACGGGCCGTCACCAGTTCCACAGGGAGCGCATGATGGCCCAGATTCACGAGATTCAGACGCAGCCCACCGCCCCGGCACAGCCCACCGCCCCGGCGAAGTCCCGGCGGTTGCGGCTGCCGCGGCCCGCGATCGCGCTGCCCGCCCTGGCCGTCGCCGTGGCGGCGGCCGTCGTCGCCGGTGTGGTGGACTCCGGTGGCGACGGGGTCAGGGACGGCGGCGTCGCCACCGGACCGGCCCTGACCGCCACCGTCGGCGTCGCGACGACCAAGGGCGTGCCGCAGCTGCTCGACCAGATCTCGCTGGCGGCGGCCGAGGCGCCCCGCCCGGCCCTGAAGCCCGGCCAGTACGTCTACATCGAGTCCAGGACCGCCGAGAGCTTCGTGAAGACGGTCGACGACAAGAGCACCCTGGTCGGTCAGGCGCTGCACACCCGTCAGGTGTGGGAGTCCGCGGACGGCGCCAAGGGCTGGCTGATCGACCCGGCCGTCAACGACAGCCCCGAGGGCGAGACCCTGAGCCTCCCCGACGAGCAGGGCAACACCCGGCAGGCCGGCCTGAACGCTCCGTCGTACGACTACCTGAGCAAGCTGACCACCGACCCCGACGAGCTCCTCGCGAAGATCTACAAGGAGACCGAGGGGATGGGCAACTCGCCCGACCAGGAGGCGTTCACGACCATCGGCGACCTGCTCGGCGAGAGCTATCCGCCGGCCGGCCTCTACTCGGCGCTGTTCAGGACGGCCGCGAAGATCCCCGGGGTGGTGGTCGTGAACGACGCCGTGGACGCCGTCGGACGGTCCGGGGTGGCCGTGGCGCGGCTGGACGAGACCAGCGGGCAGCGCGAGGAGTGGATCTTCGACAAGAAGACCCATGTCTTCCTCGGCGAGCGCTCGGTCCAGGTGAAGGGAGCGGGCGGGGACGACGGGCTGATCAAGCCCGGCACGGTCGTCTTCACCAGTGCCGTCGTCAACCGGGCCGTCGTGGACGGCGTCAGGCAGACGCCGGCGCAGTCCGGCTGAGGCTCGTCCGGCTGACGCGCGGCCGGGGGGCGGCGCCCGTCCCGTGCAGGTGGGCGTCGAGCAGGGCGAAGGCGGCTTCCGGCTGTTCGACGTGCGGGAGGTGGCCGGCTTCGGGGACGACCTGGAGCCGGCCGAGGGCGTGCAGGTGGCGGAGGCAGGCCAAGGCGAGGTCGTCGACGCCGGTCAGCCGGTCGGGACGGTGGGCGCCGTTCCAGCCGGGGTGGGTGGGGGTGAGGGTGTGGAGCGAGCAGGCGTTCGGCGCGCTCGCCGGGCGCATGGTGGCGCTGGGCCTGATCGAGCGCCGCCCCGGCGGCGGCCGGCGCATCGAGCACCACCTCACCCCGTCCGGCGAACAGGTCCTGGCGGCCGGCCACCGGATCGCCGACGAGGTCCTCGCCACCTGCTTCGCCCCCTGGACGAGACCGACCGTGCGACGCTGCTGAGCCTGCTGAGCCTGCTGAGCCTGCTGAGCCTGCTGGACCTGCTGGACCTGCTGCGCCGCGTGACGGCGGACCAGGACGCGGACGCGGGCCCGTGACCCGGCCGGTCGATCAACCTCAGGCCCGCTCACGGCTCCGTCGCTTCGGGGCCAGCGACCGGGACGCCTTCCGTGCCGCGGTCGCCACCGGGCCCGCCAGGAAGGCGGCTTCCACGGCCACGCTCAGGCGGACGCCGCGGCCGGAGGAGGAGTCGATGTCCAGCCCGAGGGCGTTCGCGGTCATGATGCCGAGCGGGTAGGAGGCGAGGCACAGGGCGACGGCCAGCCAGATCGGGGGCGCGGGGCGCTCGCCGCTCCAGACGAACCGGGCGGCGATCGCGAGGGCGAGGAGCGGGACGACGAGGTAGGTCAGCTGCATGCCACCAGCCTCGCCGCGGCGGACGGCGGGCGCGTCGGGCGGCGGTACGAGTCCCGGCGCCGTCCGCTCTATCGGAAGGTAGAGACGAGTGGGCGCGGGGTGCGTCCGGCGGACGACGTGCGGTTCCGGGCGCCCGCCTATGCTCCTGTCCTCGTGGAGAGCGTACGGAACTGGCTGCTGCCGCTGGCCGTCATGGCCGGGCAACTGCTCGTCTGGCCCGGCGCGGTGGAGTGGGACGGCCATCAGGTCGTGGTCGCCGACGTGACGGTGGCCGTGGCGGCGGGGGTCGCCGTCACCGGCGCGCTGGCCCTGCGGCGGCGGGCGCCGCTGATCGCGCTCGCCGGGGTCGTCGTCGTGGCCGAACTCGGCCGGCTCGTCGTGCCCGCGGACGCGGTCGTGGTGTACGCCCTCGTGGGCGAGGCCGTCGCCGTGTACTCGGTCGCGGCCCGCACCACCCTGCCGGTGACGCTCCGGGCCGTCGGCGTCCTGGTCGGGTTCGAGGTCCTGGTGAGCCTCGCGGCGGACGGGGCGGGGCTCGCGCACCGCGCCGACCAGGTCGTGACCGCCGCCGTCTGCCTGGTCGCCGCCGGGCTCGGCCGGGGGCGCGCCCGATGGCTGGCCTCGCGGGCGGAGGCGGCCGGCCGGCTGGAGCGGGCGCGGGCCGAGCGGCGGGACGCGGCGACGGCCGAACGGCGCAGGCTGGCCCGGGATTTGCACGACGTCAGCGCCCATCACCTCACCTCGGTCGTCGTCACCGTGAACGCGGCCGGGCACCTCGCCGGCAGTCGGCCCGAACTCGCCGCCGAAGCCCTGGAGTTCGCCGCCCGCACGGGCCGCGAGACCCTGGACACCCTGCACCGGCTGGTCGACACCCTGCGCACCGCCGAGGAGGACGACGACGGCGGTCACGTTCCTCTCGCGGAGCGGCTCGGGGAGCTGGCGGCCGGCTTCGTGCGGCTGGGCCAGCCCGTCGAGGTCGAGGTGAAAGTGGACGTCGAGGCCGGGGTCGAGGCCGGGGTCGAGGTCGGGCAGGCGGTGGCCGACGCTGTGTTCGGCATCGCCCGGGAGGCGCTCACCAACGCGCTGCGGTACGCCCCGGGAGCGCCCGTCCGCGTCGAGGTACGGGACCTGCGCGACGGACGGCTCGCACTGACCGTCGTCAACGAGGCCCATGCTGCCGGGAGTTCGGGGGCCGGGCGTGGGCTCGGGTCCGGGCGGGGGACGGCCGGGATGAAGGAGCGCGCTGCGGCCGTCGGCGGCACGGTGACGGCAGGGCCGCGGCCCGGTCCGGCCGGCGGCTGGTCGGTACGGGCCGAGCTTCCCGCGTGCCCAGCGCACTCCGGGGGCACGCGAGTCTCCGGCCTCGTGGGCGTCGACTGGCGGTTCGCCGAGCATGCCGCACTGCTCGGGGTGCTCGCCGTCCCGGCGGCACTGCTGTTCGGCGAGTCCCGCGACGCGGGGGCCCGGCTGTTGCTGGGCGCGCTGCTGCTCGTCCAGGTGCTGCCGCTGCTGTGGCGGCGGCGGATGCCCTGGGCGGCGCTGGCCGCGGTGGGCGCGGGCGTCTGGGGGTGGCCGTGGCTGCCCGGCGCCGCGGATCCGGTCTGGGTCCTGGTCGCGGGCGGCTGCGCACTGCTGGCCGGGGTGTACGCCGTGGGCGCCGACGGCGGTACGGCGTGGGCGAGTTGGGTTGCGGTGCCGTCGGCCGCCGTGTCGCTGGGCGGCGCGGCCGTGACGGCTGCGGCCCGGGACGGGGTCCTCGACGGCCGCCCCGTCGGACCCCTGTCGGTCGGCGTCGGCGTGTTCGCCCTGGCGCTGCTCCTGCTGCCGCCGCTGGGCGCCGCCTGGTTGGCGGGCTTCGCCGTACGGTCCCGGCGCACGACGGTCACCGGGCGCGAGGACTCCGAGCTGGGGCAGGCCGTCCTCGACGCGGTCGCCGCCGCGCACACCGAACGGCAGCGCGTCGCCGCCGGGTTGCGCTCCGCGGTCCTGGACCGGGCCGCCGAGATGATCCGTGTCGCGGAGGAGGGGCGTCTCGATGAGGTGGCCCCGGCCGCCCGGGAGGCGCTGGCGGCGATGCGCGGGCTCCTCGGCGGCCTCCGCGACGGCACCCCGGCGGGGGAGCCCCGCGAGGACGCGATCGGCGCAGGCCAGGAGGGTCAGCCTGTCGGTCGCCGTTAGGGTTCGGGTGCTGGACCGGGCCGCCGACGTGGTCCGCGTCGCCGAGGCTGGCCGTCTCGATGAGGTGGCCCCGGCCGCCCGGGAGGCGCTGGCGGCGATGCGCGGGCTCCTCGGCGGCCTCCGCGACGGCACCCCGGCGGGGGAGCCC
>NZ_JBITCT010000039.1:59605-112966 GCF_044453465.1 Streptomyces sp. NPDC051677
CCCCGCGAGGACGCGATCGGCGCAGGCCAGGAGGGTCAGCCTGTCGGTCGCCGTTAGGGTGGCTTATCGTGCGCCCCGACTTCCCCCACGGTCCCCATGGCACCGAAGACCTTGAAGGTTCCGGCGGTCTCGAAGGCGTCGGAGACCCCGACGGTTCCGGCGGTCTCGGAGCCGTCGAAGACCCCGACGGTTCCGGCGGCTCCGAAGGCGCCGATGTTCCTGTTCGCGTGCTCGTCGTCGACGATCAGCCTGTCGTGCGTGCCGGGTTCGCGGCCATCGTCGACGCCGAGCCGGATCTGACGGTCGTCGGGGAGGCCGGTGACGGCGCCTCGGCGGTGGTGCTCGCGGGACGGCTCGACCCGGACGTCGTCCTGATGGACATCCGCATGCCCGACATGGACGGCCTCACCGCGACGGGCCTCCTGACGCGGTCCGAGCGGCCGCCCCGGGTGCTGGTGCTGACCACCTTCGACCTCGACTCGTACGTCTACGAGGCCCTGCGCGCCGGCGTCTCCGGCTTCCTCCTGAAAGACGCCCTGCCCGCCGAACTTCTCACCGGCATCCGGGTCGTCGCCGCGGGCGAGGCGATGCTGGCCCCCGCGGTCACCCGCCGTCTGATCGACGTGTTCGCCGGTGACGCCCCCGCCCCGCCGACCGTCACCGCCGAGCTGCTCGACGCCCTGACCCCGCGCGAGCGCGAGGTCCTCTCGCTCGTCGCCGCCGGGCTCGCCAACGCCGAGATCGCCGAACGCCTCGGCGTCACCACCGGCACCGTCAAGACCCATGTCAACGCCTTGCTGACCAAGCTCGGCGTCCGCGACCGCGTCCAGGCCACGATCCTCGCGTACGACACCGGCCTGGCCCGACCGAAGCCGCTGCGCTGAGCTCGACGTACGGTATGGGCATGGGAGCGAGGGAGACGTCGCTGGTGGGCCGGGTGCGCGCCGCCGACGCGAACGCCGACGGCGGGGGGATGTGTCCGCAGCGTCTGGTCATGGAGCACGTCACCAGCCGCTGGGGCACCCTGGTCCTGATCGCGCTGCTGGAGCGCTCGTACCGCTTCGGCGAACTGCGCCGGGAGATCGGCAGGGTCAGCGAGAAGATGCTGACGCAGACCCTGCAGACCCTTGAGCGCGACGGGCTGGTCCACCGGGACGCCAAGCCGGTCATCCCGCCCCGCGTGGACTACTCCCTCACCGACCTCGGCCGTGAGGCGGCCGACCAGGTCCGCAGCGTCGCGCTGTGGGCGGAGCGGCGGATGACGGCGATCCAGCGGGCCCGCGAGGAGTACGACTCCGAGAAGTCGTGACCCTTACCGGGTCCACGCCCGGCCGGAACTCATGCCCGGCCGGAACTCACGCGCTCTGGGGGCCGGGGCTGCCGAGGAGTTCCGAGGCGGTCTGGAGCGGCGTGAGAGCGTACTGCGGCACCGCTTCGGGGTGGTCGTGGCAGGTGAAGCCGAGGCGGGTCATGGCCCGGACGACCTCGCCGCCGGTGAAGTCGCGGCGGTCCTGCCGGGTGATGACCTCGCCCACCTGCTTCACGGGGTAGCGACGGCGGCCGATGGTCACGGACTCGCCGGTGATCGGCTCGGGCGCGATGCCCTTCATCGAGTCCAGCACCCCGTCCCTGGTCAGGTCGAACGGGTAACGGGCGATGACACAGCGCATGATGCCTCCCAGGGAGGAGAAGGGGACGGGGGAGCGGGGGCCCCGGGGGAGGGGCGAGCGGAGAAAGGAACGGGCGGGGTCAGGCCGCCGGGTCGGCGGCGGGGCGTTGGCGCGGCGCCGACCTGCGTCGGCCCGTACCCGCCTCCGCCGAGGACCGGCCGCCCTGGCCGCCGCGGCCACGGCTGCCCCGGGACGAGGAGGACGTCCCCGCGCGCCGCGGACGCTTCTCGGCGGGCGGTGCGGTGATGACGACCGGGACGCCGGACGGGGCCTGGGCGCCGGTGATGCGGCTCAGTTCCGCCTCGCCCGACCGGACCGGGGTGATCTGCGGGGAGATGCCGGCCGTGGCCATCAGCCTGCTCATGCCGCGCCGCTGGCCGGGGGTGACCAGGGTGACCACGCTGCCGGACTCGCCGGCGCGGGCGGTACGGCCGCCGCGGTGCAGGTAGTCCTTGTGGTCGCTGGGCGGGTCGACGTTGACGACGAGGTCGAGGTTGTCGACGTGGATGCCGCGGGCCGCGACGTTGGTCGCCACCAGCACCGTCACATGGCCGGTCTTGAACTGGGCGAGGGTCCGGGTGCGCTGCGGCTGGGACTTGCCGCCGTGCAGGGCCGCGGCGCGCACGCCGCTGTTGAGCAGGTGCTCGGTCAGCCGGTCCACCGCGTGCTTGGTGTCGAGGAACATCAGCACCCGGCCGTCGCGTGCCGCGATCTCGGTGGTCGTGCGGTGCTTGTCGCTGTCGTGGACGTGGAGCACGTGGTGCTCCATCGTGGTGACCGCGCCCGCGGACGGGTCGACGGAGTGCACGACCGGGTCGCTGAGGTAGCGGCGGACGAGCAGGTCGACGTTGCGGTCGAGGGTCGCGGAGAACAGCATCCGCTGGCCGTCGGTGCGCACCTGGTCGAGCAGTTCGGTGACCTGGGGCATGAAGCCCATGTCGGCCATCTGGTCGGCCTCGTCGAGGACGGTGACGGCGACGTCGCTCAGCCGGCAGTCGCCGCGGTCGATGAGGTCCTTCAGACGGCCGGGCGTGGCGACGACGACCTCGGCGCCGCTGCGCAGGGCGCCGGCCTGCCGGCCGAGCGACATGCCGCCGACGACGGTCGCCAGTCGCAGCCGCAGGGAGCGGGCGTACGGGGTGAGCGCGTCGGTGACCTGCTGGGCGAGCTCGCGGGTCGGGACGAGGATGAGGGCGAGCGGCCGGCGGGGCTCGGCGCGTCGTCCCTCGGTGCGGGCCAGGACGGCGAGGCCGAAGGCGAGGGTCTTGCCCGAACCGGTGCGGCCACGGCCGAGGACGTCACGGCCGGCCAGGGAGTTCGGCAGGGTCGCCGCCTGGATGGGGAACGGCACGCTCACGCCCTCGTGGCCCAGCGCGGCCAGCAGCGGCGCGGGCAGCGCGAGGTCGGCGAACGCCTCGACGGCGGGCAGTGCGGGGGTGATGGTCTTCGGCGGCGCGAATTCACCCTGGAGTGCGGCCGGGCGGCGTCCGTGACCGGAGGGGCGGCGTGAGGCGCTGCCTCCGTAACGGCTGCCCGTCGAACTCGCGAAACGGTCGTATGTGCGGTTATTTCGTGCACGATTCATGCAGAACCTTCCTTGTTGCGGGCGCGTGACAAGGAATTCCGCAGCTGGAAGAACGGCGCAGAGAATCGCGAGAACGAGCCGGAAACGGAGTATCGAGAGTGTGACTGCGGTGCGAGTGGAGAGAAAACGACGCGAGCTGGGGCCCGCACCCCAAGGTGCGGGCCCCAGCTGCGAAGTACGCGTCTGCGCCGATGATCAGGCGGTGACGATGATCAGGCGGTGACGATGTTCTCGGCCGTCGGGCCCTTCTGGCCCTGCGCGATGTCGAACGACACCTTCTGGCCTTCCTGGAGCTCGCGGAAGCCCTGGGCGGCGATGTTCGAGTAGTGGGCGAAGACGTCGGGGCCGCCGCCGTCCTGCTCGATGAAGCCGAAGCCCTTTTCCGCGTTGAACCACTTCACGGTACCGGTAGCCATGATGAATCTCCTTCGGGTCGGTGCTCACCCGTCGGAAAACCTCTAGGCAACCACAACTGCAACTGCGTCGACAGTAGCACGCCGTGATCGCGCGGGCCGAAAAAATAATTCTGAGTGATCTCCCGTTCCGGGAATATTCATCGCGGGCGTCGTCGATTTTGTGCTTCTTGCCAGTTCGCCAGAACTGATCACCCGGGTCCTGTTGTGAGTGTCACTCCCAGGTCTCCGGCTGTCGGCCCGGCGGAATAAGGTTGAAAGCGGGCAGATGCACACATACCTGTGCCTCGGTGCGGTGGAGAGCTCGACGAGAGCGAGATGAGCGGTCATGCAGGAGACGGGCCCGGTCCGGGACGTCGTCGACGAGGCGCTCACCGCGCGTGTCACCGTCGACGAGCATGGCGCCGTCACCGGGTGGAACGACGGCGCCGAAGCCCTGCTCGGATACCGGGCGGGCGACGTTCTGGGCCGCCCGGCCGGCGTCCTGCTCGCCGAGGCGCCCGCCGCACCGGAGGCGCCGCCGTTCGCCCAGCTGCCGAGGTGGCACGGGGAGCTCGTCCTCAGGCACCGGGACGGGCGGCGCGTGCGGGCCCGGGTGCTGGCCCACCACAGGATGCCGGAGTCCCCGGAGTCCGGCGGCGGGGAGTGGCTGGTGGTCTCCGCGCTGACCGGGCGCGAACCGGAGCCGGCCGACGAGGACCTGGTGAGCTGGAGCTTCACCCAGTCCCCGGCCTGTGCGCTGGCGCTGTACGACACCGGGCTGCGGCTGCGGCGCGCCAACGCCGAGATGGAACGCTCCACGGCCCTCACGGAGGGGGACATGCGCGGGCTGCGCGTGCCGGAGATCGTGGACATGGAGGAGGGCGAGCTGGCCGAGCAGGACATGATCCAGGCGCTGGCGACCGGTCGGCCGCAGTACCGCGAGAACTATCTGCGGACCGCCGGTGAGCTCCGGGAGCACGCCTGGTCGGTCGTCGTGGCGCCGCTGCTGGACGCGGGCGGCCGGACCCGAGGGGTCTGTCTCACCGCCCACGACATCACCGAGCAGTTCTGGGCCCGCAAGCGCCTCCAGTTGATCGCCGAGGCGGGCCGGCGCATCGGCAGCACCCTCGACGTGACGCGGACGGCCCAGGAGCTGGCCGACGTCGCGGTCCCCGACCTCGCCGACTTCATCAGCATCGACCTGCTGGCCTCCCTCGACGGCGGTGACGGCGGTGACGGCGGTGGCGGCGGCGCGGGAGAGGCGGAGTTCGCGGGCGCCGGGTCGACGGGCGGCTCGCTCGTGCTGCGCCGCGTCGCCCACCAGTCCGTGCTGCCGGGGATTCCCGAGGCGGCCGTCGCCCCGGGCGGGACGGACGAGTACCCGGAGGGCTCCCCGCCTGCCGAGAGCGTGCGCTCGGGGCGGTCCCTGCTGCACCGGATGACCGATCCCGAGGTCGTCGACTGGGCCGCCCGGCACCCGCTGCGGGCCGCCCGGATCCACGAGTTCGGCTTCCACTCGGTGATGACCGTGCCGCTGACCGCGCGCGGAGTCATCCTGGGCGTCGTCGTCCTCGTCCGGCACCGGCACCCCGACGCGTTCCAGCGGGACGACCTCGTCCTGGCCGAGGAACTGGCCGCCCGGGCGGCCGTCTGCATCGACAACGCCCGGCGGTACACCCGTGAACGCGGCACGGCCGTCACCCTGCAGCGCAGCCTGCTGCCGCAGCGGCTGCCGGATCAGGTCGCGGTGGAGGTCGCCTCCCGCTACCTCCCGGCCGGCGCCCGGGCCGGGGTGGGCGGGGACTGGTTCGACGTGATCCCGCTGTCCGGGGCGAGGGTGGCGCTGGTCGTGGGCGACGTCGTGGGCCACGGCATCCACGCCGCGGCGACCATGGGACGGCTGCGCACGGCCGTCCGCACCCTCGCCGACATCGATCTGCCGCCCGACGAACTGCTCACCCACCTCGACGACCTGGTCGCCCGCCTCGCCGGCGACGGCCACGGCTCCGACTGGGCGTCCGAGACCACCGGAGGCGGGAGCGGCATGCTCCTCTCCTCGGGCGGCGTCGGCGCGACCTGTCTGTACGCCGTGTACGACCCCGTCTCGCGCCGTTGCACGCTCGCCCGGGCCGGGCATCCGCTGCCCGTCGTGGTGAGCCCGGACGGCACCGTCGAGCTGGTCGACCTGCCGAGCGGGCCCCCGCTCGGCCTGGGCGGACTCCCCTTCGAGGCGGCCGAGATCGACCTGCCGGAGGGCAGTCTGCTCGTCCTCTACACCGACGGCCTGATCGCGTCCCGGGACACGGACGTCGACGACGCCGTCTCCCGGCTGTGCCAGGCGCTCACCCGCCCCGCCGCCTCCCTCGACGTCCTGTGCGACTCGGTTCTCGGCGCCACGCTCCCGCACCGGCCCACCGACGACGTGGCCCTGCTCGTCGCCCGCACCCGGGCGCTGGACTCCACCCGGGTCGCGGTCTGGGACATCGCCCCCGATCCCGCCGCCGTCGCCGAGGTCCGCAAGAACGCCGTCGGACAGCTGGACCGCTGGGGTCTGACCGACGCCGCGTTCGTCACCGAGCTGGTCGTCAGCGAGCTGGTCACCAACGCCATCCGGCACGCCGAGCCGCCCGTCCAGCTCCGTCTGATCCACGACAGAAGCCTCATCTGCGAGGTCTCGGACGCCAGCAGCACCGCACCCCACATGCGCCGCGCCCGCTCCTACGACGAGGGCGGCCGGGGCCTGCTGCTGGTCGCCCAGCTCACCCAGCGCTGGGGAACCCGGCCCACCGCGACGGGCAAGACGATCTGGGCGGAACAGGACGTGCCCTCCGGGACGCCGTGACGACTGTGCGGGCCGTGACGGCTGTGCGGGCTGTGCGGGCTGTGCGGGCTGTGCGGGCTGTGACGACTGTGCTCACGGTCGGCGACGCCCCCGGCGCCGACCTGGCCGTACACGAGAAGTACGACACCCCGCCCGCCCTGCTCGACCCGGCTCTGCGCCGCCGCGAACCGAGAGATCGCACCTCCCGGAACGGACGCCCCGCCCCCTTCACTGCCGGGCGTCGCGGATGCTGGCCCTGGCCGCCGCTATGAAACCGCGCAGGGCGTCCCAGAAGGCGTGGTAGGTCGTGTCGTAGTCGGGGCTGTACACGGCGGAGGCTTTGGCCATGGCTTCGATGGCGACGTAGACGTCCTTGGAGGCCGCCTCCAGACGGGCGGCCGCCAGGGAGACCTCGTCCGGGCCCTCCAGGTTCGCCGTGTGGATGGCCAGGGTCATCTCGGCGTGGAGTCGGAGATGCTGACGCAGGACCTCGCGCAGCGCTGATGTGCGTGCTGCCGGGTCCGGCAGTTCCACCGCGGGCAGGACGCCGAGGAACGAGTCGCCGACGATGTGCGACTTGTGGACGACCTGGACGTAGGCGGACCGGCGCGACGCCCGTACGTTCTCCGCCTGCTGTGCGGCGCGAGCCGTCTCGGCCTGGATCTTCGCGGCCCGTGTGCTGCCCCGGTTGCCCACCCAGCTCGCCAGGATCGCGGTGGCTCCGGTGAGTGCGGCGACGAGGAATCCCAAGTCCGGCATGGGGGGATGGTGCCCCCCTACGATCGGCGGAACCGTTCCTAGGGACTGAGCGGGAGTGAGTCCTGTTGCCAGGATCGCTGTTGCTCGGCCGTGTGCCCCGAACGGTGTTGGGCACGCTGGTCGCCCGCTTTCGCTCCGCTGCCGGGCGGCATGCATCTGGTGCGTGGTCCGGGGATGCGGGGGCGGGGTTCCTCACGCTCGCGGGTTCCCGGTGGGGCCTGGGCGGTCCGATGCCCCTGCTCATCGCTCTGGTGAGCAGGGGGCGGCGCCGTCCGTCGCCGGACCGGGTGTCCGAGGGCGCGTCGCCCGATCGCGATGCTCGCCGCATCGTGCCGGGAAACCTGTCGGTTGCTGCTGGTGAGGGGCTGCTGCCAGTGCTGAGCGCCCCACCGGGAGGTGTAGGCCGGATCGACCGCCACGACGGCGATGCCCTGCTCGGCGGCCATCGACGCCAGGCGTGCCTTCAGCCTGGCGGTGGGGAAGCGGGAGATGAGGCGGCGGAAGCGCTTGTTGCGGCCGTGCTTCTCCCGGCAGCGGCCGTCGGCGAAGTCCAGATCCTCGATGGCGACCGCGGCGGCGCCGGTGTGGCGGGTGTGGTGCAGCAGCCGGGTCAGGGCGTGCCGGATCTGCGCGTCCCGATGAGCGGTGGAGCCGGACAGGTCGTAGAAGAAGCGGCGGGGCTCGCCCACCGGGTTGCCGTGGACGTCGAGGCGCCAGGCGGCGAGGTGGTCGTCGTTCATGTCGACGCCGACCACGCCCCGGGCCAGGGCCGCGTCCAGCGGCAGGACCGGGGCGGGGGCGCGCTGCCAGGAGGCGGTCACATACCACCGGCCGCGTACCGGGTCATGGTGGATGCGGTAGGCCACCGCACGGTTGTCGGTGATCCGGTCCAGCCACTCCACACCCCGGTGCCGGAAGGCGACGGCCGCGTCCAGCACATACCGGCCGTGCGGAGCGTTCGCCAGACGGGCGAGCGCGGCGGGGAGCTTGATCGAGAGCTGCCCGGTGTCGGTGACGCGGATCGTCTCGTTGCCGAAGCGTTTGCCCGACTCCCCGTCGGCGGTCAGGAACATCCGCGCCGCCCGCCACCGCTCCCGCCACACCTCCCGGCTCAGGCTGGCCTGTTCCAGGTGGTGGCGCAGCCGGGCGAGCTGCTTGCCCCCGCGCACCACATGGACCCGGCCCGCCGCCCAGTCCGCCTCCACCCCCGCCAGCCGATCTTGCAGCGCGTGCAGACGGCGGGACTTGGCATGCCACTCCGACCGCGAACCGTAACCGCGTGCCAGTCCGGCCCGCTTGTCGGCCTTCGCCCCCAACGGACGCGCCAGCCTGGCCTGAACCGAGGCGATCTGCCCGCGCAGCCACGCCATCTCAGCGGCCTGCCCGCGCCGGGCCAGCGCCCACTGGTCGTGTGTGGCCTTGGTGACGCTGCCCGCCCACCTGGCCGAGGAGACCCCGGTCAGCTCCCGCTTGCGCACCGCCCACGCGCCGGCATCATGCCCAAGCCCGTGGCGGGAACGCACCACCAGATCCCCCGTGGCCAGTGAGCCCAGGAACATCCCGACCTCGGCCAGCACCGCCGCATCCGTCTGCGACACCCGCAGCCGCGCCCGGACCGCGACCCCCGCGGGACCGGGCACCACGAACGACGCCGCCACCTCCCGCAACCCGCCCAACCCCGCCACCCCCTGTCGCTCGAGACCGCCCCGAAGAAACCGTCACCGCATCCAACGAGCACCCCCCCCGCGAAGGTCACGCATTCGATGCGAGAACCCTCGTTCCCCCTTGAACAGCCGCCGCACACCCCTGAACAGCCGCCGCACACCCCCTAAAGGACGCCGGGACTCACTACCGCTCACTCGAACGCACCTGTTCGCGCTCCAGCGGCAGCAGCTCCAACCCCTCGGTCCGGGGAGCCGCCTCGGTCCGGGGCGCCCTTCAGTCCGGGGCGCCCCCCAGTCCGGGGCGCCCCTCAGTCCGGCCCCCGCGTCTCCGCCGCGCGGCGGGCCAGGGCGTCGAAGACCACCGCCGTGTACAGCACCCCACCCGTGATCATGAACTGGACCGGGGGGTCCAGGCCCAGCAGGGCCATGCCCGAGGCGATGGACTGGATGATCAGCACCCCCAGCAGTGCGGACCACGTCGAGCCACGGCCGCCGAACAGGCTGGTGCCGCCGATGACGGCGGCGGCGATGGCGTTGATCAGCAGCATGCCCGAGCCGGGGACCTGGCTCGCCGAGGTGAGCCGCGAGGCGACGAACAGGCCGCCGACCGCCGCCAGGGTCCCGGACACCATGAACACCGAGATCCGTACGCGCGTCACATCGACGCCGGCCCGCCTGGCCGCCTCCTCGCCGCCGCCCAGCGCGAGGACCTGCCGGCCGTAGGGCGTGCGGCGCAGGAAGAGGTCCGAGACGACGAGGACGCCGAGGAAGATCAGGAGCGCCAGCGGCAGGCCCTCGAACCGGCCCAGTACGTAGACCGCGGCGGACGCGGCCACCGCCAGGAGGGCCGTCCGCGCCCAGATCTCGCCCGTCGGCCGGTACGGCATCCCGGCGGCGCCGCGACGCCTGCGCTCCCGGTAGGAGGTGAGGAGGTACGCGGCCGTGGCGAGCGCCGCCAGACCGTAGGTGACGCCGGGCGAGCCGAAGTACCGGCTGGTCAGCGTGGCGACCAGCCCGTTCTCGCTGAAGTTGATGGAGGTCTCCGTCCCCAGCAGGATCAGCATCAGGCCGTTCCAGGCCAGCAGGCCCGCGAGCGTGACGACGAACGCGGGCACGCCGATCTTGGCGAAGGAGAACCCGTGCACGGCGCCCGCGGCCGTGCCGCAGATCACCGCGATGATCACGGCGAGCCATTCCGGCATCCCGAGGTTCACGTTCAGCGCGGCGAACACGGCGCCCGCCAGGCCGGCGAGCGAGCCCACCGACAGGTCGATCTCGCCGATCAGCAGCACGAACACGATGCCGACGGCGATCATGCCGGTCCCGACGATGTCCACGCTGAGGACGGACAGGTTGCGCGGCGAGAGGAAGTTGTCGTTGAGGCCCTGGAAGACGATCCAGGTCACGGCGAGAGCGAGCAGGGCCGGGGCCGGTCCGAGCGCCCCTTCGGGCAGCCTGCGGCGAACCGCACCGGCGTACGCCCCGAGCCGTCCGGCGTACCGCCGGCGTCCGTCGGCGCGCGCCCCGGGCCGCCTCCCCCTCATGGCCATGCTTCCTCCGGGCGTGTCGGGCGGTGGGAGGCGGCGTTGTCGGCCGCTCCGGTGATGGAGGCGATGATCTGCTCCTGCGAGGTGGTGTTCACGTCGAACAGACCGTTGTTGCGGCCGAGGCGCAGCACGGCGACCCGGTCGGCGACGGCCTTGATGTCCCCCATGTTGTGGCTGATGAGGAGCACCCCGAGGCCCTGGTCGCGCAACTCCTCGATGAGGTCGAGGAGTTGACCGGTCTGTTCGACGCCGAGGGAGGCGGTGGGCTCGTCGAGCAGGAGCAGCCGGGGCGAGCCGAGGAACAGCCGGGTGATCGCGACGACCTGCCGCTGGCCCCCGGACAGCGTGGCGAGCGGCGCCCGCACGTCGGGTATGCGCACGGACAGGGTGTGCAGCAGCTCGCGGGTGCGGCGCTCCATCTCCACCTCGTCGAGGACGCCGAGCCGGTGGATCTCCCGGCCGAGGAAGAGGTTGCCGACGACGTCGAGGTTGCCGCACATCGCGAGGTCCTGGTAGACGGTCGCGATGCCCAGGACCTGGGCGTCCTGCGGGCGCCTGATCTGGACGGCGCTGCCCTGCCACTCGATGACGCCCCGGTCGGCGGGGCCGACCCCAGAGATCACCTTGACCAGGGTGGACTTGCCGGCGGCGTTGTCGCCCACCAGGGCGACCACCTCCCCGGCCGCGATCTCCAGCTCGACGTCCACCAGCGCCTGGACGGCGGCGAACCGCTTGGAGACGCCGCGCAACGCCAGCAGCGGCTGACCCGGCACGGGGCCACCTCCTCCGGTGGGGCTCATCAGATGAGTCCGGCCTTGGCGCACGCGGACCGGAGTTGCGGAGGGCAGATCTGCTCGATCGTGTACATACCGTCCTTCACCAGAGTGTCCTTGATGGTGTCGACCGTCACCGACACCGACGGGAGCAGGACCGCCGGGATGTCCTTGGTGGTGGCGTTGTCGACGGTGCCGGTGGCGATGGACGCGACCGACTCGCCGCGCCCCAGGGCGACGGCCATCTCGGCGGCGGCGTCGGCGGCGGGCTTGAACGGCTTGTAGACGGTCATGTACTGGTCGCCCCGGACGATGCGGCGCACGGCCACGAGGTCGGCGTCCTGGCCGGTGATCGGGGGCAGCGGCCTGACCTCGGTGGCGTTGAGGGCGGAGACGACCGCGCCGGCGAGGCTGTCGTTGGCGGCCAGGACGCCGTCGATGTTCTCCGCGCCGAGGGCGGCCACGGCGCTCTTCATGTTGACGAAGGCGTTCTCCGGCCGCCAGCCGACGGTGTCGTACGACTTGCCGATCTTCACCTTGCCCTTGAGGACGGAGAGCGCCCCCTGCTTGAACCAGTCGGCGTTGGGGTCGGTCGTGGCGCCGTTCATCATGACGATCTGTCCGCCGCGCGCCTTCGCGCCCATGCCCTTCAGCAGCGCCTCACCCTGAAGTTTCCCGATCTTCGCGCCGTCGAAGGTGACGTATCCGGAGATCGGCCCCTGCGCGAGCCGGTCATAGGCGACCACCGGAATGCCGGCCCGGTGCGCGGCCTCGACCGAGGGGCGCAGCAGCTGGGGGTCGACGGCGGCGATGATCAGGACGTCCACGCCCCTGGTGATCATCGACTCGAGCTGCTGGCGCTGGACCGCCGGGTCGGGCGTGGCGGCGAAGGTGGTAGCCGGGCAGTGCGGGCACAGCTCCTTCAGCCGCTGCTCGATCAGGGGCTTGTCGAACTGCCCGAAGCGCGAGGCGCCGCCGCCCGGGAGCAGCAGGCCGACGGTGAGACTGTCGTCGCCGCCCGACCCGCCCCCGCCGCAGGCGCCGGCCAGCGCCACGCCGGCGGCGACCGACACCGCCACGGCGGCACGGGTGAGGGACCTGCCCATCAGAGCCGGAAGGCTGACACGGACACCCATGCTTCGGTCCTTAGAAAATTCGCCCGTTTTCATCATGTATCGGACGTCTGCTGTCCAGCGTAGCCAAGGCACCGGAGGCAGGCGCAGAACCGGCGCGGGGTCGGTGACGAACGGGTGGCCCGCACCGTCCGCCGTCTCTCGCGGGCGGCGGAGCACCCGCCGACTCCTGGGTGATCGAGGGTCGGGGACGATCCTTGGCCTGCTCCCCGGTGGAACCTCGGACATCTGTTCGTCATCAAGCAGGGGGAACGGGCTGATGATCACGGACGAACACGGGGTGGCGCGCGGTGGACAGGCGAATCAAGGGGGCGGCGTTGGCCTGTCTGCTCCTCACGACGGTCTTCACGGCGGGCTGCTCGGCCGCGACGCCCAAGGCGTCCTCCGAGGACTCCTCGCCTTCCGCCACCCCGCACTCCTCCGCGTCCGCCCGCCCGCGCGGCGACGCGGGCGCACCGGGCGGCGCCGCGGCGGCCTACCGCAAGTGGGGGATCAAGCCGCTGGCGGCGCCGCCCGCGGCGCCCGCGACCAAGCCGGTGGCGCAGACGGCCGCCGGCAGCGGGGTGCCGGTGATCAGCGACATACCGACCAAGGAGAAGATCGTCTTCCTCACGTTCGACGACGGGGCCGAGAAGGACCCGAAGTTCGTGACGATGATGCGGGAACTGAAGATCCCCTTCACGATGTTCCTGACGGACGCCGCCATCAGCGCGAACTACGGCTACTTCAAACCGCTGCAGAGCCTCGGCGGCCCCGTCCAGAACCACACGCTGACCCACCCGAACATGCGCACCCTGAGCGCGTCCGCCCAGAAGGCGGAGATCTGCGGCCAGCAGAAGAAACTGAAGGACGAATACGGCGCCGCGCCCCGGCTGTTCCGCCCGCCCTACGGCAACTGGAACGAGGACACCCGTGCCGCCGCGGCATCCTGCGGGATAGAGAAAATCGTCCTGTGGCGCGAGTCCATGCAGATCAAGAACATGCAGTACCAGCGCGGCGACAAGAAGCTCCACCCGGGCGACATCATCCTGGCCCACTTCCGCGGCCCGTCCGAACTCAAGGGCACGACGATGACCGAGATGACGGCGAACATGCTCCGCCACATACAGGAACAGGGCTTCACCGTCGCTCGCCTGGAGGACTACCTGTAGTTCGCGGCGATACGTCCGATATGCGGGTGTGTGCAGGTCTTCATGCCTGCGTACCCGGGTACCCGGCGTCGTGCGGAACGTCCGCCAGTGAGGAGGAGACGATGAGCACGGTGAAGGAAGCAGTGGACGTCGAGGTCCCCGTCCACACCGCCTACAACCAGTGGACGCAGTTCGAGGAGTTCCCGAAGTTCATGGAGGGCGTCGAGGAGGTGCGGCAGCTCGACGACCGGCACAACCACTGGACCACCAAGATCGGCGGGGTGCGGCGCGAGTTCGACACCGAGATCGTCGACCAGCAGCCGGACGACCGGATCACCTGGCGGGTCGTCGAGGGCGACACCCGGCAACGGGGATCGGTCAGGTTCGAGCGGCTGGACGACACCCACACCCGCGTGGAGCTCACGATGGACGTCGAGCCCACCGGCATGGCCGAGAAGGGCGCGGACGCGCTCGGCATGATCGACCGCCGGGTCAAGGGAGATCTGCACCGCTTCAAGGAGTACGTCGAACAGCACGGCGGAGAGAGCGGCGCATGGCGGGGACGCATCCGGCCCGGGGACCCCGGTCCCGTCCTCTGACACCGGAGCCGACGCCCGGAGCTGACGCCGGAGGGGGTCAGCTCCGGGTGAGACCGGCGGCCGTCTCCAGCAGCAGGGCGTGGACGAAGGCCTGCGGGAGGTTGCCGCGCAGTCGCCGCTGGGCGATGTCGAACTCCTCGGCGTACAGACCGGACGCCCCGCAGGCCCCGCGGCTGCGTTCGAACCAGCGGTGGGCCTCGACCGCGCGGCCCTGCCGGTGTTCGGCCAGCGCCATGACGAACCCGCACAGCAGGAACGCTCCCTCGGCCTCTTCCAGGGGGCGTTCGTCGTGACGGAAGCGGTAGAGGAAGTGGTCCTCGGCCAGCCGGTCGCGGCAGGCGGCGAGGGTGGCGCGGGTGCGCGGATCGTCGGCGGGCAGGGCGCCGCGGACGGCGGGCAGCAGCAGGGCCGCGTCGACCGAGGGGTCGTCCGGGGCGCGCTGCCAGTGGCCGTCGGGGTGCACGCAGTCGGCGGCGGTGGCGGTCAGCAGGGCGCCGGCGAGCCGCGCGCACGTGTCGGCCAGGGGGTGACGGGGCGCCGCGGCGGCCAGGGCGCGGAGCCCGGCGACGCAGGTGAGGCGGCTGTGGGTCCACCGCCGGGCCGCCAGCTCCCAGATCCCGGCGTCCGGCTCACGCCACCGTTCGGCGATGGCCCGTACCGCCAGTTCGGCGGCCTTCCAGGCGTCGGCGTCCAGGCGGTCCGCGCGCTCGGCGGCGGCGAACAGCAGCAGCGCCTCGCCGAAGCAGTCCAGCTGGAACTGGTCCGACACATGGTTGCCGACCCGGCTGAAGCCGCCGGGATAGCCGGGCAGGTCCAGCTCCCGCTGCCGCGGCACCGCGTTGCCGTGCACGGTGTAGGCGGGGGCCAGACGCGGGCCGTCGGCGGCGAGCCGTTCGCTGACGAACCGGACGGCCGCGTCGAGGAGGTCGGGGGCGCCGGCGGCGGCCGCCGCCTGGCCGGCGTAGCTCTGGTCGCGGATCCACACGTACCGGTAGTCGTAGTTGCGGCCGGCCTCCGCGCGTTCGGGGAGGCTGGTGGTGGCCGCGGCGACCATGCCGCCGCCGTGGCCGGTCAGCCCCCGCAGCACGGCGTAGGCGCGCCGGGCGTCGCCGACGGCGATGGTGTCCGTCAGCGGGGGCGCCGCCGCGCGCCAGGCCCGCTCGGTCGCCGCCCACGCCTCGTCGGCGCGGGGGAGCGGGCGGGGCAGCGGGGAGGCAGAGCACTCCAGGACGAGGTCGCGGGTGTCGCCGGGCCTGAGCAGGAGGTCGGCGGTCAGGCCGGCCGCGTCGGCGGTGGCTTCCGGGACGCCCTGCCAGCGCAGGCGATGGTGGCCCGAGGCGAGGTGCCAGACGCCGTCCTCGCCGCGGTGCGGGGAGGCGGCCGGGGCGCGGCCGTAGTCGGCGTGCGGGTCGAGGACGACGCGGACGCGGGCCGGTGCGTCGACGGCGCTCAGCTGCCGCAGCAGGATCAGCCGGTTGGGCTCGCCGGGGAAGGCGAGGGCGTCCCGGCACTCGACGACGCCTTCGGTGGTGACCCAGCGGCTGCGCCAGATCAGCGTGCCCTCCTCGTAGTAGCCGCCGGGGACGTGACGGGCGCGCGGGGTGACGGCGTAGCCGCCCCGGCCGCCGATGAGGGAGGCGAAGACGGCGTCGTCGTGCCAGGTGGGGGAGCACAGCCAGGTGACGGCCCCGTCAGGCCCGACGAGCGCACCCCGCTCGCCGTCGGCGAGCAGCGCGTAGTCGTGCTGCGCATGCGGCGGGAAGGACATGGACTTCATGGGTGTCGCTGCCTCCTGCTCTGTCAGTTTCAGTCGCCCCACCCGATACGGCCGGGCCCGCTCGGTGTCGAGGGTGAGGCCCGTTCCACGGTCGGGGTGCCGCTCATGTGTCGTCCTGTGCGCCGGGCCGGTCCGCGCGGTGGCGGTGACCGGGCAGGAACTCCTGCACCTTGGCCTTGAAGCCCTGGCGGACCACGTCCGCGCGGTCGCTGTCGCCCTTGAGGATCGAGGTCGCCGCGGCCTCGATCTGGTCGAGGGTCGCGTGCGGCGGGATCGGCGGCACGGCCGGGTCGGTCACGAAGTCCAGGACGCAGGGCCGGTCGGCGGCCAGCGCGGCCTCCCACGCGCCCACGACGTCGCCGGGCTTCTCGACCCGGATGCCGTCCAGTCCGAACAGGCGGGCGACGTCGGCGTAGGCGATGTCGGGGATCGACTGGGAGGGCAGGAACTGCGGGGCGCCCTCCATGGCGCGCATCTCCCAGGTGACCTGGTTGAGGTCCTGGTTGTTCAGGACCGCCACGACGAGCCGAGGGTCCGCCCACTCCCGGTAGTACTTGGCGATGGTGATCAGCTCGGCCATGCCGTTCATCTGCATCGCCCCGTCGCCGACGAGGGCGATGGCCGGACGGTCGCCGTGCGCGAACTTGGCGCCGATCGCGTACGGCACCCCGGGCCCCATGGTGGCGAGCGTGCCGGACAGCGAGCCGCGCATGGCGCCGCGCAGCTTCAGGTGCCGGGCGTACCAGTTGGCGGCCGAGCCGGAGTCGGCGGACAGGATCACGTTCTCCGGCAGCAGGTCGTTCAGCGCGTGGACGACGTACTCGGGGTTGACCGGGTCGGCGTCGACCGCGGCGCGCCGTTGCATGATCTCCCACCAGCGGGCGGTGTTCTTCTCGGTCTGCTTGCGCCAGCTGTGGTGCTTCGACGTCTTGAGGAGGGGCAGCAGGCGGGTCAGGGTCTCGCGGGCGTCGCCGACGAGGTTGACCTCGAAGGGGTAGCGCAGGCCCACCATGTGCGGGTCGATGTCGATCTGCACGGCCCGCGCCTGCTCGAACTCCGGCAGGAACTGGGTGTAGGGGAAGGACGAGCCGATGACGAGGAGGGTGTCGCAGCGGATCATCAGCTCGTACGACGGCCGGGTGCCCAGCAGGCCGATGGAGCCGGTGACGTACGGAAGGTCGTCGTCCAGGGCGTCCTTGCCGAGGAGTGCCTTGGCCACGCCGGCGCCGAGCCGGTCGGCGACCGCCATGACCTCCTGGCGGGCCCCGCGGGCGCCCTGCCCGACGAGGACGGCGACCTTCTCGCCCGCGTTGAGGACCTCGGCGGCGCGGGCGAGGTCCTCGTCGGCCGGCACCGGCGCGTAGTGCGGCATGCCGAGGCTGGAGGGGACCATCTTGAAGGCGTGGCCGGGCGGCGAGTAGTCCAGTTCCTGCACGTCGGCGGGGATGATCACGGCCGTGACCGAGCGGCGGGCCATCGCGGTGCGCATCGCCCGGTCCAGCACGTTGGGCAGCTGCTCGGGGACGGTGACCATCTCGCAGAAGTCGGAGGCGACGTCCTTGTACAGGCTCACCAGGTCGACCTCCTGCTGGTAGGAGCCGCCCATGGCGCTGCGGTTGGTCTGCCCGACGATCGCGACGACGGGCACGTGGTCGAGCTTGGCGTCGTACAGACCGTTGAGGAGGTGGATGGCGCCGGGCCCGGAGGTGGCGGCGCACACGCCGACCCTGCCGGAGAACTTGGCGTAGCCGACGGCTTCGAAGGCCGACATCTCCTCGTGGCGGGACTGGATGAACCGGGGGTTGTCGTCGGCGCGGCCCCAGGCCGCGAGCAGGGCGTTGATGCCGTCGCCGGGGTAGGCGAAGACATGCTCCACTCCCCACTCGCGCAGGCGCTCGAGAATGTGGTCGGAGACCTTCTGCGACATGTTCGAAGACCTTTCCGGGGTTGCGTTCGGGGCGGTCGGGACGTTCGGGCCGGTCGGGGACGTTCGCCGGGGACACCCCCTAGGGGCGGTGCAGGGAGCGCAGGGCGGCTCGGCCGGCCGCGGTCGCGGCGGCCGACGTGAGGGCGGCGGCGCCCGCGGCAGTCGCCCAGCGGGCCGCGCGGGAGGGCTGGTCGGGGCGTACGGCCAGGCGTTCGGGGTGCTCGCCGGGGAGGGGGCCGTCCAGGCCGAGGGCCAGTGCTTCGGCCAGGTGCAGGGCCCGCCGTCCGGTGCCGCCCTGTTCGATCTGGGTACGGCAGCTGAAGCCGTCGGCGAGCAGCAGGCTGTCGGGGGCGGCGGCTCGGACGGCGGGCAGGACGCCCTGCTCGGCGACGGCCACGGAGACCTCGTGGTGGCCGCGTTCGAAGCCGAAGTTCCCGGCGAGGCCGCAGCAGCCCTCGTCGAGGACGTCGGCGTGCAGGTGGGCGCGGCGCATCAGCTCGCGGTCGGCGTCGAACTTCATGATCGCGTGCTGGTGGCAGTGGGTCTGCACGGTCGCGTGCCGGGCCAGCCGAGGGGGGCGCCAGTCGGGGGGCGCGTGCTGGACGAGGTGCTCGGCGAAGGTGCGGACCTGACCGGCCAGCCGCTGCACGTCCTGGTCGGCGGGCATCAGCTCGGGGGCGTCGGAGCGGAAGACGGCGGTGCAGGACGGTTCGAGGCCGATGACCGGGGTGCCCGCCTCCAGATAGGGCCGCAGGACGTGCAGGGTGCGGCGCAGCACCTTGCGCGCGACGCGCAGCTGGCCGGTGGAGATCCAGGTCAGGCCGCAGCACACCGGCTCGGTGGGCACGGCCACGCGGAAGCCGGCGTTCTCCAGGACGCGGACGGCCGCGACGGCGATCGAGGGGTGGAAGGAGGAGGTGAAGGTGTCGGGCCACAGCACGACCGTGGCGGGGTCGGCCGGGTCGGGTTCCTCGGCGTAGGCGTGCCGCTGCCACCACTGCGGGAACGACCGGCGGGCGAACACGGGGGCCTGCCGGGCCTCGTCCACGCCGGCCAGCCACTTGCCCGCCCGCGCCAGACCGGGCGCCTGCAGGGCGCTGTTGACCAGCCCGGGGGCGACCCGGGACAGATGCGCCCACAGGGGGAGCCAGCCCATGGAGTAGTGGGCGGCCGGGCGCATCCGTCCCTCGTAGTGGTGGGAGAGGAACTCCGCCTTGAGGGTGGCCATGTCGACGCCGGTCGGGCAGTCCGACTTGCAGCCCTTGCAGGCCAGACACAGGTCGAGCGCGTCGTGCACCTCGGTGGAGCGCCAGCCGTCCGTGACGGCCGAGTCGGCGTGTCCGTCGAGCATCTCGAACAGCAGCCGGGCCCGGCCGCGGGTGGAGTGCTCCTCCTCCCGGGTGACCCGGTAGGAGGGGCACATGACGCCGCCGGAGTGGCCGCGGCAGTTGCCGATGCCGACGCAGCGCAGCACCGCCCGGTTGAAGGAGTGGTCGTCCTCGGGGAAGCCGAAGTGCGTCGTGGGAGTCGCCGGCCGCCAGGCGGGTCCGAGGCGCAGCTGCCCGTCGACCGGGTTGGGGTGGACGACCTTGCCCGGGTTCATCCGGTTCCCGGGGTCGAACAGCGCCTTCAGCTCGCCGAACGCGCCCACCAGCCGCTCGCCGAACATACGGGTGAGCAGCTCGCCCCGGGACTGCCCGTCGCCGTGCTCGCCCGACAGGGAGCCGCCGTGGGAGACGACGAGGTCGGCGGCCCGCTCCAGGAAGCGCCGGAAGCGGGCCACGCCGTCGGCGGTCCGCAGCCCGAACGGGATGCGGGTGTGGACGCAGCCCTGTCCGAAGTGCCCGTACAGCGACGGGTGGTCGTAGTCGAACTCCTCGAACAGCCTCTTCAGGTCCCGCAGGTAGTCGCCGAGCCGTTCGGGCGGGACGGCCGAGTCCTCCCAGCCCTCCCAGGTCTCCCGGTCGTCGGGCGGGCGGGCGGTGACGCCGAGCCCGGCCTCGCGGGCCTTGAGCATCCGCTGTTCCCGCTCGGGGTCGTCGGAGAAGGCGACGTCGCGGTCCTTCTCGGTGCGGCCGAGGGCGCGCAGCAGCGCGTGCGCCTGCTCGTCGACGGCCTCCTGGCTGTCGCCGCCGAACTGCAGCATCAGCCAGCTGTCGCCGTCGGGCAGGGTGTTCAGGGACGCCAGGTAGGCGCCCTCCTCGCGCATCAGCTCGGCCATGCGCCCGTCGAGGGCCTCCAGCTGTCCGGGGGCGCAGTGCTCCAGCAGCCGGGGGACGTCGTCGGCGGCGGCGCAGATGTCGTCGTAGCCGAGGACCAGCAGCGACTGGTAGGCGGGCGCCGGCACCAGGTCGAGCTCGGCGTGCAGGACGGTCACCAGGGTGCCCTCGCTGCCGACCAGCGCCCTGGCCACGTCGAAGCCGTTCTCGGGGAGGAGGGAGTCGAGGTTGTAGCCGGAGACCCGGCGGGGGATCTTCGGGTAGCCGCGCCGGATGTCGGCGAGGTACTCGGCGACGAGGCCGTCCAGCCCGGCGTACAGCTCGGCGCGGCGGCCGCCCTCGGCGGAGATCCGGGCCCGCTCGGCCTGTGACGTCGGTCCGACCCACATGCGGGCGCCGTCGTAGGTGAGCACCTCCAGGCGGCGCACGTTGTCGACGGTCTTGCCGTACGCCTGCGCGGAGGAGCCGCACGAGTTGTTGCCGATCATGCCGCCCAGGGCGCAGTGGCTGTGCGTCGAGGGCTTCGGCCCGAACTGGAGTCCGTGGTCCGCCAGCCGCCGGTTGAGCGCGTCCAGCACGATGCCCGGCTCGACCACGCAGGTCCGGGCGTCGGGATCGACGGACACCAGCCTGTCGCAGTACTTGCTCCAGTCGATCACCACGGCCGTGTTCGTCGACTGGCCCGCGAGGCTCGTGCCGCCGCCCCGCGACAGGACCGGGGCGTCGAACCGGGCGCACACCCGCACGGCCTGCGCCGCCGCCTCCACCGAGCGCGGCGCCACGACGCCGATCGGCACCTGACGGTAGTTGGAGCCGTCGGTGGCGTACGCGCCCCTGCTTCCCGCGTCGAACCTGACCTCGGCGTCCACCTCCGCGCTCAGCGCCGCCGCCAGCCCGTTGCGACTCATCAGAGGGGACCGCCTTCCCGTGGACGCTGATGCCGCTCCCGGGTACCCGGCCTCGAGGAGTGCAAGAGTGCGTTTTCCGAGAAGTCGATCTCCTTCGCCGTGGTGATCCGGGCGTCCATGTTGAGCTCCATCATGTCCAGCGCGGCGGATCCCAGCCCGGGACGGATGGAGGCGACGGCGTCCTTGGGGACCGTGACCCCCAGGTGGCGGATGTGCGCGTCCAGGGCGGAGTACAGGACGCACTGCTCGGTGACCTGGCCGCTCAGCACCACGTCCGCGACGCCCAGACGCCACAGGAGATAGGCCAGGGGCGTCTCGTAGAAGACGGAATGGCGGGCCTTCACCACGAAGAGCGACGCGTCGTCGGGCCGGATCGGCTCGATCAGGTCGGCGTGCGGCCGGGACAGCGCGGCGTCCACGAGTTCCCCGTGGTGGGAGCGCCACAGCCCGAAGTTGTCGTTCGCGTAGATCACCGGCACGTCAGCCTCGCGGGCCCGGCCGATCAGCTCCGCGAGGACGGGCACGATCCGCCGGACGGACGGCACCAGGACCTCGGCGTCCTCGTGCTCGTAGGTGTTGATCATGTCGATCACGACGAGAGCGAGCCCCGTCGTGTCCTTTGACTGCTCCACCACGGCTCACCGCCCATCCGGCGCTGTCGGCGCTGTCAGTGCTGCCGGTGCCGGACAGCGCCGTCGGTGTGGTCATTCGCGCAGTCGCGGCAGGATCTTCGTGCGGTAGAAGTCGAAGAAGCTCTGCTGGTCCTTGCCGATCTGGTTGACGTACACGGTGTCGAAGCCCGCGTCGACGAACGCGGACAGGGCCTCGACGTGCGCGTCCGGATCGTCGCCGCACGGCACGGCGGCCGCCACCTGCTCCTCGGTGACAAGTTCGGACGCCTGTTCGAAATGGCGGGGGGTCGGCAGAAGCTGCGGGAGCTCCCCCGGCAGCTGCTCGTTGGCCCACAGCCGGTGGGCGGTGCGCAGCGCCTCCTGCCGGTCCGTGCCCCAGCACACCTTGAGCCCGCCGTACACCGGCTTGGCGCCGCCGCCACCGCGACGGAAACGCTCGACCAGCGCGGGGTCCGGCATCATCGTGATCAGCCCGTCGCCGATGCGCGCGGCGACCTCGGCGGCCTGCGGTCCGAAGGCGGAGACGTCGATCGGCGCCGGCTCGTCGGGCAGGGTGTACAGACGGGCGTTCTCCACGGTGTAGTGCTTGCCCCGGTGGCTCGTCTGCTCGCCGGTGAACAGCTGCCGGATGATCTGGAGCGCCTCCTCCAGCATCTCCAGACGCACCGGCGCCTCCGGCCACTGCGTGCCCAGGATGTGCTCGTTGAGCGCCTCGCCGGTGCCCACCCCCAGCCGGAAACGGCCGCCCAGCTGGACCGCGCTGGTGGCGGCCGCCTGGGCGATCACGGCGGGATGGGTGCGGACGAGGGGGCAGGTCACCGCCGTCTCCACGGGCAGCGAGACGGCCTGCGACAAGGCGCCGATCACCGTCCAGACGAACGGACTCTGGCCCTGCCGGTCGTTCCACGGGTGGTAGTGGTCCGAGATCCAGAGGGAGTCGAAGCCCGCCTGCTCGGCCATCCGGGCCTGCTCGACGAGCTCTGCCGGGCTGTGCTCCTCGCACGACAGGAAGTATCCGAACTCGGGCATCTTCTCTCCCAGGCGGAGCGGGTGTGCGGTGACGGTCGGACGGTTCCGGGACGCGCTGCCGAGTACCCGGCGGCCGGGGCGGCCTAACGCAGCGCCGTGGCGCCCGCGCGCCAGGCGCCGAGCAGCCTGTCCGCCAGTCGGTCGTCGAGACGGGCGGTCGCGCGGATCCCGAACACCACGTCGGCGTCCAGGTGCGGTTCGCCCTCCAGCAGCCCGCCGACGACGTCGTGCCGGACGATCTGTTCGTGCACGGCGTCCGCCTCCACGTGCTCGGCGTAGAACCGCACGGCCGCCGGGCCCGCGCCCACCCGGCGCAGCGCCTCGGCGAGGCGGCGCGAGGCCGGCGACGAGGTCACCTCCACGGCGGCGAAGTGGCCGACGAGCGCCGCGCGCAGCGCCCGGTGCAGACCGAACAGGGACATCAGGTTGACGGTGGCGAGCGCCTCGGCCGGCGCCGCGTCGACGTAGTGCCCGTACGTCGCGTCGAGCCGCAGGTCCTCCATGAGGTCGGCGAACAACTGCGCGTGGATCCTCTCGGCGCGGCCCCCGCCGAACTCGTCGAACTCCACGGCGACCATGGCCGCCTTGGCCCGCCCGTGCAGCCGGGGCAGGACCCAGGCGTGCGGGTCCGCTTCCTTGAGGTGGTACAGCGAGCGGACGGCCGCGTACTCACGCAGCTGGTCGAGGCCGCCCTCGTCCCGGAGGAAGTGGGAGACGCTGCCGGGGGCGTCGCCGACCGGTTCGAGCTGGAGCGCGTCGAGCGCCTGCGCTGCGGTCACCGTGGGGGCGGTGCCGTCGTCCATGGGGACGTCCCTGCGCAGTGCGGCCAGGAAGCGTTCCTCGATCGCGGCGCGGCAGGCCAGCAGTGCGCTGTCCCACTCAAGGCTGTCGGGGACGCCCTGGAAGCCCTGGTAGTGCAGCTCGTACAGGACGTAGAGGGCGAGTTGCAGGTCGTCGCCGTAGACGGAACAGTCGGCGGGCGACGGCAGGGGCGATGGCGCGGGGGACGGCGCGGTGGAGGGCGTGCTCCCGGGGATCGGTTCCCGCAGCCGGGCCGTCACCGCGGCGGAGAGCGGGCCGCGTGGCTCGGGCAGCGGCGGCGGCCGGAGCCGGAGCTGATCACGGGGGCGGGGCCCGGGGCGGGAGACGGTCATGCGGCGCCGCCCTCCTCCGGCCGGCAGCGGCGACGATGGCTGGTGTCGCACCAGGGGAGGATGCGGCTGCGGCGACAGGTGCAGACCGCCACGGTGAAGCGGTCCGAGACCGTCACCTCGCCGTCCTCGCCCACCACCTCGACCGGCCCCTCGATCAGCAGGGGCCCGTCGCGCTGGACGCGGACACGGACGCGGCGGGGGCGTTCAGGGCGGGGGCGTTCAGGGGTGTGCGGCACGGATCACCACCAGCTCCTCCGTCGTCCCGCCGGCCGTCAGCCCCTGCTCGCGCAGCCAGGCGAGCCGTGACCGCAGCACCCGGCCGAAGGGCAGCCGGGCCCGGTCGACGACCTCCGCGCGCAGCCCGGCCCTCCGCAGACGGGTCAGCGTGGCTTCGACGCCGCACAGGTGCGAGTGCACGAGGAGGAGCCTCCCCGTCGGACGCAGGACCGTCGGCGCGGTGTCGCAGATGCGGTCGATCAGCAGACGGCCGTCCCGGCCCGCGTCCCAGGCCCTGGCGGGGCCCCGGGGCGGCGCCGCGCCCGGAGCGGGCACATAGGGCGGGTTGGCGGTCACCAGGTCGAAACGGCGGCCGGGCACGGCCGCCGCCAGGTCGCCGTGGCGCACCCGCAGGGTCTCTCCGTTCAGCAGGGCGTTCAGCCAGGCGGCGGCGATCGCCCGCCAGGAGATGTCGACCGCGGTGACCCGGCCGCCGAGCCGGGCCGCCTCCACCGCGAGCAGACCGCTTCCGGTGCCGAGATCCAGCACGTCCGTCTCACCCGTGATCCTCTCGCGGCGCAACGCCCGCTCCAGGAGCCGCGTGTCGGCCTGCGGGGGATACACGCCCCGGGGGACCCAGCAGCGGAGCCGTGGAGCGGCGGCGAGTGACTCGGCCATGGCTGCCTGTGCCTTCCTCTGAAACGTGCTGCTGAGCAGGCAGCGCCCCACGAGTACCCCGGGACGGCAGACGTAGACGGCAGACGTACACGGCAGACGTAACGGCAGACGGAACGATGCCGACCTCGCCACCCGCCTCACCAGCTGGTTTCAACGCTTCGAAGGCCTTCCCGGCGGACTGAAACCGGGTTGAAGCCGTTCTGAACCGCTCCGCCCGCAAGCTCTGCGGCATGACTTCGACGCACAACGAACCCGCGATCGCGGCCACCGGGCTGCGAAAGGCCTACGGGGACAAGACCGTCCTCGACGGCATAGACGTCCAGGCGCCCGCCGGCACGATCTTCTCCCTCCTCGGCCCGAACGGCGCGGGCAAGACCACCGTCGTCAACATCCTGTCGACGCTGATCTCCGCCGACGCCGGACAGGCGCGCATCGCCGGCCACGACCTCACCGGCGAGGCCCAGGCCGTGCGCGCCGCCATCGGCGTCACCGGCCAGTTCTCCGCCGTGGACGGGCTGATCACCGGCGAGGAGAACATGCTCCTGATGGCCGACCTGCACCACCTCTCCAAGAGCGAGGGGCGACGGGTCACCGCCGAGCTGCTGGAGCGGTTCGACCTGGTCGAGGCGGCGAAGAAGCCCGCCTCCACCTACTCCGGCGGCATGAAGCGCCGCCTCGACATCGCGATGACCCTGGTCGGCAGCCCGCGGATCATCTTCCTCGACGAGCCCACCACCGGCCTCGACCCCCGCTCCCGGCACACCATGTGGCAGATCATCCGCGAGCTGGTCTCCGGCGGCGTCACCGTCTTCCTCACCACCCAGTACCTGGAGGAGGCCGACCAGCTCGCCGACCGCATCGCGGTGCTCGACGGCGGCAGGATCGTCGCCGAGGGCAGCGCCGAGGAGCTCAAGCGGCTCGTCCCCGGCGGGCACGTGCGGCTGCGCTTCTCCGACCCGGACGCGTACGCCCGCGCCGCGACCGCGCTGCGCGAGACGACCTGCGACGACGAGGCGCTCACCCTGCAGATCCCCAGCGACGGCAGCCAGCGCGAACTGCGCGCCATCCTCGACTGGCTCGACTCCGCCGGCATCGAGGCCGACGAGCTGTCCGTGCACACCCCCGACCTGGACGACGTGTTCTTCGCCCTGACCGGCAACCCCGCCACCGCCACCGTCGAGAAGACCGCTGAGCAGACCGCCGAGCAGACCGCCGAAAAGGAGACCGCCCGATGAGCACCCCTTCCTACGCCCTGCGCGACAACCTCACCATGCTGCGGCGCAACCTCCTGCACGCCCGCCGCTACCCCTCCCTCACCCTGAACCTCCTGCTCACCCCGGTCATCCTGCTGCTCCTGTTCGTCTACGTCTTCGGCAACGTGATGAGCGCCGGCATCAACGGCGGTCACGCCGACCGTGCCGAGTACGTCGCCTACCTCGTCCCCGGCATCCTCCTGCTGACCGTGGCCATGACCTCGCTCGGCACCGCGGTGGCCGTGTGCACCGACATGACCGAGGGCATCATGGCCCGGTTCCGCACCATGGCGATCTCCCGCGCCTCCGTGCTGATCGGCCATGTGATCGGCAGCGTCATCCAGACGCTGATGGCTCTGGTGCTGGTCCTGGGCATCGGACTGGCCATCGGCTTCCGGCCCGACGCGTCCCCGGTGGAGTGGATCGCGGCGGCCGCCCTGATGGCCCTGGTCAGCCTGGCGATGACCTGGCTCTCGGTCGGCATCGGTCTGATCAGCCCCAACCCCGAGGGGGCCAGCAACATCGGCACGCCGCTGGTGATGCTGCCGTTCCTGTCCAGCGCGTTCGTGCCGGTGGACGCCATGCCCGGCTGGTTCCGCTGGTTCGCCGAGTACCAGCCGTTCTCGCCCTTCATCGAGACCCTGCGCGGACTGCTGCTGGGCAGCGAGATCGGCGCCAAGAACGCGGTGCTGGCCGTCGGATGGTGCGTGGGGCTGTCGGTGCTGGGCTACCTGTGGTCCAAGGCGAAGTTCAACCGTGAGCCGCGGCACTGAGCTCGCGCAGTGCGGCCGCCCGCAGCTCCTCCCGTCTCAGGGTGGCGTACGTCGACCTCGCGTCGTCGTAGGCCGCCCTGTCGGCCTTTTCGGCGGCTTCCCGGGCCCGGGTCGCGGACAGGGTGGGGAACTCCCGGATCGCCGGCATCCGCTCCGCCAGCGCCAGCAGCCGTACGGCCGCCGGGTCGCCCCCGGCCAGCCCGGTGAAGCCGAGCGCCAGCAACACCGTGCCGTACACCGGCAGTTCCGCCGGGGAGTCGTCCGCAAAGGAGCCGGACAGCATCCCGAGCAGCCGTTGCCGCAACTGTTCGGCCAGCTCGGCCACCGGCTCGAGCCGGCCGCACTGCGCGTGCGCCGCCAGCGCGGCCGACTGGATCTCCAGCGACCACGGATCCACGAACGGATCGTCCACGTACAGCAGGCTGCCCCGCCGGATCCGCTCCGCCGCCTGGCGCCACAGCCCGAGCCCGACCTCGGTCAGCCCGCGGGCCAGCGCGATCTCCGCCCGGGCCGGCAGTTCGGAGCTGAACGCCTCCGCGGACTCCGGCTGCTGTTCCAGTGCCGCGAGGCCCAGCCAGTACTCCGCCTCGTCGACGTCCCCGCGCTGCAGACAGGCGAGCACCAGCCCCCAGCGGACGCCGATCGCATCCGACCAGTCGCCGACCTCGTCGAGCGCGCTCAGCGCGGCCCGCAGATGGTCGTACGCCTCCGCGCCCTGCGCGGACTTCAGGCACAGCTCGCTGATCCGCCCATGACTGAGCAGCCGCATGGCCGGATTCCCGAGCGGCCCCATCGCGTCGAGCATCCGGCGGGCGCACGCCAGCGCGCGCTCCGTCTCGTGCTCGGCCTCCCACACGTAACTGGCGACGCCCGCCGCCATGCCCGCCAGCATGGGCGCGTCGGCGTCGCAGAGTTCCTGCAGCCGCGTGTACTGCGGCGGATGTATCTCGGGGAAGGCGCACAGCACGACGGCCAGCGCCCGCGCCAGCGTGTCCGGCGGCGCGGCCGGCAGCCGGCGCAACGTGACGAGATGGCGTACGGCGTAGGGGCCGCGGCCCATGAAGAGGCTGGCCGTGCACACCACCGCCGCGCTGCGGGCCGTCTCGACGTCCGCGGCGTACTCGGGGTCGTCCGGGTTCGCTGGGTCCGCGGGGCCGGGACGGAAATGGGACAGCGGCCCGCCGGTCTCGTCGGCGAGGCCGGCGAGGCGGGCGTAGTTGGAGCCGGTGGCCCACAACGAGCCGAGCGTCGCGGTGACCGCCGCGGTGGTGGGGCCGTCGGCGCGGGCCAGCGCGAACCGCAGGGCCAGGACGAGGTTGTCCTGCTCGGCCCGGATGCCGGTCCACGGGCGCAGCGGGCCGCCGCCGAACAGCACGTCGTGGTGCGCCCGCCCGAAGTCCCGGGCCCACAGCAGGAACCGGCCGGTCACCGCCTCCTCCTCGCCGGCCTCGGCGCGCCGGGCGGCGCTGAACTCCCGCAGCGTCTCCAGCATGTGGAACCGCACCCCGGAAGGACCTGCGGGAGAACCCGCGGAAGGACCTGCGGGAGAACCCCCGGAAGGGCCTCCGGCGGAACCCCCGGAAGGACTTTCGCCCACCTTGATCAGGGACTGACCCGCCAGCTGCTCCAGCAGCGTCAGCGCGTCCGCGTTCTCGCCGAGCACGCACTGGGCCGCGTCCTCGGTGAAGCCACCGGGGAACACCGACAACGCCCGTAGCGCGGCCTGACCGTCGGCCTCCAGGAGATTCCAGCTCCACTCGACCACGGCCTGCAGGGTGCGGTGCCGTGCGGGGGCGTCGCGGGCGCCGCCGCGCAGCAGCGCGAAGCGGTCCCGGAGCCGGCGCGAGATGTCGGCGACGGAGAGGACCCGGACCCGGGCCGCGGCGAGTTCGACGGCCAGCGGCAGCCCGTCCAGATGGCGGCAGATCTCGGCCACTTCGGCGGCGGGCAGGTCCACGCCGGGCCTGGCGGCCCGCGCCCGCTGCACGAACAGCTCTGCCGACGTCGCCGGCGAAAGCTCCGGCAGGGCGTACACCGACTCCGAGGTCAGCCCCAGCGGAGCCCGGCTGGTCGCCAGGATCCGCAGCTCCTTCGACCGCGACACCAGCGCCTGTACGAGATCCGCCGCGCCGGCGATCACCTGCTCGCAGTTGTCCAGCACCAGCAGCGCGGGCCCGGCGCCCAGCGCGCCGACGATGCCGCCGACCACGTCCCCGCCCCCGGCGAACCGCCCGGCCTCCCCGGCGCCGACGGCCGAGGCCACCTCGTCGGCGACGTCCTCGTCGGCGAGGACACCGGCCAGGGTGACGAAATGCACCACGGGCTGCACGGCCGCCCGGCTCACCGCGTGCGAGAGCCGGGTCTTGCCCAGCCCGCCGGGACCGACGACCGTGACCACCCGCGCCCCGCGCAGCAGCCCGCCCACGGCGGCGACGTCGGCGTCCCGCCCCAGCAGCGGGTTCGGCTCGTGCGGCACCCCGTGCCGGGTGGGCGGCGCGTCCGCACGCAGCAACTCCTGGTACAGGGACCTGAGTCCGGGCCCCGGATCGGTCCCCAGCTCGTCCCGCAGCCTTCGGCGGTAGGCGTCGTACCGGGTCAGCGCCGCGGGCCGCCCGGCGGTCGCGGCCTCGCACCGCAGCAGCTCCGCCAGCACCTCCTCGTCCCGCGGCAGCTCCCGGGCCAGCCCGGCCAGCGGTGCCGCCGCCTCCGCCCGCCGCCCCACCCGGGCGAGCGCGAGCGCCCGGGAACGGGCCAGCGCGCGATGAGTCCGGACCCGGTCGGCGCGCAGCGCCACCACCGGATCGTGCACGTCCTCGCCCGCACCGGCGCCCACGCTCCCGTCCCACAGCGCCAGACCGGCCTCGGCCTGCGCCAGGGCGCCCTGGTGATCCCCGGCCCGCGCCCGCTCGGCGCTCGCCGCCTCGTACGACACCAGCGCGGAGCTGTCGACCTGCGTCTCGTCCAGCGCCAGCCGGTACCCCGTCGGCGTGCTCACGATCAGCTCGGCGCCCAGCTGCGCCCTGAGCCGCGACACCAGGACCTGCACCGCCTTGCCGGGTCGCTCGGGCAGCTCGTCCGGCCACAGACCCGCCACCAGCAGGCCGGTGCTGCAGCCGGCGTGCAGGTCGGCGGCGAGCAACGCCAACAGTCCGCGCAGCCGGGGCGCGGTGATCTCCCGCCCGCGACAGGCGACTTGGGACAGCAACGCCAACTCGGTGGTCATGCCTGAAGATTAGCCAGCACGCCGCCGGGCACTCCCGCCCGCACAGCGTCGCCGCCCGCACGGCACCGCGTCGCCGCCCGCACCGCGTCGCCGCCCGCACCGCGTCGCCGCCCGCACGGCACCGCGTCGCCGCCCGCACCGCGTCGCCGCCCGCACGGCACCGCGTCGCCGCCCGCACCGCGTCGCCGCCCGCACGGCACTGGTGCCCGCCCCGCACTGCTGCCTTCGGGCGGGTGATCAAGAAGTCGGTAAGAACCGGTCCTCCCGCGGCTCTCGGCTACAACCTTTCCGCCTGACAGGCCGTCCAAGTCGCGCCCGGTGCTGGTCACCGCGCCGGGGTTACCTCTGTCCCATCCCTGGGGGATGTCATGAGTTCTGTCACCGTCGGGCGCGTGCTGCGCCGCGGGGCATGCGCCGGAGCCGTGGGCGCGCTGGTCGTCGCCGGTCTCGGGAGCGGGATCGCCGTCGCCGACGACGAGCCGCAGAGCGATCAGCTGTGGATCCAGGCGCCGTACGAGCAGGCGGTCACCGTCGCTCCGGACGGCGGCGCGGCGCAGTACCGGTCGCTGGCGCTCGGCCTCTACCACGACAACGGGAACTTCACCGTGACCGGCGGCCGGCTGACCGTCGACGTCTCCGGGCTCGCCGGCGTCGCCGACGTGTCCTGGCCCGACAACTGCACGCCGAACGACGCCGGCACCGTCGCCGTGTGCGACACCGGGGACGTGCCCACCCGCTACAGCGCGCAGGTGCAGCTGAAAGTGCGGGCCGCCGCCGGCGCGGCCGTGGGAGCGCAGGGCGCGATCGAGTACTCCGCCGAGGCCACCGGCGGCCCCGACGGCACGCTCACCGCCCCGGAGGGCTCCGCGGAGACCTTCGTCACCGTCGGCTCCGGCCCGGACCTCGGCATCGGCGCCCCGCAGGACCTCACCGGCGTCGCGCCCGGCACCGCCCTCACCGTGCCGTTCTCCGTCACCAACACCGGCAACGAGACCGCCCACGGCTTCAGCGTGCAGATGTGGGCGACGTACGGCCTCGACGTCGCCACCCGCTACCCGCAGTGCACCTACACCGGGCCGGACGACGACGGCGCCCAGTACCCGTCGATGACGTACGTGACCTGCTCCTTCGACACCGACGTCGCGCCCGGCGGCACCGTCGAGCTGCCGCAGCCGCTGCGGCTCGACGTCACCGACCACGCGCTGTACGAGCGGTTCGACTACAACGTGGAGCCCGGCGGCGGCGCCACCGACCTCGACAGCTCGGACAACGGCCGGTCCTGGCACATCAACGCCGACAACACCGCCGACTTCGCCGTGCACGGCACGAAGGTGAGCGGCGCGGCCGGTGACACCGTCACCGCCGGCTTCCGCTTCGTCAACCGCGGTCCGGCCTGGGTCGGCAACGTCGCCTCCGGCGACCCGGTCGCCGTGATCGACTACTACCTGCCGCCGGGCACCGCCGCCACGTCCGTGCCGGCCAGCTGCCACACGGCCTGGACGTCCGGCGACGACCCGTCCATCGGCCACTACGCCTGCACCCTGCCGACGTGGGCCAAGCCCCGCCTGAAGGTCGACTTCCCGTTCCAGCTGCGCATCGACCGGGTCGTCGCGGACGCGACGGGTCACGTCACCGTCCACCCCCACTCCGACACGTCCGTCAGCTTCGACCCGAACCCCCGGAACGACACCGCCGAGGTGATCGTCAACCCGTCCGCCTGACAGGACCGACACTCGCGACCGGGCCCGGGTCCTCGACCCGGGCCTCCGGCGTGTCAGGGCGAGGTCGCGCGCACTGAACCGGTGATCGTTTTTTCCCGTCCTTACGTGCACGGCGCGACTGCCGTTAGCATGTTCGACCTTGCGTCGAACACCCCCATTGCCCGTCCCTCACCAGAAAGCCATGCCATTTGGCGCGATAAGTGATCTGTTCGGCTAATTTCTAACAAACTGGTCAAGAGTTGATATCTATATCGCCGCGGGTGCTTTCGCGAATAAAGAGCAGAATTGCGGTCTCCGCGTGGCGTGAGCCACGGGTGATGCTGGGGGCCGCGGTGGGCGTGGTGGGCCTCGGGTTCCTCCTCGCGCTGGAGATCACCGCACGGCACTACGGTCTGCGCGGGCCGATCACCAACCAGGTGCGGGAAGTGATATTCCCGCCCAAGTCGGGTGGGCTGCTGTACGCCGCCATGGCGTTGATGCTGGTGGTGTTCACCTGGCGGCAGCGCCTCATCGCGATCGGCGCCGCGATCGGCATCGACCTCGGCTTCGTGGCGGTCCGGTGGGCGGCCGACATCAAGGTGACCGAAGGCCACCCCTTCGGCAACGGAGCGCTGTGGGTGACGCTCGGCTGTGCGGTCTTCGCCGTCACGCGCCGCACCGGCCGTGAACGTGTCCTGCTGCTGAAGGGCGCCGGGCTCGGTCTGCTGCTGATGACCGGCCGCAAGACCGGAGACATCTGGCTGCTCATCACCTCGAAAACCCGCCCCATGGTGCTCGACCAGTACGTCGCGACCGCCGATCAGGCGCTGGGCAACCCGTCGTGGCTGGTGGGCCGGATCGTCACGGCCACCGGCTCGATCGGCTTCAACTTCCTCGACTTCGTCTACGGTCAGCTACCGGTCGCCGCGGTCATCGTCGCGCTGTACCAACTGCGCAACGTGGCGGTCGAGCGCCGCTTCCCGACCCACCACCTGGTGCGCACCTTCCTGGCGATCGGCCTCCTCGGGCCGGCCTTCTACATGATCTTCCCGGTGGTCGGACCGATCTTCGCCTACGGCGACGGCACCGAGCACTGGGCGTCGATCAGCCTGTGGTCGGAAAACCACCCCAGCGTGCAGTGGGCGGCGGCCAACCTGTGGCCGGACACGGCGCCGCCGCTCACCGCCCCGCACCCCATGCCGTTCGACGGGATCACCCCACGCAACTGCATGCCCAGCCTGCACACGGCATGGGCTGTCACGATCTTCGTCCACTCCCGGAAGGGCCCGAGGGCGCTGCGCTTCGCCGGCGCGTTCTGGCTGATCGCCACGCTGACCGCGACGCTGGGCTTCGGCTACCACTACGGCGCGGATCTCCTCGCGGGCGTGGTGTTCGCCCTCACCATCGAGGCGGCTCTGCGCACGTACGACCGCGGCTGGGAGCGCGCGGGGGTCCGGCTGGTCGCCTACGGCGCGACGGTGTTCACCGCGCTCCTGCTGTCGTACCGCTACCTGCCGTTGGAGCTGGCCGGCCGCCCGTGGGTCTACGGCCCCCTTCTCGTGCTGGCGATGGCCTCGGTGGTCTACGGCTACGTACGGACCACCGAGGCGTGGGAACCGAGGCCCGCCCCCGCGCGGCAACCGGAACCCCAGCCCGAACCGGTGTGAGCGCGGTCTTCCTCGCTCCTACCAGGAGAGGGCGTCCGCCGCGTTGTCCTGCCAGTAGGTGACGGTGGCGGCGCTGTTGAAGAAGACGCCGCCGTTCGGCAGCTTCAGGGTCTTCTCCTTGTTGACCGAGCTGCCGTTCCTGTCGACGAAGAACACGCCCAGGGTCTTCTCGGCGCCGCCGCCTTCGCCGTCGGGGGAGGACGTCGTGATGCCCGCGTACGCGGACTGGCCGGGCTCGAGCACCAGCACGGACTGCGGAGTGGTCTCGTCGGCCCACGGCAGCGGAGCCTGGGCGTCGGCGCCGGCCCTCAGGAACGGGGCGCTGTAGGCGTAGCAGGGCTTGGCGCCGGTGTTGGTGGCCTTGAGCAGCAGGTGGTTGATCGGGCGGGCCGCCTCGGTGACGGTCAACTGGGTGTTCGCCGTGGTGCAGGTGACGACGGAGGACGCCTTCGTGGTGGCGGCGGAGGCGGCCTGCCCGGCGGCCTGGAAGCCGACGAGCCCGAGGGCGCCGGCGACGACCAGGGAGGAGGCGGTCGCACGGGAGGCGAAACGAGAGGCGATACGCATGGACGGACTGCTTTCTCTGTGCGGAAGAAAGGCGATCTTCCGGCTGTGATCTATGGGCCGCGAAAGCGGAGTGGAGCAGGGCCGACCACCGTCTCCGGCGGGGTGCCCTGCTTGCCGGCCCAAGCCTGTGCCACGCTCCGTCCCAGCCGCCATTCCATCGTGAGTTTCGGGACGCTGGAACGCGAAAACCGCCTCTGACCTGGTGAAACGTGTCCCACTCGGGACGCCGGGCGGAATGCGGAACCCTCCGCCGAGCGCCCCGGCCGCGGCGTACCGCTTGCGGGCCGGCCGCCTGGTTCACCCCACAGCCACGTAGCGGCCAACGATTCGGCGCCACTGCTCAAGAAGATTTGAGAAGAAAAACTACTCGACTCATGATGTGCGGAGTGGGGCGATGGCATTAATTAATAAACGTTCTCCCCAATATTTCCCCCGCGCCGGAGTCACTCTTTTGCCGCGCATCTGGAGGAGAGGGCGCAGCGTTAGCGGGATATGACGAAAGCTAGGCCCTACGACTTGCCTCGGCGCGACACGGGGAAGATCAAACCGCCTGCGGCCCGGGAGGCGAACGTGGGGAAATACACTTACGTGACCGGTCCGGCACACTCTGTGTTCGAGCCCTGTGGCGCCACCGAGTCCCTGCTCCGCGATTTCCTCGCACTCCTGGAGGCGGCCCAGGAGGAACTCAACCAGCGGTGGAACGACCAGGAAAAGTCCGGCTGTCACGCGGACTGTGCGTGACGGGAGGGGGTTTCCATGAATCACGACTATATGGACCCCTCCTATGTGCGTGAATGGCATTCCGACGCATCCCTGTACGGGTCGGATGCCGACTGGCACGGCAGTCCTGTCGATCCCCTCGACCCAGGGGTTCCCCTGGGACCCGCCGTCTCGGGCTGGGACCCGGTCGAGGAACTCGCCTATCTCCTGCAGGAGGCCGCTCCGGCGGAGCAGCCGGTCGGGGTGCCGCCGCCGCGCAGCGAGTCCCCGGCCGGCGCCCAGTTCACCGACCCGATGGAGAACCTGGCGCAGATCACCGCCCAGCTTCCGCCCATCCGACGCTCAGCTGTCGGGCATCGGAAGAGTCGAGCCGTAAAACTCCAGCTCAAGTGGTTGCAGACCGGCAGTTTCGTGATCGTCGCATTCGTCGCCGTCATCGTGGCGATGGTCAGCGTCTTCGGCGGCATGGCGGCATACGCGCCGCTGCAGCACATTTCGTCCGGTACGAAGAGCGGGATGATCCATCAGTGGCCTCTTCTCGTGTACGGCCCCTGGATGGTGGCGTCCCTCTCCATCCTCCGAACGGCGTTGCATCGGCGCCGAGCCCTGCACTCATGGTGCATCGTCGTGCTGTTCTCGTCCGTCGCCATCATGCTGTGCGTGGCTCAGGCCGACCGCACCTTCACCGGCATCGCCGGAGCCGCCCTGCCCGCCCTCGCGTCCCTGGCCTGCTTCCAGCAACTCATTCGACAGATCACCTTGACCCTGCCACCACGGCAGGCATCCCGCCGCCACCGCCAGTAGCGGACGGGGCCCAGGCGTTCCTACCAAGCCACCGGCAGCTCCAGCGGGAACCGGCGGATCGTCTCCGTGTCCCACCGCACCTCCTCCGGCGGCACCGCGAGCCGCAGCCCGGGGAACCGGTCCAGGAGGCGCCCGATCGCCGCTTCCAGCTCCGCCATCGCCAAAGGCACGGCGATGCACCGGTGTCCGCCCCAGCCGAACGTCATGTGCGGCTGGTACGGCCGCTCGGGGTCGAGGACGTGCGAGTCCGGGAAGCGCTCCGGGTCCCGGTTCGCCGTCAGGTACGACACGTGGACGAAGTCGCCCGCCCGGATCCGCACGCCGTCCAGCTCGAAGTCCTCAAGGGCCACCCGGGGGATGCCCACCCCCTTGCGGAACGGGATGTGACGGAGCATCTCCTGCAGGACGTCGGTCAGGGTCTCCGGCCGGCGCCTGAGGTGTTCCACCAGCTCGGGACGCGTCAGGAGCAGGTACGCGATGTCGCTGATCTGGCACGTCGCCGTGTCCTGGCCGCTGAGCGTCAGCGTCAGTGCCATGACCGCCAGTTCCCTGTCGTCGAGCTGGTCCTCGCCGTCCCGCGCCGCGGCCATCGCGCTGATGAGGTCCTCGCCGGGTGAGTTCCGGCGCTGCTCGACGAGTTTGGCGAAGTACGCCGTCAGATCGGCCTTGGCGCCCGCCGCAGCCTCCCTGCTGTCCGGGCCGACGACGAGCAGCCGGCGCACGGACTCCTGCATCCGGGGCCACTCCGCCCGTTCGACGCCGAGGAGGTCCAGGACGGTGTGCTGGGGAAGCGGGTCGGAAAGGCGCTGAACCAGGTCCGCCGGCGAGCCCTCCTCCTCCATCTCGTCCAGCAGGTCGTCCGCGAGCCGGGTGATCCGGCTCCGCAGCGCGTCGACCCGCTGTTGCGTGAAGGCCTGCGAGGCCAGCCGGCGGACGCGGCTGCTGTGCGGCGGGTCCATCACGTTGATCGATTCGGCCGAGACGATGGGCTCCGGCGTCAGCCGGGGGTAGTCGTGGCCCATGATGGCGGCCCGGCTGAGCCGGTGGTCGGTGGTCACCCGCTTGACCGCGTCGAAGCCGGTGACCAGCCAGACGTCCCCGTCGCCGTAGGGAAGCCGGATACGGGCGGGGGAGTCGCGCTGCATCAGGTCCGCGAGCGCAGGGTCGAACTCCAGGGCTTCGCTGAAGTCGAACGGGCAGAAGACCGTCTCGTCGTCCGCGGTCATCAGGCGGCTCCTTGGGGCATGGGTACGACGTTGGTGGTGTCCACGGCCCGGCGGATGGCCCGGGCGAGCCTGACGGCGTTGCCGACGGCCCAGTAGTGGACGAAGAACAGGCGTGGCTCGTCGGTGAGGTTGTGGTGGTGCACTTCGACGAGTTCGACGCCGCCGCGCCGCAGGGCCACGAGGACGGGCTGGACCTCCTTGGCGATCATGACCAGGTCACCGCTGATCGCGGCCCTTCCGCCGCCGAGCGGCTGGAAGTTGACGGAGGTGGTGGAGCCCAGTCCCGGAGGCAGGATCACGGGGCCGTCGGCGACGGTCTCGCGGCGAACATAGGTGGACTTGTAGATCCTGCCGTCGGCGGTGCCCTTGACGCCCATGGCGGCGTCGATCGCGGCGGTGTCCAGGTCGACGGGCGGCGAGGACGCGGTGGGTTCGGCGGGCGGGGTGCCGGTGCAGTCGAGCGCGGCGCGCAGCCCGCGGGCGACGGTGACCGGATCGTGGCCGTGGGCGTGCAGATGAACCCACCAGACGGCCGGCTGGTGGGCGAGCAGGTGCTTGTGGATGGCGGTCTGCATGATCCCGTGCTTCTGCAGGACGTCGCTGAAGCGCTGCAGTTCGCCCTCGGTGACCACGGCGTCGCCCATCAGGAGCGTGCTGTGGTCCGCGTACCGGACGAAGGACATGTGCGTGCCCAGGGCGAGCGCGGGGTCGATCCGGATGCCCCGGGAGAAGACCGTGAGGTCCAGGCGCGGGAACGGCGTGTGGTACATGAACCGGCGCATGTCACCGGGTCGGCCGAGAACCTCGCCCACGTCCGCCCAGTCCGCCAGTTTGGTCATCACCGGTTCGACCAGGGCGCGGGCCTTCGGCCCGGCGGACAGGGCGCGGGCCCCGGCAGGCACGCCGGTGAGTGTGGGCGCGAGGGCGGCCGCGGCCAGCACGCGGCGCCGGGACGCGGTGAGTGGGGAGCGGGTGTCCTGCTGTCGCTCGTCATCCATGTCGTATGCCTCCTGACGCGATGCAAGCACGGGAGACCGGGTGGACCGCTGACCGGCACAGTCACACCCCGCCAGGTGGGCTAACCGGCCGCCGCCTTCGGACGGCGGCGGCCCCGGCGCGGTGTGGCTCTGACCGCGGTGCCATGCTGGGACACCGGAGCAGCAGGAGGGGGACGAGGGGAACATGGCCGGGGGAAGTGACGGCATAGCGGGGCTCGATGCGCGGCCCTGGTATGTCGCGAACGAGGCCGTGGCGTTTCTGCTGGAACTCGCAGCGCTGGGCTTCCTGGGCTGGTGGGGAGTGGGTGCGGGGCATGAGGGCGTTGTCCGGATCCTGCTCGGCGTGGGGACGCCCCTGCTGGCCGTCGTGGTCTGGGGGCTGTTCGCCGCACCCCGGGCGCGCCGGCGACCGCGGCTCCTTCTCGTTCTGGTGGTGAAGGCGCTGGTGCTCGGCGGTGGCGCCGCCGCCCTGTACGGAGTGGGGCACCCCGTCGCGGCAGCCGCCATGGCGGTCGTGACGGTCGCCAACGTCACGGTCGCCGAGACGTTCCGCGCCTCCCCGTCGACCGGCGCCGAATCGACTGCACAGCCCGGCTAGGCACGACGGACGACCGGGCCCGGGTGGTGTGTGCCGGCGGCGGCCCCGCTCGGGGCCGGTCGGCGCCGCCTCGCGGGATTCGGTGTCAGCAGGTCGTGCGGAGGTAGCCGTCCGAGCCTTCGGGCACGACGTTCTGGTCGCGTCGGACGATGCTCAGCGCACTGCCCCAGCGGGAGCACGCGTTCGACAGACCCTCCGCCGTGTATTCGACGACGAGCACGTTGTCGTCGAACGCTTTGGCGAACTCGCCGCACTCGTCCCACTTGCCGCACTCCTCTGCCACGGCGAAGTCCAGGCCTACGGACTTCCGGTCGGGCGCGAGCTCCAGAGTGTTCTTCTGGGCGACGGCCAGGCCCTTCTCGTGGGCGTGCGCCGACAGCAGCTTCATGAACGCCTTGGCCTGATCGGCCGTGAGGTAGTCCGGGAAGCGGGTGAAGGTGTCGTAGTTGTCGGGCTCGACGGCCTGGTATCCCTTGGCCGCACACTCGTCGATCCAGGTGTCCGCCTTGGCTGCGATGCGCTGCCGCTTGGCGGCCGTGCGAATGTCCAGGACCGCCTCGTTCCAGTCCCGGTCGTAGACGACGTCCCCGTTGGCGTCGCGCAGCAGCAGGTCGGAGGGCCAGTCGCCGTCCGCGCCCTCCTGCACCTGGAGGGCGTTGAAATTGCAGATGTTGTACGCACCCGGCGCGGGCGGGTCTTCATGGCTGCGGCTGACTGTCTGGACACCGGTCGGCAGGGTGTACGCGCCGCCGATCTGGTAGTCCCACCGTGCGTGCTTCTGCGGTGTCGTCACCGCGGAGGCGGAGGCGGAGGCGGGCGCGGAAGAAGACGGGGAGGCGGACGCGGCGGTGGGCGACCGGGAACTGTCGTTCTGGTCCGTCCCGGTCTGCGCCACTGCCTCACCTGCCGTTCCCCCGGCTGTCTCCCCCGCTGTCTTCACTGCCACGACGGCCAGCCCGGTGACGACCAGGGCGGCGGCGAGGCCGATGAGGACGCGCCGTCCCCGACGTCCGTGCCGGGCAGGGCGTGCGTCGGAATCCTCGTGGCCGGGTTCCACCGGTTCCACCGGTTCCGCGGGATCGGCCGGTCCCGGGGTGCCCGGGGTGCCCGGGGTGCCCGGGGTGCCCGGGGCGACCGGGGCGACCGGGGTGACCGGGGTGGTGGAACCCGGCAGCTTCAGGACCATACGGTGCAGGTCGGCGACTTGGGGGCGGGCGGCCGGGTCCTTGGCCAGGCAGCGTTCGGCGATGCCCCGGAGCGGTTCGGCGACGCCGTCCAGGACCGGTGCCTCGTACATCACCTGATAACCCGTCAGGTAGGGGCTGCTTCCGTCGAACGGACGGGTACCGGTGGCCGCGTACACCAGCACCGACCCCAGGGAGAACACGTCCGAGGCGGCGGTGACTTCGCGTGGCGAGGCGAACTGCTCCGGCGACATGAAGGGCGGCGTGCCGATCAACCGCCCCGTCATGGTGAGGGCTTCGTTGTCGACGGCATGGGAGACGCCGAAGTCGATGACGCGCGGCCCGTCCTCGGCCATCAGAATGTTGCTCGGCTTCAGATCACGGTGCACCACACCCACCCGGTGAATGTCCCGCAGCGCCTCGACGAGGCCCAGCGCGAGCGTGCGCAGGGCGCGTCCGCTCAGCGGGCCGTCCTGGGCCACGACGTCAGACAGGGTGCGGCCCGGCACATACAGCGTCGCCATCCACGGCTGCTCGGCGTCCGGATCGGCGTCCACCACCGGGGCCGTGAACGCCCCGCTCACCTGGCGTGCCGCCGCGATCTCCTGCCGGAAGCGCGTCCGGAACTCGTCGTCCTGCGCGTACGGCGGGTGCACGACCTTGACCGCGACCTGCCGTCCCGAGGCCGAGTGCCCCAGGAAGACGGTGCCCATTCCGCCACTGCCGAGCCGGTCGGTCAGCGCGTAGCCGCCTATGGACTCCGCATCGCCGGGCCTCAGGGGCATCGCCCGTCACCTTTCCCATGTGCCGCGCCTTCGAAAGGCTGTTCAATGGGAGCAGACTAGTCCGGGGCCCTATCCACGTCTGATAGCCCCGCCATCGTTCCTCCGGTGTCGCCTCGCAGAAGGCCGCGAGCCGCTCCACGGGCGCGAGGTCCTGCGGCGCCGCCTCGCCCGCGCAGTGCCGGTGCAGCAGCGCCGCGAACTCCTCGACATCGTCCCGACGCATCCCAAGGCACTCACATAACTGCACGTCAGATGGGCTGGGATGGTTCCACCGTGGTCAATGCGCCGGCAGTCGTTGCGCCGGACTCCGGTGATCGCCGATGCTCCTGGTGTCGCACCGACCACGGCTCCGGAGACCAACCGTCGTCGGGCGACCTCCCACCCGCATCCACTGACGGTTGCCTCCATGGCCGCCGTGCTGATTCTTGGAGGTTCGATGAAGTCCGTCATCCGAAAGGCGGCAGGCATCGCGGGCGCGAGCATGGTCGTCGCGGCCATGTCCGTGTCCGGCGCATCGGCAGCCCAGGCGGAGGCCCCCACCCACGGCTGCCCGTACCCCTACGTCTGCTTCTACGTGGACGAGCACGCCTGGAACGCGGGCACGCCGATCACGAAGTACCGTGACGTCACCAACACTTACCAGACGGTCAGGTCCCGCCCGCACTACCACGTCGTGAACACCCGGAACGACGACGTCGCGTATCTACGGCTCCAGGACGGGAATGCGATCTGCCTGCCGCCGAATGCCGAAACCGTGTTCACGAACGCTTACAGCGTCACCGGAATAAGGATCTCCAGCAGCTCCACCTGCTGAACAGGACTGTCAGCGGCGCAGCCCGAGCGTCTCCTTGCCGGCGTAACGCGCCTGTGTTCCCAACTCCTCCTCGATCCGGACGAGTTGGTTGTACTTGGCGGTGCGGTCGGCGCGGGAGAGGGAGCCGGTCTTGATCTGGCCGCAGCCGGTGGCGACGGCGAGGTCGGCGATGGTGGTGTCCTCGGTCTCGCCGGAGCGGTGGGACATGACGACCGTGTACCCGGCGCGGTGGGCGGTGGCCACCGTGGCCAGCGTCTCCGTCAGGGTGCCGATCTGGTTGACCTTGACCAGGATGGAGTTGGCGATGCCGTCGCGGATGCCGGCGCGCAGCAGGGTCTCGTTGGTGCAGAAGACGTCGTCGCCGGTGAGCTGGCAGCGGTCGCCCAGGCGGGCGGTCAGCTCGCGCCAGCCGTCGTGGTCGTCCTCGGCCATCGGGTCCTCGATGGAGGCGACGGGGTAGCGGTCGACCAACGCGGTGAGGTAGTCGGCGTGTTCGGAGGGGGTGCGGCGGACGCCTTCGCCCGTGTAGTCGTAGACGCCCCCGCGGAAGAACTCCGAGGTGGCCGGGTCCATGACGATCGTGATGTCGGTGCCGGGCTTGTAGCCGCTCTGTTCGATGGCGCGTACGACGAAGTCCAACGCCTCGTCGGCGGTGCGCAGTTCGGGTGCGAAGCCGCCCTCGTCGCCGACGTTGACGTTGTGGCCGGCGGCGAGGAGCGTGCCGCGCAGGGTGTGGAAGACCTCCGAGCCCATGCGGACGGCCTCGGCGAAGGTGCCCGCGCCGATCGGGGCGATCATGAACTCCTGGAAGTCCAGCGGGTTGTCGGCGTGGGCGCCGCCGTTGACGATGTTCATCATCGGCACCGGGAGCAGGCGGGCGTCGACGCCGCCGACGTACCGGTACAGCGGCAGGCGGTGGGCGGCGGCCGCGGCCTTGGCGGTGGCCAGGGAGACGCCGAGCAGGGCGTTGGCGCCGAGACGGGCCTTCGTCTCCGTGCCGTCCAGCTCGATCATCGTGTGGTCCACCCGCGCCTGGTCCTCGGCGTCGAGGCCGGTCACGGCGTCCGCGATGGTCTCGTTCACGGCGTCGACCGCGCGCCGGACTCCCTTGCCGTGGTAGCGGGTCGGGTCGCCGTCGCGCAGTTCGACCGCCTCGCGGGCGCCGGTGGAGGCGCCCGACGGGACGGCGGCGCGGCCGAGCGAACCGTCCTGGAGTTCTACGTCGACCTCGACGGTGGGGTTGCCCCGGCTGTCGATGATCTCCCGTGCGACGACCCGGCTGATGGCGGTCACGGCGCATCTCCTCACGCTGGGCCCGCGTGGCGGCGGGCGGTAAGTTCCCCGTATGAACAAAGTGAGTTCCGGAAGGGAACCTACTATGAGGGCATGAGGATGCACAACGCCGACGAGAACTGCGGCATCGCGCAGGCCGCCCTGGTCCTGGGGGACTGGTGGAACGTGCTGGTGCTGCGCGAAGTCGCCCGCGGACACGTCCGCTTCGACGCGCTGGCCGCCGAGATCGGTCTGTCCCGCAAGGTGCTCACCGAGCGTCTCGGGCGACTCGTCGCCCACGGCGTCCTGCGGCGCAGCCTCTACCAACGGCGTCCGGTGCGCCACGAGTACCTGCTCACCGACGCCGGCGCCGCGCTGGTGCCCCTGCTCGTCGCCATGCAGGACTGGGGCGACCGGTGGGTGCTGGGCGACGGCAGCCTCACCGCGGCCGCCGCGGAGGACGGCGCCGAACACGCCCGCGTGCGCGCCCTGGCCGGCAGCCGCGTTCCCGAGGATCTTCTCCTGCCCGGCGTCTCGGGCCCCGAGCCCGTCGTCGCGCCGGACGCCGCCGCGACCGTGCTGTTCGCCTATCCCGGCACCGGCATCGACTGGGGCGCGATCCCGGGCGCCGCGGGCTGCACCCTGGAGAACCGGCTCTTCCGTGACGCTTGGCCCGACTTTCTGCGAGCGGGCGTGAAGGTCCGCGGGATCAGTACCCAACTCGTCCACGAACAGCAGGAGTTCGCCCGCGCGGAGGAGATTCCGTACCCACTCCTCTCCGACGCCGACCACCGCCTGGCCGCGGCCCTGCGGCTGCCCTCCTTCCGCGGCGCGGACCGGCTGCGGCACAAGCGCCTGATCCTCGTCGTCGACGCCGGACGGACCGTACGGCACACCCTGTTTCCCGTCACTGACATCCCGCACGCCGTCGAGGAGAGCCTGCGCCTGGCGACGGACTGCGCCCGGACCCCGTGAAGCATCGACGATCACGGGCGGAGAGGCAGAACCGAAGCGGCCGAGCCGGTCACTTGCCGTACCGGAAACTCGTCTCTTTCCATACCGGAAACCAGCCGCTACTCTTTCCGTTATGGAAACTCACGGGGTACCACTGACGCCGGAGCAGGCCCATGCCGCCCTGGCCGACACCGCGCACATTCGGGCCTCCACTGCGGCACTCTCCGCCACACCGTGGCCGAACTGGTTCTTCGTCACGCTCACGCTCTACGTCGCCGCGCTCCCGATCTCCTACGGAGGCGTCATGGCCGACTCGGACTGGCTGCTGCCGCGCCCCGCCTGGATGGCCGTCCTGCTGACGAGTACCGCGGTGTACGCGGCGCTCTTCGCCGTCGCGGCGAGGGCGTGGCGCAACGCGACCGGGGTGGCGCTACGGTTCGACGTGCTGCCGAAGCGGGCGACCGTGCCGCTCGCGGTCGGCCTGCCCGTGCTGCTGGTGGGGGCGGCGCTCGCGTTCCGCGTCACGGGACGGCCGGTGTGGCTGATCGCGGCCTCGCTGATCGGCGCCGCCGTGTCCGTCGGCTTCCACCTCGCCTTCGTCCGCCTGCACCGGAAGACCCCGTGAGCGCCGAGAACCACGACCGGCTGGAGGGTTTCGACGTCACCGTCCACGCCCCGAACCGGCTGCGCATCTGCGCCCTCCTGGACGCTGCGGGCGAGGCGGAGTTCAGCCTGGTCCAAGAGCAACTCGACCTCTCCGCCTCCGTGCTGAGCAAGCATGTCACCGTGCTGATGGGCGCGGGCTACGTCGAGCAGCGCAAGGCCGTCCGCGACACCCGGCAGCGAGTATGGCTCCGGCTGACCCGGCGAGGCCGGGACGCATATCAGGGGCATCTTGCGGCGCTGCGGGCGATCGTGGGGCCGTCGGATCCGGCTCTCTGATCACGATCGGAGCCGGCTGAGGCCCGCGGCGGCGGCGACCGTGCCGACTTGGACGCAGCTGCGTCAAGCCCGAAGGCCGTCCGCCGCGTGAACCTCGCCGCAGCCGGGCGGCCTGGGACGGCTGAAGCGGGCAGTGTGTTGGGCGGGGCTCGGTCGGACCTCCGGTCGGGCAACGCCGTCGTGCGATCACAGAGCCTGGGTGGAGCCCGTTTCACGTTGCGGGGCCGGTGCCGCGGCTTCCTCGGAAACGGCCGACACTCGCCGTTGGTTCATTTGCCGGCTTCGGGGCCGTACCACTGCAGCGCCTGGCCGGTGAGTGCGGCGATGCATTCGAAGTCCCGGTCACGATGCAGCAGCGTCAGTCCCTGCAACTCGGCAGTGGCTGCCACCACGAGGTCGACGGCCCCGGCGCTGCGGTGCTGTCCGCGCTGGGTGAGGACCTCCTGGACCCGCCGGGCGCGGTCGTAGGCGCGGTCGTCAACCGGCACCCGGCCGAAGAGCAGGCGCATGTCCTCGATGCCTTGTGCGCGGTCGGCGGCCGACGCGCTGTAGAAGAACTCCAGCTCGGTGATGGGGCAGGTGGCGATGAGTCCGGCGGCGGCCGCTTGGTCCCATCCGAACTGCTCGGCGTCGCCGCGCAGCAGGCGAGCGAGCGCGCTGGTGTCGATCAGGTGCGGTGGTATCCATGCCGTGGCCCTCGGGGAACCCGAGACGACATGCCCCCTAAGAGGCGCTCCAGTGGGGTGCGCGGCCGAGGTAGCGCAGGAGGACTGCCACGTCGTCGTCGGCCTGCCCTGGGGCCAGGGCGGCGACGTAGGCGCCGCGGGGGCGCAGCGGCTCGACGATCTCCCTGGCGATCTTGAGGAGGGGGCGGGCCAGCTCGGGCGTGAGCGGCGACGGCCGGCCCGTCGCCACGGCGATGTCCCAGGCGTGGACCGCTGCGTCCAGCCCGCACGCCGCCGAGCCGGACCACGGGGACAGCTTGTGCGGCGGCACCGGCACGGGTACCTCGACGGCGTCCCGGTCCACCCCAGCCCACGCCTTCGCCGCGCGTGCCAGGGCGTCCTCCAGGAACGCCTCCGGGTCCACGCCCTCCATCTCGCCCGACGGGTCGAACGGGTCGAAGTCGGGGCCGGGTTCGCCGGTCAGCCCGGCGGCGTAGCCGATCTGGCCGCCGACGGCGTGCTGGAAGACCTGGGCGACGGTCCAGCCCTCGCAGGGCGTCGGCAGGCGCCAGCCGTCGGCGGGGACGGCGCGGACCGCCGTACGCAGTGCTGCGTGGGAGGCGTCCAGGACGTCCCAACCGCTGGAGATCACGCCATCGCTCATCGGAGAGTTCCCTTTCGTGGTGCCCTGACAGTGATGAATGGTGTCGTCATGCGTCCGAGCCGGGGCAGCAACTGCGTGACGTCGCCCACGGTTTCCGCCGGTCATCGACACCGCGAGCGGGACCCCCGGCCCGTCGGTGACGGGTGCGTCCGTTCCTGGGCCGAGGTCGCCCCTCCGGGATCCACGTGCGTGCCGGGCACGTCCCGGATTCAGTGGTCGATCACCAGGCGACCGCACCGTGACGGTCACGGAAGGTTCCGGTCGGTCCGTCCGTCCCGATGGTGGCGAGTTCGACGATCGCGTCGGTGCCCTCGGTCACGGTCTGCGGGCCGCTGTGTCGGTTGAAGTCGGTCGCGGTGTAGCCCGGGTCGGCCGCGTTGACCTTCATGTCCGGCCAGGACTTCGCGTACTGCGTGGTCAGCATGGTCACGGCCGCCTTCGACGCCGTGTAGAGCGGCGCGAGGTTGCGGCCCTCGGCGCGCTCGGTGTCGTGGGTCAGCGTGAACGACCCCATGCCGCTGGAGACGTTGACGATGACCGGGTGCGCGGACTTGCGCAGCAGGGGCAGGAACGCGTTCGTCACCCGGACGATCCCCACCACGTTGACCTCGAACACCTCGCTGGCGTCGGCGGCCGTGATCTGCTCGGCGGGGCTGTGCGTCCCGAAGACGCCGGCGTTGTTGATCAGGACGTCGATGCTTCCCTCGCGGGCCGCGACGTCGGCGGCGGCAGCGGCCACCGACGCGTCGTCCGTCACGTCGATCTGCACGAAGCGGGCCCCGAGCGCGTCGGCGGCCGCCCGGCCGCGCTCCGGATCACGCGCACCGACGAGGACGGTGTGGCCGGCCTCGATCAGGCGGCGGGCGGTCTCATAGCCGAGGGACTTGTTGGCTCCGGTGATGAATGTTGTCGTCATGCGTCCACTCTCGGCCCGCGACGAGAGGACAACCAGTGCCCCCTGCGACGGTAGGACAGCCAGTACCAGGCACGACGACGGCCCGGCGGACACAATGACGGAGTGGACGAGACCCTGGGCACGGCACTGCACCGCTGGCGCGACCGCCTTTCCCCCGCCGACGTCGGACTGACCTCATGGCCCGGACGACGCGCGGTGGGGCTGCGGCGCGAGGAGCTGGCCGAGCTCGCCGGGCTGTCGGTCGACTACGTGGTCCGCCTGGAACAGGGCCGCGCCACCAGCCCTTCGGCGCAGGTCGTCGCGAGCCTGACCAGAGCACTGCAACTGCAGCCCACGGAGCGCGATCACGCCTACCGGCTGGCCGGCCTCCTGCCTCCCCAGGAGGGAACGGTCTCCACGCATGTCCCGGCCGGGGTCCAGCGGATGCTGGCCCGCCTCGGGGAGTTCCCCGTGGGCGTGTTCAGCGCCGACTGGACCTTGCTGTCCTGGACCCCCGCATGGTCAGTGCTGATGGGCGACCCCAGCGCACGGACACACGACGAGCGCAACCTGGCACGGGCGGTCTTCGCCACAGGGCCCAGCCGGCTCGCCTCCTGGCCCGTGCTCCAGGACGACAACGCCCTGAAACCCGCCCTCATCGCCGACCTGCGCACAGCTCTCGTCGACTACCCCCGCGACCGCGGCCTGACCGACCTCGTCGAGGAACTGCGTTCCGCCAGCGCGGAGTTCGCCCGACTGTGGGACGAGGGCACGGTCGGCCCGCACGTCTCGGCCCGCAAGACCGTCGTACACCCCCAGGTGGGTGAGGTGACCTGCGACTGCGACGTGCTCACCGTCCCGGGCTGCGACATCCGACTCGTCGTCTACACGGTGGCCGCGGGTTCCACCGACGCGGAGAAGCTGGAGTTCCTACGGGTCACGGGCGGCGTCAGCGCCGACGGCTCCGCACCTCCGGGGCCAGGCCTGTTCTCCACGCCGTGACGACGCAACGGCGCCCGCATCGAGAGCACCGAGACGCGTTACGTAGGCAGCGAGTACGTCTTCGACGTCCATCTGCGACGACCCCGGTAGGCATGTCCCACGCCACGTGAGACTGCCGGGCGACGGTCTGTCGGCAGCTCGTCTCGGCGATGCGGCCAACAGCAAAACGGGCTCGGTCTCTGACCCGGGCCTTCCCCATGGAGCGGGTGACGAGAACCGAACTCGCGCTCTCGACTCCCCCAGGCGGCCGCTTACCCCATGCGCAACCGATTGGTTGCGCATGGGGTCCCGGATGTGCAACCTTTGGGTAGCGCATCCGGATGAGATGAGGTTGCAATGATCCCCGACACGATCGAACGCGCCATCCTGATCAATGCCTCCAGGGAACGCGTCTGGTCCGTGCTGAGCGAGCCCGCTTTCCTCGGCCACTGGTTCGGCAATGGAGAGCCGGTCAAGATCGACCTGCGTCCGGGCGGTCTCCTGGTCTTCGACCACGGCATCCACGGCGTCATTCCCGCCCGGATCCAGACAGTCGAGCCGCCGCGCGTCCTGTCCTGGCGGTGGTCCCAAGGCGCCGCAGGTGAGGAGCCGGACGACTCCAACGCCACTCTGGTCGAGTTCACGTTGACCGAAGACGACTCCACGGGAGGCACCCGGCTCACCATGGTCGAGAGCGGCTTCGCGCACCTCGGACTGGCCGCCGACGAGGCCGCCGACCGGCACCGCGCCAACAGCCAGAACTGGCCCGACAAGCTCGACCAACTGCGCGCGGACTGCGAACAGGCCACGGCATGACCCCCACCGCCGAGGGCGAACAGGCCCCCGATGACGTCCTGGCGGCCCTGGCCGACCCGATCCGCCGAGAAGTCCTGGCCGTCCTTGCCCGCGAAGGCGGCGCGACCTCCACGTCCCTGGCGGCGAGCCTCCCCATCACCCGCCAGGCGGTGGCCAAACACCTGGCCGTCCTCGACCGCGCCGGACTGGTACGCGCTCACCGGGCTGGACGCGAGGTCCGCTACGAAGCCGACCTGGAGCCGCTGAGGCGGACAACCCGGTGGATGGACACCCTCGCCACCCAGTGGGAACACCGCCTCAACGCGATCAAGGACCTGGCGGAGGGGGCCACCGGGCCCTGACCCCCGCAGTGCCGCCTCAAAGACCCCTCGCAGTGCGGGGCACTGGATCAGTGCGGTGCAACACCGGATGGCCCAGGCTGGGGAGCATCGCAGCGCCTCGGCGGTGGATCTCATCATCGCCGCCACTGCTGCTCACCATGGCCTGGTTGTCCTCCACGACGATGCCGACTACCGCGCTATCGCTCGTCATGCATCCGACCTGATCGACGCCGGGCCGGGCCCGCCGGCCCCTCTGGTCTGTCGCGCCTTCGGCAGCCACGGGGCGAGTGCGTTGTCGACCTCGCCCGCCACGGTGTCCTTCTCGATCCGTTCGCCGAGCATGGAGCGTCGGAAGAACAAGGGTCCGACGATGTGGGCCATGAGTTGCCTGGCGTGCGCCTCGACGCCGGTGCGGAGTTCGCCGCGTCGGACGGCGGCGCTGAGCGCGTCCGTGAAGTGTCGGCCGACGCGGCCGAACATGTCCTCGCGGATGCGCCGTGCGTTCTCGTCGCGCTCGGCTCGTTCGACGACGGTGGCCATGACGGCCGCGGAGGCCGGTTGGTTGAACCAGTCGGTCTGCCGTTGGAGCTGGGTCGTCAGCTGGTCGCGGACGGGGCTGTCGTCGAAGGCGAACAGGGGGCGGACGCCGTCCGAGAGCGCGTCGACGAGGAGGGTCTGCTGGTCGGGCCAGTGCCGGTAGACGGTGGCGCGGCCGATTCCGGCTCGTCGGGCGACGTTGGCGTGGGTGACGTTCTCGGGGCCGCCCTCGACGAGGAGTTCGGTGGCGGCGGCCAGGGCGGCGGCGCGGCTGCGGAGGGCGCGGGGGTCGTCGTTGGTCCGGGGCATCGGAACACCTCTTCCTGAAATCTGTGAGACGGTTTGACTCGCACCCGCCTCCGATACATACTGTCTCACAATTGGCGGGGCAGACGCCTCGCCGATCGAGCACCGTCAGTCGCAGGTCCGCCGTGGGTCTGCCGCAGGCCCCGAGGAGACGGCTCATGCCCATGAACGAGAACGTCATCGCTCTTCGCTTCACCGACCGTGCCGCCGCCTACCAGGCGCTGGGCGGTCTGAGGCACCTCAGTGCCGTCAACGCCGAGGTCCTTGGCGCCGTACTGATCGAGCGCCTGGAGGACGGCGCGGTGCGCGTCACCGAGGGAGTGGACCGTGTGGCGGAGCGGAACGCGGCGGACGACGCCCGCATCACGCACACCCCGGCTGACGGCGCGGTCATCCTCGCCGAGGTCAGGGAAACCGGCACCGACACCCTGGACATGCTGGCGCTGTGGTACGGCGCAGTCCTGAGGCGCCTCCCGGACGACTCCGCACGCGGTGGGTCACACGCGGTGGAAGGGGCCGCCGGCTGCACCGCGAAGGAAGAAGCGACGGATTGGCGCGACGGCGAGCGCGCCGAAGCCCCGGGAGAGTTCTCGGACGGCGTCGCGGCGCTGAGGCAGATGAGCGCCGCGTAGCGGAGGCGGGCGCCACAGAGGCGGGGCAGCTCCCCCTGCCTCGTGGGGTGAGGGTGGGCCTGATGCAGGCTCACCCTCACCGCTTTCACCCGGTGGGTGCCCTCGACGCTCACTCGCCTTCCGGGTCTTGGTCGACCACCCGGGCGTACTCCGCGCGGCACGGGTGGTCGCGAGTGCCGTGCGCGTCACCGTGGCCGCCGCGAACGTGCAGCCGACGTGGTCGTGGGTGACCCGCGACGGCTCTGCGCGGGAGGCGCGGTACGAACGCACCGACGGCCACGCCACACGACGCCGAACGGCGCGGTTCGGCGAGACCGGCCGGCTGCCGCTCGCCGAGCGGGACGGGGGCCGGCCGCTGCCGGCCGCTGCCGACCGCCGTCCGGCTGCTGTCGACCGCCGTCCGACCGCCGTCCGACCGCCGTCCGGCCGGCGGCGCCGGACTGCGTCGGACCGCGTCGGACCGCGCCGGACTGCGTCGGACCGCGTCGGACGGTCACGCGTTCGGCAGCCAGGGCGCGAGCGCGGCGTCGACCAGGCTGACCACCCAGTCCTTCTCAAGGTGTACGCCGAGCAGGAAGCGCTGGAAGAGCAGCGGTCCGATGATGCGGGCGATGAGATCCGTGGCATGCTCCTGGGCGCCGGGGCGGAGTTCACCGCGTTCGACTGCGGCAGCCAGTGCGCGGGCGAAGCCCTCGTCGGCCTGGCCGAAGATTTCCTCGCGGATGCGCCGTGCGTCCTCGTCCCGCTCGGCCCGCTGGATGATCGTGGCGAGGACCGACACGGAGTTCGGCTGGTTGAGCCGATGGGCCATCTGTTCCGCCTGGGTCGTCAGCTGGTCGCGGACGGGGCTGTCGTCGAAGGCGAGCAGAGGGCGGATGTCGTTGGCGAGTGCGCCGATGAGGAGGGTCTGCTGGTCGGGCCAGTGCCGGTAGACGGTGGCGCGGCCGATTCCGGCTCGTCGGGCGACGTTGGCGTGGGTGACGTTCTCGGGGCCGCCTTCGACGAGGAGTTCGGTGGCGGCGGCCAGGGCGGCGGCGCGGCTGCGCAGGGCCCGGGGGTCGTCGTTGGTCCGGGGCATCGGAACACCTCATTCTCGTCATGCTCGGCAACTTGTGAGACGTGTTGACTCACAACCTCTGTTCGATACATACTGTCTCACAGAAGGGGGTGGAAGTCCCGCCGAAAGCCGGCGCCGTGGCCGTCCACCCTCAGACCTGGGCCCGTTGCGGGTCCGCCGACAGAAGGGGAGCTCATGTCCGTGAACGAGAACGCCGTCACCCTGCGTTTCGCCGATCGTGCAGCCGCCTACCAGGCGCTCAGTGACCTGAAGTACCTCAGCCCCGCCACGACGGAGGTCCGTGCCGCCGTTCTGATCGAGCGTCTCGAGGACGGCGCGGTGCGTGTCCCGGAGGGAATGGACACCGAGGAGGGGCGCAACACGGCGGTCGGCGGGCTGGTCGGCTCGCTGGTCGGCATCCTCGGCGGACCCCTCGGCGTCCTGATGGGCTGGGGCGTCGGCGCGCTGATCGGCGGAGGCCGCGACTACAAGCGGGCCGAAGAGACCACCACCGCCGTCGGCGCCTTCGTCCAGCACGTCCCCCCTGGCGGAACGGCCCTCCTGGCCGAGGTCAGGGAGAGCGACACCGAGGCCCTGGACCTTCTGGCCATGCGGTACGACGCGGTCCTGGAGCGCTGCCCGGCCGACGACGTACGAGCCGAGCTGAAGGCCATGGAGGAGGCCGCCGAGCGGATCCGCAAGGAGGAGGCGAAGGGCAAGCGTGAGCACAAGCGCGCCCAGGTGGCGAAGAAGTTCGAGGACCGCGTGGCGAGGCTGAAGCAGAAGACCGCCGTGTAGCCGGGGCCGGCACCGCAGACGCGGGGCAGCTATCCCCCCTGTCCCGCAAGGTGAGGGCGGGCCACTTCGGCCCGCCCTCACCGCTTTTGCCCCACGGGAGAAGGAATTCCCCGACCGGCGACCGGCGACCGGCGACCGAGGCCGCCTCGGCGCTGCGCACCTGCGGCTCAGTCCCGTGTCCGTGCCTCGCGCCGGTGGTGCGCACCGCTTCCCTGAGGACGGGAAGCTCCCCGGGGCCGGCGGCGGAACCCGACCGACCGCCAGGAGATCGCCGAGCCGCTCGACGTCATCGCCGCCGGCGCGAAGACCTGACCGGTCCGCGGCGCGAAGACCTGACCGGTCCGCGGCGCGAAGACCTGACCGGTCCGCGGCGCGAAGACCTGACCGGTCCGCGGCGCGAAGACCTGACCGGTCCGCGGCGCTACGACCTGACCGGTCCGCGGCGCGGAGACCTCCGTGACCAGTCGGCGGCACCTCTCGACCGAGTCGCCGAGCCCCTCCTGGACCACCTCGTAGGTGCCCCTCCTGGACCACCTCGTAGGCCCTCCTGGGCCACCTCGTAGGGAGGGGAAGGCTCTCCTCGAACGGGAGGTGCGCACGCTCGCGCCGGTCATGATCGGCGACCGCTGCCGCCCTGTCACATCCGGTCGGCGACGAGCGACCAGACCTCCACATCGTGTCGGACGCCGTCCAGCGCCAAGGCCGAGCGCAGTACCCCCTCGCGCTCCATGCCGAGTCGTTTCGCCACTGCGATGCTGCGTATGTTTCCGGTTGCCGCCGACCATTCGACCCGGGACATGCCTCGGGTGCCGAGCGCCCATTCGATCATGAGGCGGGCGGCCCGTGTCACCAGCCCGCGGCCCCGCGCCTCCGGTGCGAGCCACGCGCCCAACGAGCAGGTTCCGTTCCGGGCGTCGAAGGTGGCGAACCCGGCTCCTCCCACGAGCAGGCCGTGGAGCCAGATGCCGTGGACCCGCCTGCCGTCCCGGGCCTGGTCGTCGGCGTAGCCCTGCAGCCAGCGTTCGGCCTTGGCCACATCGTCGATGTCCGTCGCCCAGGGCATCCAGGGAGAGAGATGAGGGCCGGAGCGCACGACGAACTCGTGGAACTCCTTCGCCCGCCAGGGTTCGAGGGCGCGGAGCTCGGCCCCCTCGGTGATGGGCTGACTGAGCATGAGGGCGTCCGATCGACGGTGGGAGTGGAAGCGCGCGGCGCGGCTCAGGCTACCCAGGGCCCCCACGCTTCCGCCTCTCCGGTTGGAGCGCTGAGCTGGGCGAACGGCTGGGCCGCGGCCTCTACGGGCTGGTCTGCTTTCACCGTGGCTCCCCGCTGTCTCCCGCTGGATCTGGTGCGGTTGTGGTGCGGTTGTGGTGCGGGCCCAGGTCACGCCCGTAGGCGGCTAAGATTGCCGGCTTTCCTCAGCAGGCCACGACCTCGGCAGGGCGGCGTCCCAGCGGACCCTTTCAAGAAAAGCCTGTTCCGGCTGCTGTATGTGTGCGTGAGGTTCCCCCGAGATGCGGAGTGTGTTGACAGAGGGTCAGATGGTTCTCATGAGAGGAACATCGACCATGGCCGCCCCCAGAAAGTACTCGCT
>NZ_JBITCT010000040.1:0-112116 GCF_044453465.1 Streptomyces sp. NPDC051677
CGTTGCTGTCGGCTCGGCAAACGAGCCTAACCATGAGGGTCTATTTATACAACTATGCAGGTAGAAATCATTTTTTATGGCGATGTGCATCGAGGCCGGACTCGGAACCCCGGGTCCGCCGACACCGGGGACGCTTCCCCCAGCACGCCGAGGACCTGTTCGCCGCCACCGTCACCAACGCACCCCGCGGCATCCACTCTCGTCCGGTGCGGCGATGTTCAGGGCCAGCGGCCCGAGCAACGAATACCCCGCCTCCTCGAACACCGCGGCCGGCCCCCGCATGTCCGGGCCGTGACCGCCGTACGCCGCGCTGACGTGCGGCGCGAACACACCCCGACCCTTTGGCTAATCACCAATAGCTAGAAGCTAGCGGACGCCGGCTGACATGCGCAACGGGTCGTAGCGTGTGACACAGCTGTTCGCTGCGTCACCTGCTAATCCTTGTTAGCCATCCGAGTCGAAAGGGGAGATCGCGTCCCGGCCTCCGGTATCCCGCCGTGGCTACGAGGCCACGACCGCGGAACGATGCCCACACAAGGAGGCCCTTGCGAAATGATCTCTGGTGGCACGGTGGAGACGCATGCGATCCCGTGCTTTGCAGGGGGGGTCATGGCACGGCGATAGCCGTGGGCGGTCAGCGACGAGTTGCGGGCGGTGATCGAGCCGCTACTGCCGAAGCATGAGCGATGGTTCCGGCACCCGGGGCGCGGGCGGATCGATGACCGCAGAACGCTGAAGACCACGCCAAGCTGCTCCAAGAGGCCACTCGACAGCAGGCGTTCAGCATCGGCGCGAACATTGCGGCCGATGTACTGGTCGTAACCGGGGACAACCCCGAACGCCTCCGCTCGCAGGCCGGGGTCGCCAAGCTCGCCGACGCCTGCCCGGTCCCCACCTCGTTCGGCAAGAACGACCCGCACCGGCTCAATCGCGGCGGCCATCACCAGCTGAACTGCGCCCAGCGTCAACTCGTGATCATCCGCTGTCCCAAACGGTATCTTGCCCGCGAGATACGAGGCCGGAGTGGTCTCCACCGGTCCCAGAGCGGTTCAGACAGCCACCGCCCCTGCGGTGCCGCATAGGGCAAACGGGTCCTCACAGTCGAGTCGGGGCTGCCGCTCGCTCACAACTGCCGCCCTTTACATGTTCAGCAGCCCCGCCCGGCGGCCGACGGCGTGACCACTGGGTGCGCGGCGGGATCGCCGCTCGGACGCGGACCGGCCATGGGCGGGTGGAGGCCGAACGCCACGGCCAGCCGGGTGCACACACGCCTTCAGCGCCAGGGCACGCTCGGGCTGCCGGGCTGCGTCAGGCTTGGTCCGCGAGGTTTGGGCGGGCATCCCTCCGCTACGGACCGCCCGACTTGTCATGGCTGACCACTTCGTGCTCCATGCTGGAGTCGTTGTCTGGGCTCGTTATGACGATCACGACGGTGCCGCGCCGACGATGCGGAGGGCGAACTCGGCGTACTGCCAGACGAGGGCGTCTTCGGTGAGTTCGCCGTCGTCGCGGTACCAGACGACGACCCCCATGCCGAGGTCCAGGATGGCGTAGGAAGCCATACGCGCGGAGGCGACGCGGAAGCGGCCGGCGGCGATGCCGTCGTTCACCAGCTTCCGGAAGCACTGCTCATATTCACTGCGCAGCGCGAGGACTTCGGTTCGGTGGGGTTCGCAGAGACTGCGGATTTCCCGGGTGCCGACGAAGGCTTCCAGCCGGTGGCGGGCGTGGTAGCGGACGTGGGCTTCGGCCGCACGGCGAAGCCGCTCGGTCGGGTCGGTCGTGGTGGCGATCGCGGCATGATGGCCGGAGATGAGGTCACGCATCGTGCTGATCATGATCTCCACGAGCAGGTCCTGCTTGGACGTCACATGCTTGTAGAGGCTGGGCCCGCGGATACCGACCCCTGCGCCGATGTCGGCCATGGTCGTGGCCTCGTAGCCACGGCGGGTGAACAGCTCCAGCGCGGCGGCGCGGATGTCGTCACGGCGGGATGCCGGAGGCCGGGACACTATCTCCCCCTTTGACTCGGATGGCTAACAAAGGTTAGCAGGTGACGTAGCGAACAGCTGTGTCACATGATACGACCCGTTGCGCATGTCAGCAGGCGTCCGCTAGCTTCTAGCTAATAATGATTAGCCAAGGAGGGCTCGTAGTGACCGTCGACCTCACTCCAGACCCGGCCGCGGCTGGCCTTGCCGCACAGACCGCGCAGTTCGTCCGCGACGTCGTACTGCCGATGGAAGCCGAGTACAAGGGCGTCGTCCCCTCCGATGCGGTGCGGGCGGAGCTGCAGCGCGCGGCAAAGGACCGGGGAGTGTTCGCACCGCACGTCAGCGCGGCGTACGGCGGTCACGGCCTGGACATGCGGGGGCGGGCCGCGGTGTTCGAGGAGGCGGGGTATTCGCTGCTCGGGCCGCTGGCCTTGAACATCGCCGCGCCGGACGAGGGCAATATGCACATGCTGGAGGCCATCGCCACGCGGGAGCAGAAGGAGCGGTATCTGCGGCCGCTGGCCGGCGGAGACATCCGGTCCTGCTTCGCGATGACCGAGCCCGCTCCGGGGGCCGGTTCGGACCCCTCGGCGCTGACCACCCGCGCGGTGCGGGTCGACGGTGGATGGCAGATCGACGGACGGAAATGGTTCATCACCGGAGCCGACGGGGCTGCTTTCGCGATCTGCATGGCCCGGACGTCCGGCGAGCCGGGTGACGCGGGCGGCGCCACGATGTTCCTGGTCGAGGCCGACAACCCGGGTATGGAGATCGTCCGGCACATCGAGACGCTGGACGAGAGCCTGTACGGCGGGCACGCCGAGCTGGTCTTCGACGGCTGCGTGGTCGCCGACGACGCGGTGCTCGGCGAGGTCGACCTGGGATTCCGGTACGCGCAGGTGCGGCTCGGGCCGGCGCGGATGACGCATTGCATGCGCTGGCTGGGGATCGCCCGCCGCGCCCAGGACATCGCCGTAGCCCGCGCCGCCGACCGGCATGTGTTCGGTTCGCGGCTGGCCGAGTTGGGGATGGTGCAGCAGATGATCGCCGACAACGAGATCGACATCGCCGCCTCCCGCGGGCTGATTCTGCAGGCGTGCTGGGAGCTCGACCAGGGCCGCTCCGCCGCACAGTCCACCGCGATCGCGAAGACCTTCTGTGCCGAGGCGATCTGGCGGGTCGTCGACCGCTCGGTGCAGATCTGCGGCTCACTGGGCATTTCCGGCGACGTGCTGCTCGGCCGGTTCCTGCGTGAGGTCCGGCCGTTCCGGATCTATGACGGACCCTCGGAGACGCACCGCTGGGCGATCGCCCGCCGCGTCGTCCGCCGCCACGACAAGGCATGCGCTCGATGACGACCAGCGCGGAATCCACTGTGGACGGTCTTGATCTGCCGGCACTCCACGGCTTCCTGCAGGCCAACGTGCCGAGTTATAGCGGTGAGTTGCGGGCGGAGCTGCTACAGGGCGGCAAGTCCAACCTCACGTACCTGCTGACCGATGGCCGCTCCCGATGGGTACTGCGCCGTCCGCCGCTGGGCGGTCTCGCCCCGTCCGCCCACGACATGCACCGCGAGTACCGGGCCGTCGCAGCGCTCTCCGGCAGCGGGGTCCCGGTCGCCCGCGCCGTCGCGTTCGGCGACGACACCGTGTTCGGCGTGCCGTTCTCCATCGTGGACTACGTCGAGGGCACCGTGATCCGCACCCGCGGACAGCTTCACGCCCTGCCGCAACAGCAGATCACCGGCTGCGCCTACGCCCTCATCGAAACCCTGGCCGGGCTGCATCAAGTCGACATCGACGCCGTCGGACTGGCCGGCTTCGGCCGCCCCCACGGATACCTGGAGCGCCAAGTGCTGCGCTGGCACGACCAGTGGCAGCGGGTACGCACCCGTGAACTCCCTGACATCGACCGCCTGTACGCCCGGCTCGGCGAACGCTGCCCGCAGGAAAGCGGAACGTCGATCGTGCATGGTGACTACCGCATCGACAACGCCATCCTCGACCCGGCCGACCCCACCAGAGTCCGGGCACTGGTCGACTGGGAGATGGCCACTGTCGGCGACCCTCTCGCCGACCTCGGCCTGCACCTGGTCTATTCCGACCCCGCGTTCGAGCCCGTCCTCGCCGGGTCCGCCGCGTCCACCAGCGACCGCATTCCCCCACCGGCCGACCTCGCCCAGCGCTACGCCATCCGCAGCGGCCGCGACCTGAGCCGGCTCCCGTTCTACCTCGCCCTCGGCTACTTCAAGATCGCCGTCATCGCCGAAGGCATCCACGCCCGTCACCAACAAGGCCTGACCCGCGGCGCCGGCTTCGACACCGTCGGCGAGGCCGTGGCCCCACTCGCCGCCAACGGCCTGCGCTCACTCACGACCACGCCTTGACGACACACCACCCCGGCCCGGCCATAGACGCATCAGAACGACCCTCGAGCTACCGACCCTCGCGCTGGAGGGATTTACCTATAGATTATGCAAACCTATGTTACCGTGACCTAGCCAGGTAATCGCGGTTCTCTCCTATTTGCTTGGCGCCCATGCCAGGAGGCCCCCGAAGCAGCCGGCGGCCCCGTCAGGCCCACGAGCTCCCGGACCCGGCCGTGATCGTTTCCGCTCTGCTCGGAGCGCCGTGCGTGGAACGCGAGTCCTACCACTGACACAGCATCAGATCGACAGCATTACGTCTGCCTCCCGATCGTCTGCCGTCTCATTTCGAGAAGAGGTCTCATGACCGTCGCATCTCTTCACCATTACCCGAAGCCCTTCCCCCTCGACCCCCGGGGAGTCGACCTGCCCGGCCAAGCGGCCCAGCTTCGAGCGCTGGGAGACGTGGCCGCGGTGGAGCTGCTCGGCGGCATACGCGCCTGGATGCCCACCTCGCAGCGGGTCCTGGAACCGCTCCTGACCGATCCCCGCGTCAGCCGGGACGCGCGTCAGCACTGGGACGCCTGGCGCAATGGCTGGCTGGCGAACACCCCGGACGCCCACTGGATGTACGGGCTCGTCGGCGAAAACATGTTCTGGTCCTACGGACCCGACCACACCAGGCTGCGCAAACTTGTCGCCCCCGCCTTCACGCTCCGGCGCATCAAGGCATTCCAGCCGTCCGTCGACCGCCTCGTCGCCGATCTTGTCGACCAGCTGGCCCAGACCGCGCCCGGCGAGGTCACAGACCTGCGCGCCGACTTCACCAGTCCGCTGCCGCTCCGCGTGATCTGCGAGATGTTCGGCATGCAGGGCGATGGGGCCGCCGCAGTGAAGAACTTCACCGAGATCGCGCTGGCTGACCCCGCCTCACAGGATGGCGGCGCCGCGCTCACAGCCTGCCGCGAGGCCTTCGCCGAGGTCCTGGCCCAGAAGCGGGCCCGGCCCGGCGACGACATGACCACCGCGCTCCTCCATGCGCAAGACGGCAACGACACCCTCTCCGACCTCGAGATCATCGACACGATGGTCCTCGTCCTGGGGGCCGGCCTCGAGACGACCGTCCAGCTGATCGGCAACGCCGTCGTCGCGCTGCTGCAGCACCCCGACCAGCTCGCCCTCGTCCGCGACGGCCGCGTGCCGTGGGAGACCGTGGTGGAGGAGGCCCTGCGCTTCGCCCCCGCCGCTGCGATGAGCCCGCTGCGGTTCGCCGTGGAAGACATCACCGTCGGGGACGTTCGCATACGCGCCGGCGAGGCGATCCTGGCCGCATTCGGCTTCCTCGGGTGGGACCCCGAGCAGTACGGCGAGGATGCCGACCGCTTCGACATCACCCGCCCCACCCCCATCAAGCACATGTCCTTCGGCCACGGCGCGCATCACTGCCTCGGCGCCCCGTTGGCGCGCGCCGAAGCGCTCGCCGCGCTGCCGGCGCTCTTCGAACGCTTCCCCCGCCTGACGCTCGTCGAGAACCAGCCGCTCGACCGTGTGGCGTCGTTCTTGATCCACGGGTTCAGGGAGATCAAGGTCGTCCTCGATCACTGAAGCTCGACTTGTACGGCCAGGAGAACTCCCCCGGCCGGCGCTCAGTCCGGCAGCAACTCGGTGACCAGGCGCGACAGCTGGCGTAGGTTGCGGCATTCGTACATGGGCACCAGCCGCGCGTACAGCAGCGCCGCCGAGTCACCGGTAGCCCACAGGCTCCTCGGTTCGGGGTTGAGCCAGTACACGTGCCGAGCCTGGTCAGCGATCCGCCGCACAGCGGACAGGTTCGCGTCGCCGCCGTTGGTGCGCCCGTCGCCGAGAATGAGCACCGAGGTACGCGGTCCGACCGCGTCGAGCCAGCCGTCGACGAAGCCGGCGAGCGAACTCCCGTAGTCGCTGCTCCTGGCCCAACGGGTCAGCCTGGCCTCGGTCGCGATGCGCTCGGCGAGATTCCTGGTGTCGGTGGCGGCTGCGGTGACCAGATCGGTGATGTCGTCGGTGAGTTCGATGAAGGCAAATGTCCGGACCTTGCTGAACTGGTCGGCCAGCGCCTGCACCAACTCCAGGGTGAACTGGGCGAACCCCGCTACTGACCCGGACATGTCGCACAACAGGACGAGTTCGGGTCGTCCAGGCCGCCGTCGGCGCAGTACCGGGCGCATCGGCACTCCACCGGTGGCCAGCGACCGGCGCAGGGTGCGTCGCATGTCGATCTGACCGCGGTGTGCCCTTCGCCGACGGGCCGCAAGCCTGGTCGCCAGCTTCCGGGACAGCGGCTGGATCGTACGCCGCAGTTCTGTCAGCTGTTCTGAACGGGCGCCGACGAAACTGGCTTGGTCGCTCGGCGGCGCGACTGCGTACCGGGCGATGTGGTCCCGGCCGCGCAGTTCGGAGGTACGGCGGCGTGCCTCGGACTGAATGTACTCGCGGAGCTGGGCGATGCGGCTGTGGGCTTCCTGCTGCGCGATCGCATCGGCGAGACCGCCGTCCTCTTCGCCTTGGATGGCGGCCCGTACGCGTGCGAACAGATCGTCCGGTCGGATCCGGTTCAGTGTGTGGTACGCGGACCAGCCGCCGGTCCCACCGCCGATGGTCCCGAAGCGGCCGTATGCGGCGACACCGGCGGCTGCCAGCGCCCGCATGCGTGCGGTGTCACCCGCGGCGAGCGCGGCCACGAGCGCGTCGCGCAGTGCGGGTAGCTCGGCGGTGTCGACCGTCGTTTCCGCCCTCCCCACCGCCACCGGAAAGTACAGGTCGAACAGCGCGTCGAAGGTGGCGCGCAGGCCCGTACCACGCAGCACGGTCGCGGCCAGCGCGGCGCGCAGGCGCTCGCGGTCGGCAAGGCCGAGTACGTCGACGGCGGCTGCGGCGTCCACGGTCTCGCCGGTCCCGACCGGGATCCCGTGTTCCCGCAGCGCCCCGACGAACTCCACCAGCCGGTGCGGCAGGCCGCTCATGACGACGCCGGATCCAGTGCGTGGTCCAGTCGTAGCTCGGCGGCGGCCTTCTGGTGGTCGGTCTGGTGCTTGAGGATCACGCCGAGGCTTGCCTCCACCACCGCTTCGTCGAGTGTGCGCGCGCCGAGCGCCAGCAACGTCCGCGCCCAGTCCACCGATTCGGCGACGGACGGCGCCTTCCGCAGGTGCATGGAGCGCAGCGCGTTGACGACCCGCACCAGCGACTCGGCCAGGCGGGTGTCGAGGCCCGGCACCTGCAGCCGGACGATGTCGCGCTCGAGCTCCGGCGACGGGAAGTCCAGGTGAAGGAACAGGCAGCGCCGTTTGAGCGCCTCCGACAGCTCGCGCGTCGCGTTCGAGGTGAGCAGCACGAAGGGACGGCGCGTCGCGGTGATCGTGCCCAGCTCGGGCACGGTGACCTGAAAGTCGCCGAGTACCTCCAGCAGGAGACCCTCCATCTCGATGTCCGCCTTGTCCGTCTCATCGACCAGCAGCACAGTCGGTTCCGGGTTGCGGATGGCCTTCAGGAGCGGACGGGGCAGAAGGAACTCCTCGCTGAACACCTCCTCGCGCGCCTGTTCCCAGCCCTCGTCACGGCTGGCCGTGATCCGCAGCAGCTGCTTGGCGTGGTTCCACTCGTACAGCGCGCGCGACTCGTCGACGCCCTCGTAGCACTGCAATCTCACCAGTTCGCTGCCGGTCGCCGCGGCAACGGCCCGTGCGAGTTGCGTCTTGCCGACCCCGGCGGGTCCCTCCACCAGGAGCGGTTTGCCGAGCTGGTCGGCCAGAAACACCGTGGTGGCCACCGGCGTGGACGCCAGATACCCGGCCTCGGCCAACCCTCGCGTCACGTCGTCCACCGAGCGGAACAGCGGCTGCTGCATCATGCCTCCCTGCTGTAGCGGCAACGCCGTGGCCTCAGAAGCCGGGACCGTTGGCGCGGATCATCCACGGGAGCCGTCAGCGAAAAGCGGGGTCGGCGGCTTCGTCCGGTCTCGCTCGGGGACCAGTCGACCGACCCGGTCGCGGTCTCGCTCGGCGTGCGCGCGTTCCGCGGCGGTGGCGGGTTCCAGGCGCACGGGCACATCCTTGTGATGCGGGGTGCCGGCGATGGGGTCGCGGTCGTTGGCGTCGGTGATCAGGTTGATCCGCGGGCCGTGTGTCACCCGTCCACCATGACCATCGGGAACCGACATCCCGTACCCGTGGGGCAGCGCCACCTGGCCGCGGCGAAGGCTTTCGTCGGTCTCGGCCCGGACCACGATGCGCCCCGTCCTGGACACCACGGCGACCCAGTCGCCGGGGGTGGCGCCGATCGCGGAGAGATCGTGCGTACGGACCCGGAGCGCGCCGTCGGGGTCGGTCTTGCGCCAGGCGGGCGGACGCAGGATCTGGTTGGCATTGTGCCTGCGGCGCTGGCCGCTGATCAAAGACAGCGGGTAGTCGGGATCCGGGCCGTCCCGCTTGGGGTCGAGCGCGGCCAGCCATTCGAGCAGTTCCGGTATGGCGAGCTGGACGCGCTCGTTTCGAACCAGCGTCCAGACCTCGCCGTATTCGTGGCGGCTAAAGGCAAGTCCGCTGGGACTTGCCAGGATCCGGTCGAACAGCTCCTCGCCGAGCGCCGGGCCGGAGAGCTCGGTACCGAGCGCCCGCTGCACCGCAACGGACATTCTCTGTGCCGCGCTGTGGCAGCCTCGCCACAACGCTGCCGCGGACGACGCACCGTCGGGCAGCGTGCGCCCAAGCGTCCGGTAGAGCACTACCGGTGCGATCGCGGGGTGGTCCTTGAATACATGGCTTGCGTGGCTCAGCAGATTCGGCCGGTCCGCCCGCGCGACCTCGGTCAGCCGGTCCAGCGTCTGCTGGTCCGGCAGCAGACCGAGGGCTTCGAACAGCCTCGCGTAAATCTCGGCCTCCACCAGGGTGCCGGGCAACGGGTCGAACAACGGCCGGCGCAGGTGGAAGTAGTTCGTCGGCCATTCGAAGTCGAAGAAGGTCCACTCCCACTTCTCATACTGTGAGGCGGCCGGTAGCACGTAGTCGGCCAGCGCGGCGGTTTCTGTGTAGGCGACGTCGATCACGACGGACAGCTCGCACTGTCTGATCGCCTGCTCGGTCGTCACGGTGTCCGCGGTGGTGTTGGCGGGGTTGGACGACTCGACCCACAGCACCCTCGCCCGGTGGGGATGGTCGGCGAGGATCTCCTCGGCAAGCGTGTTCATCGGCAGGTAGCCGCCGATGTACTCGAAACCCGTGATCTCCGACCGCTGCCCGCGCGACTCACTCATGATCGGAACCAGCCACGAGTGCACGGCATTGGTACCGGGCCGGCCGAAGTTCCCGGTCAGCAAGTACAGCAGCTTCTCCAGATAGCTGTTGAGCGTGGAGTTACGGCCCTGCTGAATACCCAACTCCACGCGGACGGTCATCGCCGTGGCGGCGAGGATCAGGTCCACCACGCGCTCGACATCTGCGCGGTCGACCTCCGCGTGGGCGATCCACTCCTCCACCGGAATCCCCCGCAGCACCGCGGCCACCTGGTCGAACCCGTCGGTGTGCGCCCGAAGGAACTCCTCGTCCTCGCCGCGCCGTTCGATGACCAGCGCCAGAATGGCGCCGAGCACATAGGCGTCAGTACCGGGCCGCAACGGCAGGTGCACGTCCGCAACGTCCGCCGTCTCGGTACGCCGCGGGTCAAGCACCACCAGCTTCCGGCTCGGGTCGTTCTTGATCGTGTTGACCACGTTGCGGGCCCGGTTGAAGCCGTTCGCCAACCACGGGTTGCAGCCGATCACAACCAGCAGGTCGCACTCCTCGACTCCCTCGGAGGTATGGCAGGTCTGCCCTCCGAACATCTTGCCGTTGACCCAGTAATCACCGGTCTTTTCCTGCGAGAGCGCACCGAAGAACCGGGAGGCGTTCATCCACCTCATCAGCGCGTGTCCGTAGGCGCCTCCGGAATGGTTGCCCTGGCCGCCCCCGCCCACGTAGGCGAACGACCCCGGCCGTCCCTCGGCCAGGTCGGCGTCGCGGACCTCACGCAACTTGGCCGCGATCTCGGTCAGCGCCGTCTCCCAGCTGACCGGTTCATGCGTACCGTCCGCACGACGGCGAAGCGGTGTGGTGAGCCGGTCGTCGTGGTCGCCGTACCACGTCAACCGCTGTGGCTTCTGACACAGGTAGCCCTGGCTGCGCGCGTTGTCCTTGTCTCCACGGACCCGGATGATCGCCGACCCCTCGGTCTGGACCTCGAGCCCGCAGTTGACGTAGCAGAGATTGCACGCGGTCTTGTGCCACTGGCTCACGCCGGACTCCCGATCTCCTGCACGAGTTCGATCGCCCGGCCCAAAGTGGACAAGCGCGCGTCCAGCGTGTCACCGGACGGATAGAGACGGACGGTGTCCACACCCGCGTCGCGCCACACTCGCAGCCGCTTGCGCACCATCTCTTCGGTGCCGATCAGCGTGGTGCCCAGCACCATCTCGTCGGTCACCAGCGCGGCGGCGCCGTCGCGGTCACCGCCCTGCCAGCGCTCGCGTACCTCGGCGGCGATCTCGGCCCAGCCCTGCCGGGAGTAGGCCTGGTTGTAGAAGTTGGTCGACGCCGAACCCATGCCGCCCAGGCTGAAGGCCAGTTCCTTCTTCCGCCCGGCCACCATCCGGCGCAGCGCGTCCTCGTCCGGCGCGAACGCCACCTCCGCTCCCTGGCATACGTCCAGATCCGCCCGGGTCCGCCCGCCGCGGGCCAAACCCTCGTCGAGGTACGCGAAGTACGCCCCGGCCGCGCCCTCGGGTACGAAGCTGGTGCCCAGCCACCCATCGGCGATCTCACCGGTCAGCCGGAGCATGCCCGGGGACAAGGTGGCCAAGTAGATCGGGATCTCGTGATGGGCGCGCATGGAGAGCCGCATCGGCACCGCATCGCCACCGGGCCGCGGGATCTGGAACTCGCGACCGGTGTAGGAAATCTTGCCGCCGGCGAAGGCCTGGCGCACGATCTCCACCGTCTCCCGGATCCGGCTCAGCGGCCGTGCGAACGGCAGCCCGTGCAGGCCCTCGATCACCTGGGGGCCGGAGGCGCCCAGCCCGAGCAGGAAGCGGCCCTCCGACAGGTTCGACAGGGTGATCGCGGTCTGCGCCAGCGCCACCGGCGTACGGGTACCCACCTGCATGATCCCCGACCCGAGCAGCATCCGCTCCGTGCGGGCCGCGTAGTAGCCCAGCGCCGAAGGCGCGTCCGAGCCCCAGGCCTCGGCGACCCAGCAGATGTCGAGGCCGAGTTTCTCCGCCTCCAGCACGAAGTCGATCTGTTCGCGCCAGCTGTCGCCGCCGGAGGCCTCGATCGTGGTCGCGGTCCGCATCAGGCTTCCGCCAGCTTCTTGATGTGCTCCAACGTGGCGGTGATGCTTTGCTCGAACTCCCGCATTCGCACGAACACGATCTTCTGCTCCTTCTCCGGCATCCGGTCGATCGCGTACGACAGTCCCGAGCGCCCCGGGCCCATCTGCATCCATTGCGACAGCTCGGTGCCACCGTCGCGGGGCTCTAGCCGGAACCGCCAGATCGCGGTGGGGCACTGCAGGTCCTCCACCGCCCACGCGAACAGCCGCGGCGGCTCGTACTCGATGATGTGCGAGGTGGTGGCCCACTCCCCGAGCGCCTCGTGCTTGCTGTGCCCGACGAACGTCGCGCCGACGGCCGGGCCCGAACAGCCCCCCACCCACTCGATCGACTGCAGTTCCTCACTCATGGTGGGCATCAGGTCGACATCCGACACCAGCGCCCAGACCCGCTGGGGCTCGGCGTTGATCCAGGTGCGTACCTCCGCCGTCGGCGTGTCGGCGTAACGAGCGCCAGTCCACTCCATCGTGGTCAGCCTCCTCACTGTCAGGATCTGACCGACAGAGTTGCTTAACTAGATTTAGCCTGTCAAGCCCGAGAATCGGCGCTGCACGTCCGGTCGCGATTTGAGCCGCTCCGGGTACCCCGGCCCCATTTGCATCGTGGTCTCGTCCGCTCGCAACGGTTCACCGCACGCGGCACAGACGACTTCGGCACGCGCGTCGTGGCCGCACGTGTCGTGATGGAAGATGACCGGCGCTCCCTCATCCGCGACCAGCCACCGGTCACCCCAGCGGGACATGGCGGCCAGCACCCCGAAGAAGTCCTTGCCTTTCTCGGTGAGCACGTAGTCGTAGCGCCGCGGCTCGGTCTGGTAGAGCTGTTTCTCCAACAGGCCCTCGTCGACCAGGCGCCGCAGCCGGTCGGCCAGGGTGTTGCGGGCGATGCCCAGTTCCTGCTGGAACTCGTCGAAACGGCGGATGCCGTAGAACGCTTCGCGCAGCACCAGCGGGGTCCACCAGTCGCCGAGCAGATCCATGGTCCGCGCAATCGAGCACGGCCAGCGGGAGAAAGATGTCCGTTTCATAGGACCAGGATATCGGGTTTCGCAACAAGACCGTGCTGTTGAAAGCGGCGCACGCCGGTCCAGCAGCCGGGCAGGGCTGTGCGCCTCGGCATGCCACGGCTGCCTGTGCAGGGTCAGACGCAGGCCGACGGGGTCGCTGGGCCGAGCGCCGCCGCAGGGCACCGTGCTCGGCCCGGTCAGCTATCGCGGGCTCCACCGGCCACGAGGGCGCGGTGCTGCTCACGCGCGTGCGTTGCGCCTGACCCCGCTGCCGGCCACCCGGCCACCAGGCCTTGCTGCCGGCGGTCCGACCGCCGGATCAGAGAGCGGCGGCGAGTCGGGTGCCCTGGTCGATCGCGCGCTTCGCGTCGAGTTCGGCGGCGACGTCGGCGCCGCCGATGATGTGCGCCGACATACCGGCCGCGGTGATCTCGTCGTACAAGTCACGGACCGATTGCTGCCCGGCGCAGACGACCACCGTGTCGACCTTCAGCACGCGGTAGTCCGGAGCGCTGATGTGCAGGCCCTCGTCGTCGACCTTCTCGTAGCGCACCCCGGAGATCTGGCTCACGCTCTTGGCTGCCAGCGCGGCCCGGTGGATCCAGCCGGTCGTCCTTCCGAGCCGGGCGCCTATGCGTCCGGGGCTGCGCTGCAGCAGGTACACCTCACGCGCCGGGGGTTCCGGTGCGGGAGCGGTGAGGCCGCCCCGGACCTGCGCGGAGTCCGTCACGCCCCATTCGCGTTGCCACACCGGCAGATCCAGGGTGGGCGAGGCGGTGTGGGTGAGCAGCTCGCTGACGTCGACGCCGATCCCGCCGGCACCGATGATGGCGACCCGGTCCCCGACCGGACGGGCACCGACCACGGCCTCCGGATAGGTCAGCACCATCGGATGGTCGATGCCCGGGATGTCGGGCAGGCGGGGTCGCACGCCGGTCGCGACCACTACCTCGTGGAAGCCACCGGCGGCCAGAGCCTCGGCAGTGACCCGCTCGCCCAGGTGCACATGCACACCGGTGCGCTCGAGCTGCCGACGGTAGTAACGGAGGGTCTCGGCGAACTCCTCCTTGCCGGGGATCCGCCGGGCCAGGTCGAACTGGCCGCCGATGTGGTCGGCGGCCTCGAACAGATCGACCCGGTGCCCTCGTTCCGCGGCGGTCACCGCCGCCGACAGGCCCGCCGGACCGGCCCCCACCACCGCAATCCGCTTGACCGTCCGGGTGGGACCGAGCACCAGCTCGGTCTCATGCGCGGCGCGGGGATTGACCAGGCAGCTCATGGGCTTGCCTACGAACACGTGATCCAGGCAGGCCTGGTTGCAGCCGATGCACGTGTTGATCTCGTCGGCCCGCTGCTGCGCGGCCTTGCGCACCCACTCCGGGTCCGCAAGGAATGGCCGCGCCATCGACACCAGATCGGCGTCACCGCGTGCCAGTGTCTCCTCGGCCACCTCTGGCATGTTGATCCGGTTCGAAGTGATCAACGGAATGTCCACCAGGGGCCGCAACCGTGCCGTCAGTGTGGTGAACGCCGCTCGCGGCACCGAGGTCGCGATGGTCGGGATCTGGGCCTCGTGCCAGCCGATGCCGGTATTGATGACCGAGGCCCCGGCCGCGGCGACCTCGCGCCCGGTGGCGACGATCTCGTCCCACGTCTGCCCGTCCTCGACGAGGTCGGCCATGGACAGCCGGTAGATGATCAGAAAGCCCGGGCCCAGGGCGTCCCTGGTGCGCCGGACGATCTCGACCGCCATCCGGCGCCGCTTCTGCGGTGTGCCGCCCCAGTCGTCGGTGCGCTTGTTGGTCCGCGGCGCAAGGAACTCGTTGATGAGGTAGCCCTCCGAGCCCATGATCTCCACGCCGTCGTACCCCGCTCGCTGCGCCAGCGCGGCGCACCGCGCGAACGCGTCGATGTGTTCCTCCACCTCGAAGTCGGCCAGCTCCCGCGGTGTGAACCGGTTGATCGGCGCCTTGATCGGCGACGGCGCCACGCATTCGGGAATTTTGGAATACCGGCCGCCGTGGAGGATCTGCAGTACGACTCGCCCGCCCTCGGCGTGCACCGCGTCGGTGACGATCCGGTGCTGGGCGATCTCGTCCTCGGTAGTGAGCTTCGACCCGCCCGGGCCCAGCACTCCGTCCTCATGGGGCGCGTATCCGCCGGTGACCATCAGGGCGACGCCCGCCCGGGCGCGTTCGGCGAAGTAGGCCGCGAGCCGAGGCGCCGCGGCGGGGTCGTCCTCCAACCCCGTATGCATGGATCCCATCACAACCCGGTTGGGCAGCGTGAACGCGTCCAGTACGAGAGGGCGAAACAGGTTCGGGTATTCCACAGGTGACTCCTTCGTCAGGGCTGCGCCACGAGGATGTGGTCGGCCAGCACGTCCAGCTGGTGTGCCGGGGACCCCAGCAGCGACCGGCGGGCGCGAGCACGCTTGAGGAACACGTGCGAGGGGTGCTCCCAGGTGAAGCCGATGCCGCCGTGCACCTGCAGCGCTTCGCCGGCGGCCGCCTGCGCGGCGTCGCTCGCGGCGGCCAGCGCCGTGCGGGCCGCGGTCTCGGCGTCCGCGTGCCCGTCGTCGATGGCCGCGGCAGCCCACTCGACGAGCAGGCGGGACGCGTCGAGTTGAACGTGCAAGTCGGCGAGCAGGTGCTTGATCGCCTGGAACGAGCCGATCGCGCGGCCGAACTGACGCCGCTGACCGGCGTAGGCGACGGCGCCGTCCAGCGCCCGCTGCCCGGTACCGATCAGCTCGGCCGCCAGCACCGTGTGGAGGGTGGCCCACGAGGTCACCGGCGCCAGCACCCGGGCGGCCACACCGGAGAGCTCGATCTCGGCCGCGGGCTCGGTGACGTCGAACGCCTCGACCGGTTGGCGTCGTACACCGGCCTGTGCCAGATCCACCAGCACGGGGGCCGTACCGGCGAACGCGAGCAGCAGATCCGCGTCCATCCCGTACGGCACCGCCCGCATCACGCCGTCCACCGTGGAAGCCGAGAGACGGAGCGCGTCCCGGCGTCCCGGCACGATCGGGAACGTCTCCCACGCCGGCACCGCGACCACGTCACCGTTCGCGATGGCCCTCACATCGTCGGCGACCGCGGCGAGCACCGTGACCGTGGCGATGAACGGAATCCTTGGCAACGCGCCACCGACCTGCTCGGCGACCAGACACAGTTCACGCAGACCGCCGCCCGAGCCGCCGCGCTCCTCGGGCACACCGAGCCCGAGGAACCCCAGCTCGGCCAGCGACCGCCAGAGGTCACGGTGCAGACCCTCGCCGGCTGCGTCCCAGGCGGGTGGCAGCGGTCCGGCACGCTCCGCGAGCACCTGGCGTGCCGTGCTGGCAAGCTCTCGCTGCTCGCCGGTCAACGCGAATGGCATGGCTCCTCCTCGAACCGAAAGACCTTGAACGGGCCTCACAACTAAGCATTGACTAGCTAAGTCCTCTTACGCAACTATCCATCTCGACACAGTGTTGTGACGGTTGGAGGGGTCGTGGCGCCAGTACCTGCCGACGCTCGGACCGAGCGCTTCCGCGACTCGGTCCGCGAGTTCATCGCCGAACTGGTACCCGAAGGGTGGCGTGGGATCGGCGGCCTCGACGACACCGCCCGCGAGAAATTCCGCGGCGCCGTACGCGCGGCTCTGGCCGAACGCGGCTGGGTCGCCCCGGCCTGGCCGGTGGAGTACGGCGGGGCCGGCCTGAGCGCGGCGGAGCTGATCGTGCTCCTGGAGGAGCTGGCCGCGGCCGGGATCCCGGCCGGCACCGACAATGACATGTTCGGCATCAGCATGCTGGGCAACACCATGCTGCGCTGGTCCAAGCCCGAGCTGCTGCACCGGTTCCTCCCCCGGATCGTCTCCGGCGAGTACGTGTTCGCCCAGGGATTCTCCGAACCCGGCGCCGGATCCGACCTCGCGTCGCTCGCGCTGCGCGCAGAGGCCGACGGCGACCGCTGGGTGCTGACCGGACAGAAGCTGTGGTCCTCCGGCGCGCATATGGCGAACTGGATGTTCGTGCTCGCCCGCACCAACCGCGACGCGCCACCCCACAAGGGCATCACGATGTTGCTCGTACCACTTGACCAGCCGGGCATCGACATTCGCCCGATCCGCAACATCACCGGCGGCACCGACTTCAACGAGGTGTTCTTCGACGGCGCCGTTACGGAGCGCGACCTCGTCGTCGGCGAGGTGGACCGCGGCTGGCCGGTCGCGATGACCCTGCTCGGCTTCGAACGCGGCGAGAACGCGCTGCACACGCCGGTCCGTTCGCGCCACGAACTGAACCGGCTCATCGACCTCGTCCACGAGCGAGGTCTGGCCTCGGATCCCGACATCCGCCGCCGCGTGGCGTGGTGCCATGTGCAAGTCGAGCAACAACGCTGCCATGGACTCCGGACCGCCGAAAAACTGATCAAAGGCGAAGAGCCCGGGCCGGCCGCGGCCACGTTCAAACTGCTGTGGAGCGAGTACCACAAGGTAGTCACCGAACTGGCCCTGGACGTGATCGGCCCCGACGCGCTCACCCCCAGCGGTCGGCCGTCCCCGAACTGGTACCACACCGACGACCCCGGCGCGCCCAACTCCTCCGCCTCCTGGACCAGCGTCTACCTCAACGCCCGCGCAGGGACCATCTACGCCGGCTCATCGCAGATCCAGCGCGGCATCGTGGGAGAACTGCTGCTCGGCCTGCCCAAGGAGCCCCGATGATCTTCCGTAGCGAATACCCGGACATCGCGATTCCCGACGTCTCGCTCCCCGAGTTCCTCTTCGATCGGCTCCCGCCCGAGGTTGCCGAGCAGCCGGCGGTCATCGACGGCGCCACCGGACACCAGTACACCTACCGCGAACTCGAACAGACCGTCGACCGTGGCGCCGCCGCGCTCGCGAGGCGCGGACTCGGCCGCGGCGACGTGGCCGCACTCGTCGCCCCGAACTGTGCGGATTACCCCGCCGTCTTCCACGGTGTGCTGCGAGCCGGCGCGGCGCTGTCCCCGGTCAACCCCCTGTACACGGCCCGAGAGCTCGCCGACCAGTTCCGCGACTCCAGGACTCGGATCGTGTTCACCACACCGGCCGCGCTGAGCCGCGTCAGCGCCGCGTCTCGACAGGACGGCGTGAGCATCGGCGAGATCGTCGTTCTCGGCGACCCCGGTGCCGAACACGCCACCGCCTTCGCCGACTTCCTCGCGGGCGACCCGACTCCGCCGTCGGTGACGGTCTCCGGCACCGACCTCGCCGCGCTGCCGTATTCCTCGGGCACCACGGGCCTGCCCAAGGGAGTGATGCTCACCCATCGAAACCTGGTCGCGAACGTCCTTCAGCTTCACCCCCTGCACCGCCAGCACCCCGGTTCGCGGATACTGGCGGTGCTGCCCCTGTTCCACATCTACGGCCTCACCGCGCTCATGAACGCGGCTCTGCACCACCACGCGACCCTCGTCACGCTGCCGAGGTTCGACCTCGACACGTTCCTCCGCACGATCGCCGAGCACCGGATCGACCACGCGTACATCGCCCCGCCCATCGCCATCGCGCTCGCGAAGAGTCCCCTGGTCGATGAGTACGACCTGAGCAGCCTTGAAATCGTGATGTCCGGCGCCGCATCACTGGATGCAGAGCTCGCCACCCTGCTCGGCAAACGGCTGAACACCACCGTCGTCCAGGGCTACGGGCTGACCGAATCCAGTCCCTGCACCCACGGCATTCCGCCCGACCGACCCGAGATCCACCGCGGTTCGATCGGTGTGGTGATGCCCAACGTGCAAGCCCGCGTCGTCAACCCGGCCACCGGCGAGGACGCACCAGCCGGGGCAAGCGGTGAGTTGTGGGTACGCGGCCCCAACATCATGCGCGGCTACCTGAACGACCCGCACGCCACCGCCGCCGCCCTCGACGACGAGGGCTTCCTTCACACCGGCGACCTGGTGACCGTCGACCCCGACGGTGCGTTCCACGTCGTCGGCCGGCTCAAGGAGCTCATCAAGTACAAGGGCTACCAGGTCTCGCCCGCCGAACTGGAAGCCGTGCTGCTCACTCACGAGGGCATCGCCGACGCCGCCGTCATCGGCGTCCACACCTCCGATGGGAACGAGATACCCAAGGCGTTCGTCGTCCGCCGCGACACCCACCCCGACCTCGACGCCGCCGAGGTCCTCGAGTTCGTCGCCGCCCTCGTCGCGCCCTACAAGAAGATCCGCGCTCTCGAGTTCATCGACGCGATCCCCAAATCCCCGGCAGGGAAAATTCTCCGCAAAGTGCTCAGGACACGCGAACAGCCGACGCCCGAGATCTCCGTCAACCGCACCGGCGCAGTGGCCACCATCAGCATCGACCGTCCCGCCAAACGCAACGCGCTCACACTGGCCATGTACGCAGCGCTCGCGGACGCCATCGCCGAGGCCGACGCCGACGCCGACGTCCAGGTCATCGTGCTCACCGGATCAGGAGGGAGCTTCAGCGCCGGCAACGACCTGCACGACTTCCAGTCCACACCGGACAACATCCTGCTGGATGCCGTGCTCCGCTTCCAGGAGACCGTCCTGGCGTGCACCACCGTGCTGATCGCGGCAGTCGACGGACCCGCCGTCGGCATCGGCGCGACCCTCCTCCTGCACTGTGACCTGGTCTACTCCACCCACAGCAGTTACCTGCAGTTCCCGTTCGTCAAGATCGGTCTCGTCCCCGAATTCGCCAGCAGCCTGCTGCTGCCCCGCGTCCTCGGCCCTCAGCGAGCCGCGGAACTCCTGCTGACCGGCCGACCGCTACCGGCACCCGACGCGGCCCAACTCGGTCTCGTCAACGAAGTACTCCCCGACCGCGACTCCCTCCACAAGCGAGTCGCCGACCAGACGGCGGCATTGCTGAGCTCACCACCCGCCGCGCTCCGCGCCACACGCGCGCTGCTGCGCGACACCGACAACCTGACCACCCGCGAACGCCTCGCCGTGGAAAGCACCGCCTTCGCCGAACTGCTGCACGACCCCGACACCGTCGCCAGGATCAGCGCGATGACGAAACGCGCGTGAGAACCAACCGGCCGCTCCCGCGGACACTCCGCGAAGCCAGAACGCGCTGAGCACTGGCCATCGTCCCGTCCATAGCCCGTGCCGCGAGCCGACGGGTCTGGGTCCGTCCGGGACCCTGGGTCCGTCCGGGACCGATCGAGTTCGGCTGAGAGGGAACCTTCAACTGCCCACGAAGCGCCGGGTCGCCTGTCGTTCGGATCAGGTCGCAGGGAGGCGAGGGTGCCCCGTCAGCGCCGGTGAGCGGGGCCTGAGGCCGTGCAAAGGACATACCTCAGATATCACGAGTTTAGCGAGTTGCAGTTCACAACTCAGCAGGTTGGCTTTCTGTACCCTCTCCTCTAAGTTGACGGCACCATCGTCAAAAGGGAGCCGTCATGACCATCGCCGTCATCGTCGACGCCGTCCGTACCCCCCTTGCGAAGGGCAAGCCGGGCGGCGCGTACTCCGAGATACATCCGGTCGGCCTTCACGCCCATGTGCTGCGGGCATTGATGGACCGAACCGGCGTCGACCCGGCGCTGGTGGACGATGTCATCAGCGGCGCCGTCGGCCAGATAGGGGAGCAGTCGGGCAACACCGCCCGCTGGGCTCTGCTGGCCGCCGGGTTCCCGGAGTCGGTGCCCGGTGTGACGGTGGACCGCCAGTGCGGCAGCAGCCAACAGGCCCTTCACTTCGCGGCCCAGGGCGTCATCGCGGGGGCGTACGACGTCGTGATCGCCTCCGGCGTGGAGTCGATGAGCCGGGTCCCGATCGGCTCCCAGTTCGCCGGAAAGGACTTCGCCGGTCCCCAGGTGCACGCGCGCTACGACGGCGGTCTGGTGCCGCAGGGGATCAGCGCCGAGCTCATCGCCCACCGCTGGGGGCTTTCGCGCCTGCAGCTCGACGAGTTCGCCGCCGAATCGCATCAGCGCGCCGCGACGGCTTGGAAGGACGGCCGGTTCGACAGCCAGGTCAGTTACGTCAACAACCTGCGCACGGACGAGACGATCCGGCCCAGGTCCACCGTCGAGTCTCTGTCCGCCCTGCGGCCGGCGTTTCGGAACGAGCACTGGGAGCAGCGGTTCCCGCAGCTGGACTGGCAGGTCACCGCGGGCAACAGCTCTCCCGTCAACGACGGCGCAGCCGCCCTCCTGGTCACCAGCGAGGAGGCGGCCGCCCGGCTCGGCCTCAGGCCGCGCGCCCGGGTCCACTCCTTCGCCGTCGTCGGCGACGACCCGATCCTCATGCTCACCGGGATCATCCCGGCGACGAAGAAGGTTCTGGCCCGCGCCGGGCTGAGCATCGAGGACATCGACGCCTTCGAAGTCAACGAGGCCTTCTCGTCGGTGGTCCTGGCCTGGCAGAAGGACACCGGCGCCGACCTGTCGAAGGTGAACATGCACGGCGGGGCCATCGCCATCGGCCATCCCATGGGCAGCTCTGGCGCCCGTCTGACGACCTCGCTCCTGAACGTGCTGGAGCAGCGTGAAGGCCGGTACGGACTGCAGGTCATGTGCGAGGCGGGCGGCCTGGCCAACGCCACGATCATCGAGCGCATCTGATACGGCGTCACCAAGTGCCCGGGGATCACCCGGTGCAGGCGGCCGGCCCCTCCCCCACGGATGTCGACAGCCCTGTACCTCGACGGGCAGGCGCGCCGTCTCATGACACCGCCTCGTCAAGGCATGACGTCCTTCCCCTGAACCCTCCACACCCCTGCGCCGGCCCTGCGGACGGCAGCGTTGGCAGCACCGTGAAAGGACGACGCACATGCGCATCGGCGTTCCCCGGGAAGTCGCGGGGGGAGAGACCCGCGTGGCTCTCACCCCCAACGAAGTACGCGCCTTCGCCGACCAAGGCCACGAGGTCGTGGTCGAACACAGTGCCGGTGAACGGGCCGGCCACCCCGACAGCGAGTACGGTGCGGCCGGCGCCCGCCCGGCTACCAGATCCGCAGCCTTCGCAGCCGATGTCGTACTGCAAGTACACCTGTCCGGATCCGGCGGAGCGGTAGGGAGCTCCGATACCTCCGACCTGTCCCTGTTGCGCCCCGGTACGGCCGTCATCGGCCTCGCCAACCCGCTCAGTCATCCCCACGGTGTCCGCCGTCTCGCCGATCGCGGCGTGAGCGCGTTCTCTCTGGACCTGCTGCCGCGCATCACCCGGGCGCAGGCCATGGACGTGCTCTCCTCGCAGTCGTCGGTCGCCGGATATCGCGCCGTACTGATCGCGGCCGCCCGGCTCAACAAGCTGCTGCCCATGATGACGACGGCCGCCGGAACCATTCCTCCGGCGCGAGTCCTGGTCCTGGGGGCCGGCGTGGCCGGGCTGCAAGCGATCGCGACGGCCCGCCGGCTTGGCGCCATCGTCCATGCCTACGACATCCGGGCAGCGGCGAAAGAGCAAGTGGAAAGCGTTGGGGGCATCTTCGTCGACGTACCGCTCGACATCTCCTCCACCGAAGCGGCCGGGGGCTACGCCCAGGCGCAGAAGGAGGAGGTCCAGGCCCGCCAACGGGACCTGATCACTACCGCGGTGGCCGCCAGCGACATCGTGATCGCCACAGCCCAGGTGCCGGGAAGACCCGCGCCGCTCCTTGTCACCGAAGACATGGTCCGGGAGATGCGTCCCGGCTCCGTCGTCGTCGACGCCGCAGCCGCCCAGGGCGGTAACTGCGCACTGTCCGTCCCCGACCAGACCATCGACGTGGCCGGGGTGGCCGTGATCGCACCGACGAATCTCCCCGCGGGCGCGGCAGCAGACGCCAGCCGCCTCTACGCCCGCAACATCGCCAACTTCACCCGCCACCTCGTCGCCGACGGCCGCCTGCGGCTGGACGCCGACGACCCGATCATCCAGGACACCCTCCTCAGCCGGGACGGCGAGGTCGTCCACCCGCGGGTGCGCGAGCTGCTCCTGGCCCCTGCGGAAGGACTGTAACCATGTCAGCCAGCATCGAAGCAGGACTGTACGTCCTACTGCTCGGATCCGTCGTCGGCCTGGAAGTCATCCGCCGGGTGCCGGCACTCCTGCACACCCCGCTGATGTCCCTCACCAATGCCATCGCCGGTATCTCTCTGGTGGGCAGCCTGCTGCTCGCCGGCTCCGACCGTGGTCCCCTCACGACCACGCTCGGCGCCGTCGCCGTGGCCGCCTCCAGCATCAACGTCATCGGCGGCTTCATGATCACCAACCGGATGCTGCGCATGTTCCGTCCCAGCGGCGGCCAGAGCGAAAGGCGAAGCCCTGATGCGTGACGATGCCATCCCTCTGCTCTACCTCGCCGCCGGTGCCCTGTTCATCGTGGGGCTGCGGGGCATCACCCATCCCCGAACGGCCCGTCGTGGCCTGCTCGCTGCCGCTCTCGGCATGGCGGCGGCGGTCGTCGGCACGCTCCTGCAGAAGGACCTCGTCGACTACCGGTGGATCCTCGTCGCCGTTGTCGTCGGCTCCCTCATCGGCGGCGCCATGGCCAAGTACATGCCGATGACGGCCATGCCCGAACGCATCGCTCTCTCCCACGCGTTCGGGGCCCTGGCCGCCGGCCTGGTCGGCACCGCCGAGTACTACGAGCGCACCGAGTCCCTCGGCGTCTTCATCGCCGCAGCGCTGATGTTCGAAGTCCTCCTCGGCTTCATCACCTTCACCGGGAGCCTCATGGCCTTCGGCAAGCTCAAGGGGATCCTGCCCGGGCGACCCACCGTCTTCAGCGGTCAGCAGGTCGTCAACCTGTTGCTGTTCACAGCGGCTGCCATCGCGGCCGTCTGGCTGGTGGTCTCCCCGTCGACGAAGGCGCTCTTCCCCGTGCTGATCACCCTGGCGGCGCTGTTCGGGATCCTCCTCGTCGTGCCCATCGGCGGCGCCGACATGCCGACCGTCATCTCGCTGCTCAACTCCTACGCGGGACTGTCCGGTGCCGCCATGGGCTTCGTCCTGGACAACAAGGCGCTGATCGTCGCCGGCTCTCTCGACGGAACCTCCGGATTCATGCTCTCGATCATCATGAGCCGCGCCATGAATCGGTCGTTCCGCAATGTGCTCTTCGGCGCCTTCGGGCACGTCGACTCCGCCGCCGCGAAGGGCGCGGGCGCGGCCGAGGAACGACCGGTCCGCAGCGCGTCTCTGGACGAGGCCGCGATGCTGCTCGAGGCGGCGCGGGACGTCATCGTCGTGCCCGGTTACGGCCTCGCGGTCTCCCAGGCCCAGCACCGCATCAGGGAGGTCGGCGAGATCCTGGAGCGCAGCGGCGCCCGTGTCCGCTACGCCATCCACCCGGTCGCGGGCCGCATGCCAGGACACATGAACGTGCTGCTGGCCGAAGCCGACGTACCGTACGACCGCATCCTCGACATGGACGAGATCAACAGCGACTTCGCACAAGCCGATGTCGCGCTGGTCGTGGGGGCCAATGACGTCACCAACCCTGCTGCACGCACCCAGGCGGACAGCCCCATCTACGGCATGCCGGTCCTGGACGTGGCGGCCGCCCGGACGGTCATGGTCGTCAAGCGGGGCATGAACGCGGGCTTCGCCGGCGTCGACAACGAGCTCTACTACCTGGAGAAGACGCTCATGCTCTTCGGTGACGCCAAGGACGTCGCGACCGGCCTTGTCCGCGAACTCGAGGAAGCCTCCCGGAGCCAGAGGCTCTGAAGGACCGCTTCACCGCCGCGTGCCGGCGCAACGAGACGTCACTGCGTCGTGTGAGAGGCGACCATCTTCCTCCGAATTCAGTCAATCTACTTGCAGGGTTTCATAAACAGACTCCAACCACTTGCCCGGACGGCGTCATCTTGGAGGAACCCATGCCCTTCGCGTCCGCAGTGGAGCAGCCTCGCTCGCCAAGATCGCACGCCGCTCGCTCGCGAGGTAGCAGACCGATAACCGAACACGCGGCCTGACACTCGGGCGGGCACGGGTTGTACAGCACTCCGAACGACTTCCTGCGCCTGCAGCGGGCCCTGCTCGCCGGCGGTTCCCTGGACGGCTCGGCCGTGCTCCGAAAGGACACCGTGGATGAGATGTTCAGCAATCAGATCGGTGATCTCGTCTTCCCGGCGCACATCCCGACGGCAGACCCGCTAGTGGCGAGTTCGTGGAACGGTCCGAGCGGAATGAAGTGGGGCTGCGGCCTTCTGCTGACCACCGACCAGGAGCCGGACTTCCGGGCTCCTGGCAGCGGACCGGTGTGTGGTCGATGCCGCGCGATGCACAGAAGCGGAGCGAAGGTGTGTGTCCGCACCCGCACTCATGTGGACGCGCTGCTGCCGCTGTGGCTCCCCGGACGGCCTGCACCGCGGGCGGCCGCGGCCGCGTCGAGGTGCTGGAGGAACCACTCCCGCGCCGGCACGCTCGTTTCCTCGAAGTGCTCGGTGTACGTGTCGAAATGGCCACCCTGGTGGACCACGAGCCTCTTCGGTTCGCGCGCGGTGTTGAACGCGTCGAACTGAATCTCAGGGAAGGTGCAGCGGTCCTCGGCCGCGACGATCATCAACAAGGGCTTTGGGCCGATGTGCGGCACCCAGCCCGCCGGCTCGAACGTGATCATGTGTTCGACCGAACGCAGCGTGACTTCGTTCTTCCAGGTGGGATACCACTCGTAGCCCGATTCGATGTAGCGCGGGCTGACGCGCGGTGGCAGTGCACACAACTCGTCGTCAGACGTGGTGAACACCTGGATCAGCTCGGGTTCCTTGCCCGCGAGGCGGGCGGTCCGGTCGGCGTCGAACCGCCGGCGCAGCTCCGCCAGCCGCACATCGTCGAACAGCCCTACGGAGTTGCGCGCTCCGGAGACGTTGGGCATCTGGGCGACGACGCAGCGCACCCGAGGGTCGGTCGCGGCGAGCACCATCGCCAGTCCGCCGGCGAAACTCGACCCCCACACTCCCACCCCTGTGGGGGCGAGTGGCCGCAGAGCCAGGAAGCGGGAGATGGCGTCGCGCCAGTCCGCGAGTTGCACCGCCGGATCGACTTCCAGACGTGGTGTTCCACTGGAGGTGCCGAACCCGCGGTGATCGTACACCAGGACGTCGAATCCGCCTTCGGCGAAGTAGGCAGCATAATGATCAATCTGTTCCTTGACCCCGGAGAACCCGTGGGCCATCACGATTCCCGGGCGCCGGCTGTCCGCCAGGGCGTCGATCTGGGCGCCGTCAGGCACGTGCAGGAAGCCACACAGTTCGGTGCCGTCCTCGGTGACGAAGCTGATGTCCTTGCGCATGGGCTGTGTTCCTCTCGTGAGGATCGGCAGCCAGCCGCCGATCCGGTGCAGCGTCGTGGGCGGTGCGGCGTGCGGTTCAACGCCCGGTGAAGACGGGTGCTCGTTTGGCGAGGAAGGCCGCGGTTCCCTCGGCCCCGTCGGCACTGCGAGCGGCCCTGCCCTGGGCGGTCGCTTCGAGATCGAGCGCGGCCTCGAACGTCGCCCCCTCGGCGACGCGTTCGACGATCGCGAGCGAGTCGCCGAACGCTCGCGTGGGGCCGTGCGCCAGCTGCCCGGCCAGTTCCCGTGCCGCCGTTTGCAGGTCGGCGTCGTTCACCGACCGAGCAACCAGTCCGACCGTCGCCGCCTCGCGTCCGCTGAGCATGCGTCCGGTCAGCAGCAACTCCTTGGCGACCTGGGGACCGAGGCGCGTGGTGAGGTGCCAGTGGAATCCACAGTCGGCGACCGCGCCCAGTTTGCCGAAGGGAGAGCCGAAACTGGCGGAGTCCGCCGCGAGGACCAGATCACAGGCGAGGGCGAGTCCGGCTCCGGCTCCCAGGCAGTGCCCCTGGACGGCCGCGACGGTCGGCACCGGCGCGTCGTGCAGGTGCTTCACGACCCGGTTGAACTCGCGCAGACTCGCCTCGATGTCCTCGTCGGGCTCGAACGACCTGAGGTCCCTGCCCACGCTGAACGACGTGCCCTCGGCCCGGAGCAGCACCGCGCGGGCCTGCTCGGACATGGCCCGGTGGAGCAACTCCTCGACCCGGAGCATGTCTTCCGTGCGTAGTGCGTTCAACCGCTCGGGACGGCTGAGGACGATCTCGGCCGCCCCGTCGGGTTCATGCTGGTACGCGACGGACATCGGCGTTCCTCCACGAGACGACCTTGAGCTGGCAGACCATGACGAGCTCGTCCTTCTGGTTGAGCATCCGCCAGTCGAAGGCGACGAGGCCGGTGCGGTCGTCACGTGGGGTGAGCTCCGCGACCTCGATCTCGCAGTGCACCGTGTCACCGATGAAGGTGGGGCGGGGGTAGCGAATCCGGTCGGACCCGTAGTTCGCCATGATCGCCTCGGCGTCCGGCGGCACCCCCAGTCCGCCGCAGAACGCGACCAGCATCAGCCCCGGGACGAGACGCTGCCCGAACACCGACCGCTCGGCGAACTCCTTGTCGGAGTGCATGACGAACCAGTCACCGGTGAGCGCGCACCAGTTCACGACATCGGTCTCGGTCACGGTGCGCGCGCGGGTGATCTCCTGGTCGCCGACGCCCAGGTCGTCGAAATAGCTGTCGACCAGACGCTTTACGCCGATTCGTACGGTCACAGGCTCGCCTCCTCCTTCTCGTTGAGCACGCTGATCGCAGCCTGCTTCACCTCGCCGCGGGCGATCTTGCCCAGCGCCGTCGTCGGCAACGACGGCAGCACGACCACGTGTTTCGGACTCTTGTAGCTACCGAGTCGGGAGCGCACGTGGTCGCGTAGCACCTGCTCGACGTCCTCGGGCTCGGCGGGTCGCGCGTGCAGCTGGACCACAGCGCACACCGCCTCGCCCCAGACCGGATCCGGTACCCCCACCACCGAGGCGACCGCCACCGCGGCATGCGTCAACAGGGCTTCCTCCACCTCCCTGGCCAGCACCGTTTCCCCGCCGCTCTTGATGCGTCCGCCGAGCCGCTCGACGTAGTAGACGTATCCATCGGGGTCGCGGTAGCCGAGATCGCCGCTGTGCAGCCAGCCGCCCTGCCACAGGCGCTCAGTGGCCTCGGGCTGGTTGTGGTAGCCGCTGATGAGCATGTCTCCTCGATAGACCAGCTCGCCCACCTCGCCCTCGGCGACATCGGTGTCGTTTTCGTCCACGATGCGCATCTCCACCCCGGGCTGCACTCTCCCGCAGGAGGAGAGGATGTGTTCCGCAGCGGGATCGGTGAAGCCTCGCTGATGGTCGCGCCGAGTCAGCGACAAACATGCTCCGCCCTCGGTGGAGCCGCCGATCTGCGACAGGTCGCACCGGAACAGCTGGGCGAACTCCTTGAGGTGTTCGACGGGGATCGGACTCGAGCCGTAGCAGATGTGCCGGAGCGAGGACAGGTCGTAGTGCGGAGCGTCAGGGGCACTCATGTGGCTCACGAGCATCCGCATGATCGTGGGAACGAGCACGAAGCAGGTGACCCGCTCCGTCTCGATCGCGCGGCAGATCGCCTCGGGTGACGGCTCGGCAAGCACCAGCGGCCTTGCGGCGTAGGCGGCGTGCGCCAGGGAGAACTCGCCCGCCTTGTGGAAGCGCGGCAGAACCAGCATGAACACGTCATCGACCTGTGTTTCGGTCGTGACAAGCAACGTGACCGCCCCGGCGAGCTGGTCCCGGCTCGCCACCAGAGCGCCACGCGGCGCCCCGGTCGTACCGGAGGTGTAGACCAACGTGTACGGCAGGTCGGCGTCACCGTGTGCGGGTACCGGCTCGGCGGAGGCTTCGGCGAGCATCTGCTCATAGGTCACGACGGAGGCGTCGGCGGGCGGCTCGCCGACATCGTCGCCGGACCGGTCACCGTCCGGGGCACCGATCCAGGCCAGCTCCGCGCCCGTGCGACGGGCCAGCTCGCGGGCCTGCGCGGCGAACGCCGGGGTCGCGAACAACACCTGTGCACCGCTGTCGAGCATCTGCCGGGTCATGTCGTCCACGTGGTGGCGCACGTTCAGGCCGGTATAGACAAGCCGGGCCCGCGAGGTCGCGAAGGACAGCTCCACCGATTCCAGGCAGTTGGCCGCCAGTAGCGCGACCCGGTCCTGCACGGACAGCTGGAGTCGATCGACAAGAACATGGCACAACCGATTCACGCGCTCGTCGAGCTCACTCCAGCTCACCCGGCGCTCACCGTCGACGACCGCGAGGCCGCCGGGCAGGCGACCAGCGTTGATTCGGGGAAGGTCACCAATGACCGTCTGGTTCATTGCACCTCACTCGCCCTTGCTGAGAAGTTGCTTACTAACCGATAGGTAAGTTAAGGTCCTTCCGCGTCTGGGTCAATGATGAATCCGTAGAAGGTGAAACCGTCATGGCAAAAGATCTGGTCGCCGTCGTCGGCGTCGGAGTGATGGGTGTCGGCATCGCCCGGATGTGCCTCGAGGCCGGGTACCGGGTGGCGCTCGCCGATCGCTCCCCAACGGTGCTCGACGACGCCCTCGGCTCGCTGTCGCGACTCGACCCGCACTACCCGAGTCTGATCGCGGCGGCCCCCCTTGTCGAGGCCGTGGATCAAGCCGCCCTGGTCATCGACGCCACGCCCCAGCTGGTCGACGCGAAAGCGGACCTGCTGCGTCAGATCGGTGAAATCGCCGACGCCGACACCCTGATCGGCACCGTCAGTGTGGCCACACCGTTGCAGGTGCTCGACCCCGGCGGCGCCCTGACCGCACGGCTGATCGGCCTGCATTTCATGAACCCACCGCACCGACTGCGCCTGTGCGAGGTGGTGGTGCGCGACGGCGTCGATCGCCACGCGCTGGACCGGGCGACGACGTTCCTGGCCGACCTCTCGGTCACCGCCATCGAGGTCGCCGACACGCCGGCGTTCGTCCTCAACCGCATCTTCGTGCCGTTCCTGCTGGACGCCGTCCGCGTCCTCGAGCGCGGTCAGGCGAGCGCGGCCGACATCGACCTCGCGTTCACCAAGGGCTGTGGGCACCCGATGGGGCCGCTGCGCATCCTCGACCTGCTCGGGATCGAGGTCTCCCTGCGCAGCGCGATCGAGCTGCACGAGGCCTACCCGGACGACCCTCGCTTCGAGCCTCCGCAGCTGCTCCGGCGCATGGCGGAACGAGGTGAACGGTTCCATCCGGCCCCCAAGGGCCGCGGCCGTGCGCGACGGAGAGCAGACGACCAGCTCGATTGGTGAGCGGGCGCCTCAGGCCACGCTGCGGCGCAGGCCGCTCATCGCGAATCGCACGGCGGTTTCGATGACCTCCGACGCCGGCCGCGGGTGGTCGGGCCGGTACCACTCGACCAGCGAGTTCGCCAGTCCCATGGACATTCGGGTGAGCAACATCGGGTCACTGTGCTCAGGAAGCTCACCGGCGGCGACGGCCTCTTCGAGGATGTCCGCGGCAGCACGGTCGAAGGCGCGACGTCGCTTGATCACGTCACGTTCGAGGTCGGTGTTCCCGTTCAGTCGCAGCAGCACCGCCACCTCGGCGAGGTGGCTCATGCCGATCTCGAGCGTGCGACGCAGCACGTACTCGAACCGCTGCAGGGGCGTGGCCTGGCCCGGCAGCGCCGGGGATTCGGTGAGCACCCCCTCCAACGAGCCCAGGGCCCGGTCGACACCGTAGGCGAGGATCGCTTCCTTGCCGGCGTGGTGGTAGTAGATCGCCGCCTTGGTGACGTTCAGCGCCGCTGCCACCTGGTCGAGGCTGGTCGCGTTGTACCCGTGGTGGAGGAACAGGTCGAATGCGGCCCGCGCCACGGCCTCGGCGTCGTAGGAGCCCTTCGCGCGTTCGAGGCGCTTACTCGTCATGGTCACAATCCTACGCTAACCAGGAGGGCCTGACGGTTGCGGATCGACGGAGGCAGAGTTAACTTACTAACCGGATGGTAAGGAGCCAGTTATGACGGTGCACACACAAGCGGACTTCGATCGTGTGATCGCGGATGACGAGCAGATCGAACCTGGCGACTGGATGCCGGAGGGTTACCGGGCGAGCGTGGCGCGACAGGTCGCCCAGCACGCGCACTCCGAGATCATCGGCATGCAGCCGGAGGGGCAGTGGATCGGGCGGGCACCGAGCCTGCGACGCAAAGCCATCCTGCTCGCCAAGGTGCAGGACGAGGCCGGCCACGGCTTGTACCTGTACGGGGCGGCCGAGACCCTGGGACAGACCCGCGACGAGGCCCTGGATTTGCTGCACGCCGGTCGGCAGAGGTACGCGGTGTCGTTCGACTTCGGCATGACGACCTGGGCCGACGTCGCGGCGATGGGCTGGCTGGGGGACGGGGCGGCGATCATCAACCAGATCCCGCTCTCCCGCTGCTCCTACGGCCCCTACGCCCGAGCGATGACACGGGTGTGCAAGGAGGAGAACTTCCATCAGCGCCAGGGGTTCGAGGCGATGTGCGCGCTGGCCTTCGGCACTCCCGCGCAGCGCAGGATGGCGCAGAACGCACTCAACGCGTACTGGATGCCGTCACTCATCCTGTTCGGACCGCCCGACGGGCAATCGCCGCGCTCGGCGGACTCGATGCGCTGGAAGATCAAGAAATTCAGCAACGACGAGTTGCGTCAACGCTTCGTGGACGCGACCGCCCCGCAGGCGGAATACCTCGGCCTGCGGATCCCCGATGACAACCTGAAACTCCGTCCGGACGGCCACTACCAGTTCACTCCGCCGAATATGGACGACTTCGCCGAACTGCTGCGCGGCAACGGCCCGTACGCGCGCGAGCGCCGCGCGCGGCGGCTGAAGGCCCATCAGGACGGAACCTGGGTACGCGAGGCGTTGGCCGCCCACGCACGACGTCAGGCGGGCCCGGCGGCTCAGCCCGAGTGCCCGGAGGCCACGGAGCCCGTGGCGGTGTCGCGATGACCGAGACCGCAGCGACGGCCGGGACCGGCGGCGACGCCGGCAGCGATGCGGTGAGCGAGCAGTTGTGGGAGGTGTTCGTCCGCAGCGCGAGGGGCCTGTCCCACGTCCATGTCGGGAGTCTGCGCGCGGCCGACGCACGACTGGCGATGCTCAGCGCCCGCGATCTCTACACCCGCCGGCAAGAAGGTGTGAGCTTGTGGGTCGTGCGGTCGTCCGACCTCCACTGCAGCGATCCCGCCGACAAGGAAGCCTACTTCGAGCCGGCGGCCGGCAAGCCGTACCGGCACCCCGGCTACTACACGATCCCGGAGGGGGTGACCCAGATATGATCGCGCCGATCGTCACGCGGTACGGCGGCACCGCGGCGCCCGGTCCGCAAGCGCTGCCCGCGTTCGCGGAGTACCTGCTGCGTCTGGGTGATGACGCCTTGATCCTCGGTCAGCGGCTGAGCGAGTGGTACGCGCTGGCGCCCCGGCTGGAGGACGACATCGCGCTGTTGAACATCGCGCTGGACTATGTCGGGCACGCGCGGGTGCTGCTGGCTCTCGCCGGCGAGGTCGAGGGCGCCGGGCGGGACGAGGACGACCTTGCATTCCTGCGCGTGCAGGAGGAGTTCGTCAACAGCCAGCTCGCCGAGCTGCCCAACGGTGACTTCGGGCAGACGATCGCGCGTCTGGCCCTGGTCTCGGTGTGGCACGTCGTCCTGTACGACGCCTGCCGGGAGAGCTCGGACCCGGGCCTTTCCTCGTTCGCGGCCAAGGCGGCGGTCGAGTGCCGCTTCCATGTGGAATACGTCTTCTCCTGGCTGGAGCGGCTCGCGCACGGCACCGATGAGAGCGCCAGGCGTCTCCAGGCCGGGATCGATGTGGTCTGGCCGTTCGCCGGGGAGCTGTTCGTCCCCGACGCGCTGGTCGACGGGCTGTGCGACAGCGGGCACGCCCCCGACCCACGCACGCTCGAACAGCAGTGGCGCAGCGTGCTCGAACCGCGGCTGGCCTCGCTCGGACTGACGACTCCGCACACGTGGATGCGCGCGACGTCCGGCCGCGACGGACTGCACCTGGAGCCGTTCACTCCGATGCTGGCCGAGATGCAGCACCTCCACCGGGCCTATCCAGGAGCGTCATGGTGATCACCTCGATGCGGGCCCGCGAGCTGGCCCACGCCGTTCCCGACCCCGAGCTGCCCATGGTCGGCATCGGGGAGCTGGGTATCGTGCGTGACGTCGTCGTCGACGTCGATCGGGTCACGGTCGTCATCACGCCGACATATATCGGCTGCCCGGCCATCGAGACGATCGAGCACGACATCACGGTCGCGTTGCGCGATGGCGGGGCCACGGACGTCCGCGTACAGCGTCGGCTCTCACCGCCCTGGTCCACAGACTGGATCACCGCCGTTGCACGAGAGAAGCTGCGGCGGTTCGGTATCGCTCCCCCGGTGCCCGCTCCGGCCGACCGGGTCCTGATCTCACTGGCCGACCTGTCCGCGAGCCTGCACGGCATCGGCCCGGAGTGCCCGCATTGCGGCTCGTCCCGAACCGAGCAGGTCAGCGCGTTCGGTTCGACGGCTTGCAAGGAACACTGGCGGTGTCAGGCTTGCCATGAGCCGTTCGACGCCATCAAGCCGCTGCCCGCCGGCGACCGGCCCAGCATTGCGGGGTACCGATGACATCGATCACCAGCCCGCAGCCACCGGTGCGGCAACTCGGCACCGGCGGGTTCGCGCCCCTGCGCATCGCCGAGATCGAGGCACTGACCGGGGATTCGGTGGCCCTCACACTCGGCGGCACCGAGGAGTACGGCACGACGTTCGACTTCCGCGCAGGTCAGCACCTGACCCTGCGGAGGGAGTTCGACGGCCGGGACGTCCGCCGCAGCTACTCGCTCTGCGTCCCACCCGGAGCGGGTGCGCTACGGATCGCGGTGCGGCGCATCGACGGCGGCGTCATGTCCACCTGGCTGACGCAGGAGGCCGAGATCGGCGACGAGATCGAGGTCTCCGCTCCGACGGGCGACTTCGGCCGTGGCATCGCCGAGGCCACCGGCCGTCACGTCGGACTGATCGGCGCCGGCAGTGGGGTCACCCCGCTGGTGTCCCTCGCCGCAGCCCATCTGAACGCCGGCCCGGACAACACCGCGCTGATGGTGCTCGGCAACCGCAGCAGCGCCAGCGTGATGCTCGCCGAGGACCTCTACGACCTCAAGAACCGCTACGCCGCCCGGATGCAGTTGGTGCACGTGTTCAGCCGCGAGCAGCAGGTGGCCGACGAGCTCAACGGGCACCTCGACCCCGCCCGCATCACCCGGTTGCTGCAGCTGTTCGGCACTCCCGCCGCGGTCGCCGACTGGTACCTGTGCGGCCCCCTGCCCGTCGTGGACAACGCCCGCACCGCGTTGACCGATCTCGGCGTCAGCCAGGCTGCGGTGCACAGCGAGCTGTTCCACGCGGGAGCGGTGGCCCGGCCCGCGGAGGTCGCCGGGTCCGTGGCGGAGAGCACGATTGTCGCGACGCTCAACGGGCGCCGCACCACCGTGTCCATGACGGCGGACAACCCATCGATCCTGGACGCCCTGCTCGGCGTGCGCAGCGACGCGCCGTTCGCCTGCAGGAGCGGGGTATGCGGCACCTGCCGAGCACGGTGCGTCAGCGGCGAGGCGGTCATGCGCACCAACTTCGCGCTGGGGGAACCGGAAGTGGAGGCCGGCGTGATCCTCACCTGCCAGGCGCTGCCCGCGAGTTCCGCCGTTGAGCTCGAGTACCTGTCATGACGAGGGGCGAACAAACCGGGCCGCCGCGGTCGCCCCCGAGAAGCGAAGGCGTTGTGCTCATCTCGGCCGACGTCAACACCATCTCCCCCGACTGGCGGGTCTCTGCCCGGCAACTGCTGCCTCAACGACACCACGGCTGTCTCTGTTCATGAGTCGCACCAAGGCTGAGTCGCCCGATCTGACCCTGCTGGCGCACATCGCGGCCTTGGGTGTCAGCGGCCTGTCGCTCCCGAGCACGGGTCGCGGACCGGTCGAGGTCGCCAAAAGCCCCTTCTCGAGCGGCTCGACGTCAACGGCGATGTTGTCGCCGTCGGTCACCCGTTCGGGACGACCGCCGTGCGCGTCAAACGATGCCGATCAACTCACCGCGGTACCCCGCTTCGATACATCATTGGAGAACGCATGGATATCACCTACGACGTCCTCGTCGTCGACGGGCTCCCCATCGCAGGCCGTCCGACGCCGGACGGGCACGCCCCCAAGTGGTCGCCCTCGTCGGTCACTCTGATCAGCTCGGGCGGCAAGTCCGTGCTCGTGGACGGCCTGCTCACCGCCGAGGACGGCCGACGGATGGTCGAGTGGATCGACGGCCACGACACCGAACTGGAGGCGGTGTACGTCACCCACGGGCACGGCGACCACTTCTTCGGGCTTGAGCCGGTCCTGCAGCGCTACCCCCGGGCACGGGTGATCGCTCGGCCCGAGGTTGCCGCCGCCATACCCGGCCAGATCAGTGGCCCGATGTTCACGGAGGTCTGGGAACCGTTGTTCGGTGACAAGCTGGCCGGTACCTTCCCCAGCGCCGAGCCGTGCGGCGACGCCTACGACCTCAACGGTCACACGGTTGAGTTCGTGTCCGCCGGGCACAGCGACTGCCCGGACACCACTTTCGTCCACGTGCCCGACCTCGATCTCGTCGTCGCCGGGGACATCGTCTACAACAACGTCACCCCGTACGTGGTGTACACGAACGCCGAGAAGCGTCGTCAGTGGCGCGCGTGCCTCGACCTCGTCGCGGAGCGCAACCCAGCGCACGTGGTCGCCGGTCACACCGACCCCGACTCCCCCCACGACCCGCGGCACATCGAGCTGACCCGGCAGTTCCTCCTGGACGTCGACGACGTCCTCGCACGCGGGGAGCAGAGCCTCCCCAACTACGAGGAGATGGTGCGGCGCCACCCGGACCGCATCAACCGCGGTGCGCTGTGGGCAGGTATCGCAACTCAGACGAAAACGCGCGACAAAGCGGCGCAGGCGTCCTGACTGCTCCAGCGAGTTCGATTCCGGCGACATACGAGGGAGCGGCGATGTTGTTCGCGGTCTGGTGTACGGCAGGTGAACGTGCTGAGGAGATCAGGGCGAAGTGGCGGAGACAGCATTTCCGCTACATCGTCAGCCAGAGGTCGGTCATCCGGACCGGAGGCGCCCTTTTCGCCGAGGACGGTCACACGATCAGGGGCATGTTGCAGGTCCTCGACCTGCCGGACCGCGAGGCTGCGTACCAGTGGGTGCTCGATGATCCGTTCGGCAGGGAAGGAATGTGGGCCACCATTTCGGTCGAGGCGTTCCATCCCCGCATCCCGGAGCCCGAACCAGGATTCCTGGAAGCACAGGTGATGCGGTAGAAAAGATCGTCCGGGCGATCGGCGATGGCGACACGCATGTCCGAGGATGAGGAGCGTGGCCGGGCCCACACCTGCGAGGACCCGGCCACGCCGACCCGCCGCAGCGGCCGACTTGAGCGTGCGGGTTCGGCCCAGCCGACCCTGTCTTCGGCGCTACGGCCGCACTCGCACCACCCGGATCCACACTGTGGTGCATCACACCGCACCGACCCGGGCTCACGGGTGCTCCCGGTGGAACCTGCGTGACCTGCGCGTTCCCATTCTTTGACGCCTCTGGCTTCTGCTGGCCAAGCCAGATACGCCCACGATCTGGCTACCAATGGTGAAGTCAGCCTAGGCAGGGCGCACGAGGTGGCTGGAGACGAGCACGGAGAACTGCACGGTCCGGCGGACACTGGACCTGGTCGGCGAGAAGTGGTCGCTGGTGCTGCTGCAGGACGCCATGAACGGTGTCCGGCGTTTCGACGACTTCCGGCGGCACATCGGGCTGTCCGAGGCCGTCCTGGCGCACAGGCTGCGCAAACTGGTCACGGCCGGGGTCCTGGAGACCGTCGCCTACCGTGAACCAGGCAGCCGCACCCGGCACGAGTACCGGCTCACACGCAAGGGCTGGGATCTGTGGCCCGCGATGATCGCCCTCAAGCAGGGGGGCGATCACTGCACGGCGGACCCTCAGGGACCGCCCTTGGACACTCACCATGCGGAGTGCGGCGAACCTCTCCGAGCGGTGGTCGTCTGCGGAGAGGATCACGGGCCGTTGACGCCTCCGGAGACCGGTACCCGCCCTGGCCCCTCGGCGCAGCCCCTCGGCGCAGCCCCTCGGCTGAGGCCGATGTCTGAGCACGGTTTCCTCAAGGAGCGCCGTGGTGGTGTCCCGGCAGGCGGTCCGTTTCCTGTTCGGTGACATCCGGGGTGGAGCGCGCAGGGGACACGTACGGACCGCCGCACGGCCGCGGAGCCGGCGGCGGCCCTCCCCACACGGACGTGCGGTGGGCGGAGTATTTACAGGTGGGTGTAGTCGACCGCTGCGGGCTCTGCGTACTCGTCGAGTTCGGGCAGGTTGACGACGACGGGATCGACACCGGAGCGGACCACGGCCCAGACCGTCTCGAACTCCGGGGAGGCGTTGATCTCCTGGTGGATGACGTGTGCGGGGATGAACACGAAGTCTCCCGGGCCGGCCTCGGCGACTTTCTCCAGCTTGTCGCCCCACCGGTAGCGGGCGGTGCCGCTGATGACGTAGAGGACGGTCTCCTGGTCGCCGTGGTGGTGGGCGCCGGTGGCCGCGCCGGGCCGAACGGTGCTGCGGAACGCGGAGAGGTGGGCCGCGCCGGGGTTGCGCCCGTCGAAGGCGACCTCTCGGATCAGGCCGGGGGTCTGGGGTGTGTTGCCGTCGAGCTGATCGTGGTGCACGACCCGGATCTGCGGGTCGGAGTGGGTGTCGCCCATGAGGATTCGTTCTCCGGTGTCAGGAGGTGCGGTTGGTTCGGGCCAGCGGCCAGGATTCTCCACCGATGACGAAGAGGAGGAGCCAGACGATGGCCAGGTCCATGAAGCCGAGCGCGTTGCCCGCGATGCCGGGCGCGAGAGCCGGTTCATGGAGGACGTGGGGGGCGAGGACGCGGTAGTACAGGGTGAACGTGACGACCGCGAGGGCCAGGGTGACGAGCACACGCACGGTGCGGTTCTTCGCCGGGGTGAGGTGCTGGGGCATGCTTCCCGCGCAGTTGGCCCAGAAGATCATCCAGAAGACCCAGCAGACGCCGAGTTGGGCGGGGAAGAGGCTCAGTGCGTCCGCGCCGAGGGCGGACCGTGCGTCGGCGCCCAGCAGGAGCCGGGTGACACCCGACAGGGCGAAGAACAGGCAGGTGCCCAGGAGGACGTTGCCCAGCGCCGTGAACAGGAACCATCGGCCCCTGCCCCGCACCGTGTTCCAGGGCTCGTTGTCGGTGAGGTTGCTGGTGGCGATGACGGAGACCACGATCGAGTAGAAGAGACCGACGACCTCGTTCGCGCTCAGCGGCGCATCCTTGACGCCGCTCCAACTGGCCAGCACCGGCAGGGCGAAGGCGACGTAGAGGAGGATGCTCGCCACCGTCGAGACGGCGATCTCGGCGATGCCCGCCCAGGGTTGGCCGAGGCCGAGGGTCTTCCACGGGCGGTGCTCGAAGACGGTCGCGGCGGGCACGTTCGTCACGAAGACGAAGAGGACGAAGACGGCGCCGGTGAAGTAGCCGGCCCCGCCCGTCCGTTCGGGTGCGAAGCTCGGGTCGACGTTGCTCCAGGCCAGAGCGAGCAGGGCCGTAATGCCGATGCCGGATCCGGTGGTGACGGCGGCCAAGGCGAGGCCTCGCGCGGGCTGGGCGAGCCGGTCGAAGCCTTTCAGTTCCAGGTTGAAGGCAAGACAGACGATGGCGAACAGGGTCCAGAAGATCGCCGCGTTGGCCGGGTTGCCGTAGACGTCCAGGACCGCCCAACGGGGGTCGATCAAGAGCCACCAGGTGGCGAGCGAGAGCGCTGCAACGATGAGCAGGGTCGCACCCGCCCGTCGTGCCTGGCCCGCGGGCGGGATGACGGTGTCTGGTGGGGCTTCTGGTGCCGCCACGGTGGCTACGGCGCTCGCCGTGTGGGGTGAGTCGTGCATGGGTCCTCCCCGCGTCGTTGCTGGGTGAGGACATGTTCAGGTCCACACGACCACGGGATCTGTATGTCACCACACAGTCTTCGTCGTGCTTCCTGTACGCCGGGACAGGTCAGGGGTTGCGGGTGATGTCGTCGATGGCGAGGGCCGCGCGCAGCGTGGTCAGGTCGGTGACGCTGGTCAGTGAGACGCCCAGGAGGGACTCGAGGCGTTTGACGCGCAGGCCGACGGTGTTGGGGTGGATGAACAAGGCCTCGGCGGTGGCGTTCGTGTTGAGGTCGTGGTCGAGGTAGACGCGCAGGGTGGCGACGAGGTCGGTGCCCCGGCGGCGGTCGTAGTCCCGCAGGGGGCCGATCCAGCGCTGGGCGAGCACTCCCATGCGCTGGGGCTCCACGTCCGCGAGCAGCATGCCGACCATGCCGGCCGACGTCACGGTGAGGACGTCCTCGTCAGGGGCGTACCGAAGGAGCCGGAGCAGTCCGTGGGCCTGACGGAACGCCCCGGGCAGCTGGTCCGGCGCGGGGCACGTCTCGCTGATCGCGACGCGCACGCCCCCCTCCACGGACTGGGAGGCGACGGTGCGGATGTGCCGGGCGAATTCCTCCGCGTCGGCCGGGTCCGCCACCGGCGCGACGATCACGATCGCACCGTCACGCAGGGCGAGCAGCGGCTTGGGGCGCGGCCGGGACAGCACGAGCGACTGCACCAGGCGCAGCAGCTGCGCGGTGACCGTCTCGCCGGGCTGTTCGGGGCGGACGGCCAGGACACGTTGCGGCAGGCGCAGGTCGCTGCCGAGGCGGTCGCCGCGGGCGATGGCGGCGGCCGGGTCGGTGAGCGTGCCGCTCGCCAGCTCGGAGACGAGGTCTCCCTTCAGCTGCCACTGTGCGTCGACGACGGCGCGGCGGCGCAGCATCTCCAGGCCGAGCACCACCGCCGCCTGCTCGATCGCGCGCAGCCGCAGGTCGTCGCCCTCGCTCTCGCCGGCCAGCCAGAGCACGCCGAGTGTCTCCTCCCCGACCCGTACCGGCCCGGCCAGCAGCCCGGGGAATTCCGGGGCGGCCGTCACCGGGGTGGCGTGGGCGACCAGGTCGAGCAGTGAGCGGCCGCCCTGCTGCTGGGGCCAGGACAGCCAGTCCGGCGGCCGGACCGACACCCCGGCGCGGGGCACGGTGGCCAGGACCTGCCCGGAGACGTCCTGCACGGCCACCGCCCGGTCCGTGGTCTCGGCCAGGGCGGCGGCGATGTCGGTGAGGCCGCCACCGCGCCGGGCGACGCCGATGAACCGGTCGTGGATGGCGGCGTGCTGGCGCAGTAGTTCGTTCAGGGAGCTGAGCTCGCGGACGCGGAGGCGGTCACGTTCCAGCTGAGCGCTGGTCTCCAGGGCGATGCCGGCGTGGCTGGCGAGGACCTGCAGCAGCTCCCGTCCCCCCGGTCCCAGGCGGCGCGGATCACCGCCGTAGACGTTCATCGTGCCAACGGTCTCGCCCTGGTTGCGCAGCGGCACCGCGGCCATGGAGTGGTGTCCGTGCTCCTGGGCTGCCTTGGCCCAGGGGCCGTACGAGGGGTCCCGGGCGATGTTCTCGATGATCACCGGCGCCCCCTCGACGAAGGCCCGACGGGAAGGGCTGGCCACGAACGTTCCCTCGGGCGCCAGCAGCAGCGGGGACTCCTCGTTCACCAGTCGCAGGTAGCTGTCACTCAGTCCCCATGAGCCTTCGATCCGCAGGGCCACGCGGTCGTCGTCGACGAGCAGCACGGCCGCGCTCTCGTAGCCGAGCAGGTCGCAGGCCGTGCGGGCGATCTGCTGGAGCAGGCCGGGCAGATCACGCTGCTGGTTCACCGCGATGGCCAGCTCGTCGATGGCACTCATCCAGCGCAGAAGATCCGGGCGCGCGGAGGCCGGAGAAATCATTGGTACCTCCTCGTACGGCACCCCACGAGCACCGAGGGCTGTGCACAAGGCCATGTTAACGGCGAATCACTGTGAGATGACACATGTTACAACGGGACCAGACGGAACCACGATGGCGTTCACCACCCCCTGGGCGAGAGGAATCCACGGTGGACAGCTACAAGGGCCTGCGGGCCGCAGTGGTCGGCGGCTCCATCGGAGGACTGACGAGTGCACTGCTGCTGCGCGAGTTGGGCTTCACCGTCGACGTCTACGAGCGCACACCGACCCTCCTGGACAACCGCGGCGGCGGGATCGTGCTGCAGCCCACCACCATGAAATGGTTCGGCGAACGCAGCGCGCAGCGCATCGAGAAGCTGAGCACGGTGACGCGCCACCTGCGCTACCTGGGCGAGCGCAACGACGTGCTGCACGAGGATCCGGTGGAGTGGCGCTACTCGTCCTGGTCGACGATCTACCGCGCGCTGCTCGACGACTTCGGGACCGACCGCTATCACCTGGGCGAGTTCTGCGCCGGCTTCGACCAGGACGCCGACAGCGTGACGCTGCGGTTCGTCTCCGGCCGGACCGAGACCGCCGACCTGGTGGTCTTCGCCGACGGCATCAGCTCCACCGCCCGCAAGCGGCTCTTCCCGGACCTTCAGCGCACCTACTCCGGATACGTGGGCTGGCGCGGCACCGTCCCCGAGGGCGAGGTGAGCGAGGAGACCCGGCGGCTGCTGGGCGAGGCGCTGACGTACAGCGTGGCCCGCGACACCCACATCGTCCTCTACCCGATCCCCGGCCTCGACGGTGGGATCGAGGCGGGGCAGCGGCTGCTCAACTACGTCTGGTACCGCAATGTGCCGGCGGGCCCGCCGCTCGACGAGCTGACCACGGACCTGCGGGGCTTCGAGTGCCCGGTCTCCGTCCATCCCGGTCAGGTGCAGCAGCGTTTCGTCGACGAGATGCGGGCGACGGCCGAGGAGTCGCTGGCGCCCGCGGCGGCCGAGACGGTCATCCGCACCGAGCAGCCGTATCTCCAGGTCGTGTTCGACACCCGCATACCGGCGATGGCCGAGGGGCGGGTGGCGATCATCGGTGACGCCGCCTTCGCCGCCCGCCCGCACGCCGCCGCCGGCACGGCCAAGGCCGCCGACGACGCCTGGACGCTCTACGAGCACCTGCGCGCGTTCGGCGGCGACATCCCCACCGCCCTCAAGCGGTGGGAACCGGCCCAGCTGCAGCTGGGCAACCAACTGATCGACCGCGTCGCACGGATGGGACACCGCTCCCAGGTGACGAACACCTGGACCCCGGGCGATCCCGACCTGCGCTTCGGCCTCCACGGGCCCGGCATCTGACGCCCGGCACCACCGCACCACCGCACCGCCATTCAACAAAGGAGTTGGACATGAAGGCACTCGTCTACGACGGACCGGGCAGGATCGAGTACCGGGATCACCCGATGCCGACGCTGACCGAGGACACCGACCTCCTCATGCGCGTCACCCACACCACGATCTGCGGCACCGACTCCCACATCATCAAGGGCGGCGTGCCCACCGTGCGGCCGGGCACCGTCCTGGGTCACGAGGCCACCGGCGTCGTGGAGGAGGTCGGCTCGTCGGTCACGAACGTGCGGCCGGGCGACCGGATCCTGGCCGCCTGCGTCAGCGCCTGCGGCTACTGCCGGTTCTGCACCACCGGCATGTACGGGCAGTGCGTCCACGCCGGCTGGGCCCTCGGCCACACCATCGACGGCGTCCAGGCGGAGTACGCCCGCATCCCCTTCGCCCGCAACTCCGTCTACAAGATCCCCGACGAGCTGACCGACGAGCAGGTCCTGTTCCTCACCGACATCCTCGCCACCGGCTACGAGGTCGGCGTCCTCAACGGCCGGGTACAGCCCGGCGACACCGTCGTCATCGTCGGCGCCGGTCCGGTGGGCCTGTCCTCGACGGTGACCGCCAAGCTGTTCTCCCCGCGCAACATCGTCGTCGTCGAACGCACCCCCGCCCGCCGCGAGATGGCCCTCAAACTCGGGGCCACCCACGCCGTCGGCGAGGACGAGGTCCACGACCTGGTCGCCCGGCTCACCGACGGCTACGGCGCCGACGTCACCATCGAGGCCGTCGGCTTCCCCGACGCCTTCGAACTCGCCGCCGACCTGGTCCGCTCCGGCGGCCGCGTCGCCAACATCGGCGTCCACGAGGGCCCCGCCACCCTCCACCTGGAGAAGCTCTGGGCCAAGCAGGTCACCATCACCACCGGCATCCCCTCCGGCCTCACCATCCCCCAGCTGATGAACTCCATCGCCACCGGCGCCCTCGACGCCACCCAGCTCATCAGCCACCGCCTGGACCTGAGCGACACGATGAAGGGATACGACATCTTCACCCGCAGCGCCGAAACCGGCGCCCTCAAGGTCGTCCTCACCAACGACTGACCCACGCGCCGCCTCCCCTCGGCCGACGGCAGCCCGACCGTCCACCCTGGTCCTCTACGGGCCAGGCTGGACGGTTTCGTCGTGAAGTGCGAGGAGACGTGCCTGGTACGCCGACGGATGGTCGTGACGGGTCGGCTGAGGCAGGTCCCTGTGCCGTGAGATCGGAAGGCTGCACGCGTCTACTGGCGCGGCCGAGGACATTCTGAACCTGCGGAGAATGTCCTGTGCATCCGGACTGAGGTCGTCGTCGAGACCTCCACCGATCGGCCTCGGGCAGCCTGGGCGATCGCCGCTCGGCAACCCCGGATGACCTCGTGGGCCGTGGAGCGTCGTGCGCGCCGCGGGCACGGGTCGGCGGCAGATCCCAGCTGGCCTGACGACACCTGCCCCTCTGTCTCGGCTGTCCTCCCAGCGGATTGCCCAAGACATCGGCCGCTGCACCGTCGTCGAGGCCCTCCGCCCCTACCAGGCTCCCGAAGCCCGTACCCGCCCGCCCCACGGCAGTCACCCGCCTGGCTCGCCAACCGCTGCCACCCGCCCGTGTGCCCTGATCCAACCCGATCAGGGCACACGGGCGGGGCACAATCCGGCTCATCGCGGCGCTGGGCAGCTTCTGACCTCGATCGAGACGGTCGCCGCATCGCATACGGCGACGTACCTCCCCCATCCCCGGATGCTGGTGCTTGCCCCCGTCGGGCTCGACAGCCATGCCTGGACCGTTCTGAGCCGACGCCGACGAACTGCTCCTCAAGAACGGCGTACCTGACGAAGTGACGGCGGCCTCCGCGCCGTGGCTCCCGGAGGCGTCGTCATCGCCCCTGGTCCTGCCCGTCGTCTGATCGACACTGTACGGCGAGGACCCCCTGCTCCCGCACGCCTGCGGACAGAGCGGCTCAGCGTGCCGCCCGGTCTGCCGCCGCTGCCGCACACTCGCTCGCCGCTCCGCCCTCACGCCCGCAGTCGCGCCGACAGGGTGGGGCCGACGGTGGCCTAAGTCACAGTAACCTTCTCCCACGTGGATTGACGTCCTCCTCCTGGCAGAGCTTGCTCGTGGCCCACGGCACGGCTACGAACTGCGCAGGGAAATCGAGGCAGCGACAGGTCACACACTGTCGAACAACTCCCTCTACCCGCGGCTGCGCCAGTTCGTCGCAGCCGCGGCAGTGCTGCGACGGGCCGAGGAGCACGAAGGCACACCACCTCGCCACATCTACTCGATCACTGATGTCGGCCGTGAACTGCTGCACGACATGCTGGCTGAACTCCCCGAAGACACGGGCGACAACGCACGGGAGTTCATGGCGCGACTGGTGCACTTCGACTGGCTGACGCCCGAGGAGCAGCTCCGGATCCTGGACGCCCGGGACAACATACTGGCCGGGGACCGGAAGAGAACCGCGATACTGGCAGCGGCACGGGCAGAGCACTGGAGCCTCTTGACGCTTGAGCACGGGATGGATCGGATCGACTGGGACAGGGCCTGGCTGGCCGACATCCGCGCCGAGGTCGAGGCGAACGCGGGCGCAGACAGCCAAGTGGATCCGACGCACAGCTGATGACGTCCTGGCGGGTCACCACCCGGTCGAGTCGGCTCCGATGCACGGGATGAAGCCGAGAAACCAAGGCTTTCGGGGGACAACCAGTAAGCGTCCGCGCCAGATCATCGTTCGGGAAGCACAAAGCTGCTGCACAAGCCGGGATGTTCGGCCTAGCGAAACCGCAAGGTCTCCCGACCCGCATCCCGCATCGGTGCCATGAGCTCCACCGGCAGCACCACGGAGGGCCTGAGCCTTCCGGGCACCCAGTCGCAGCAGGCGATCGATCTGCTCAAGAAGGAGTTCCCGCAGGCATCCGCCGACGGCGCCACCGCGCGGGTGGAGTTCAGGGCGCCGGGCGGGCAGAAGCTGACCTCCGCCACCAACAAGACCGAGATCGAGTCCCTGATCGCGAAGCGCAAGTCTGGCACCATCGCCTAAGCTCAGGTGACGTACCAGGTCGCGCCCAGACGGACGTCAGCGACGCCGCCCACGATGTCAAGGCCGATGTCGTCGCCCAGGACGAGAAGGCCGGCCTGACGGTGAGTCTGGGCGTCAACGCCGTCAAGGACGAAGCCAAGAGCAAGGCGGCCGAACTGATCGGCCTCGCTGTCGCCGCCGTCGCCCTGGTGATCACCTTGGCATCACTGATCGCGGCCGGACTGCCGCTGCTCACCGCGATCCTCGGCGTGGGCGCGGCCGTCCTCTCGCCCACCATCGCCACCCAGTTCTTCGACATGGCCTCCCAGGCCTCCACCCTGGCGCCGATGCGGGGCCTGGCGGTGGCCATCGACTACGCCCTGTTCATCGCCTCCCGCTACCGCAACGAGATCCGCGACGGCCACGAACCCGAGGAAGCCCGAGGAAGCCTGCGGGCGGGCCCTGGGCACCGCGGGCTCGGCGGTCGTCTTCGCTGGCTTGACCGTGGTCGTCGCCCTGAGCGACCTGAGCGTCATCGGCATCCACTCGCTCATCTCCAGGGGCCTTGCCTTCGCCGTCACCGTCGCGGTCGTCATCGCACTGACCCTGCTGCCCGCCATGCTCGGCTTCGCCGGGATGCGGATCATGAAATACAAGCTGCTGACCCGCCGGATGAAGGCACTGGAGCGCGGCGAGGGCCAGGCGTTGGGCGTGCGCTGGGCGCAGTTCGTCACCCGCAACCCGGTCAAGGTCCACGCCGTCTCCGAGGCCGGCCTGACCCTGCTGGCGCTGCCCGCCACATCTTTGCGTCTGGCCCCTTGCCCGACGACTCCAGGCGTGCACCAGGCAGCACCCAGCGCGTCGCCTACGACACCCTCAGCGAAGGCTTCGGACCGAGCTTCAGCGGCCCACTGACTGTCGTCGTCAACGCAGGCGACAGTGACGACCCCAAGGCCGCAGCCGAACAGGCGACCTCGCTGCTGGGCAAACTGGGCGACATCGCCTCGGTGCGCGGCACGGCGTTCAACCACATCGGCGACGTTTCCCTGATCGGCGTAATCCCCGCAAGCGCGCCGACCAGTCAGGCAACCAAGGACCTGGTCACCGGCATCCGCGGCCAGAGCGCCGCCCTGCACAAGGAGACCGGCGCCGAGCAGCCGTCCGCGTCGTCGCTCACGGGGGGCTCCGTCCTCTCTCCCCGTCTGACGCGCGAGCTCATCGACGCGGTCCGCGAACAAGACTCCGCCCACAGTCTCAAGCGGAAGCGCAGGCTGTCCCACCTCACCGGGCGCGAACGTGAAGTGCTCACCGCGCTCGCCTCCGGCTGAAGCAACAGGAAGATCGCCGAGCGCCTGTGCATCGCGCCGGCCACAGTCAAGACCCATGCCAGCAGCATCCTCGCCGAGATCGGCGCTCGAGCCCGTGCGCAGGCCGTCGTGTTCGCCTATGAGACGGGACTGGGCAGACCGCCCCGGCTGCGACCCTATCCACATGACTCGGGCATCTCGGATCGGCCAAGAGGAGGATTCGGATCCGCCTGGAGCATGGTTAAAGTGACCTAGGTCTTCCTGACCTATGGGCCGCTCAGCTCCCCACGAGGCCTCCCGCATGGCCGTTGAGCGCCGTGAAGCGACAATCCCCCCACATCAACAGGAGTATCGATGAGGACTCCGGCCGGAATCGATGACGACTGCCTCTGCCTTGCTTCACCCCTCGGGTCAGCGCGAACATCCGCGGTTCCGCATCTGGTAGCCAGCGGACAATGCAACGGAAGGCATCAGCGGCGCATGCCTGCATGAACGACCCCGAGCAACTGCGCAGCCAGGCCTATTTCGGCGTCCACGAACGGCCAGTCCTCGTGACGTGGGCCGTGACAACGGCTGCCGATGCACCGATGCCCAGGCTCGACCCATCCCGCATGCTCACGCGTTCCGTACAGCCGTCGCGGCCGCCGCCCCACACGCGTAGGCCTGATCCATGTCCCCCACACATCATCGGCGTGCTCGTCAGGCAGCGGAATCGCCTCTGGCCATGGATACGTTGCCGAGCACTCTCAACGGCAATGCGGAACTTCACATGCTCCGTCCCTCATCACCACACGCGCTCTCGCGGTTTATCCCCGGATGCGTCCTGAGGCCTCTCTCACGGAATCGGCAACAGCCCAGCATGTACATCAAGATTCATTGAAGGGATACAGCTGATGTTTTCCGATGTGCTCGACTGGCTTCAGTCGTCGCCGCAACCCGTGGTACTCGCGGGAGCTGCCCTGATAGCTCTGGGCGAGGCCATCGTCGGCGTCGGACTCTTCCTCCCCGGAGAGGCGGCCATGCTGATCGCCTCCTCCACCGTCGACTCAGTGCCCGAGTTCCTCCTCCTGTGGACGGTGGCCACGGTCTTCTCCATCGCGGGCAACGTGATCGGATTCGAACTCGGCCGCCGCCTGGGCCCGGCCTTACGCGAGACCAAGCTCATCAAGAAGCGTGGCGCGGAAGGCTGGGACAAGGCCAGTGCGCTGCTACTCAAACACGGCACCCGAGCGGTCTTCGTCGGACGTCTGATCCCCCTCGTCCGCGGCTTCGTACCCGCCGTGGCCGGCGCCGCCCGCATGTCCTACCGCACGTTCCTTCCCCCGGTGGCTGCCGGGGCCACCATTTCGACCGTGCTGCCCATCCTGTTCGCCCTTGGCGTCCTCTCCAGCTTGAAAAGTTCAGGCGGCGTGATCTTCGTCGTGGGACTGCTCGGCGCCCTCGCCGTGACCATCGTCGTTCGCAAGCGTCGCAGGAAGGCCGCACCGGACGCAGGCCGGCGCAGCCCGGACGCGGACCCGGACCCGGATCTCGAATCGGCTCACTGAGCGGCGTCATCGGGAAAACGAGGCCGTTCTTGCGGTTTCCAGAGTCGCCTCCGACATGCCGTCCGCAGTGGCGATCTCGGCCTTGGACAGGCCGACCGCCAGGTGGGTCAACACCTCGTCTCGCGCTCGGTCAGCCGACAAGCTTCGTCTCCGGGTTCGGCTCGGAGCGGTTCCCTGCGTGGAGTGCGCCGTCGGCAACGCTGCCGAGCGGGTGCCAGGTCACACGGGGCCGCTACGACCGCTTCAGCGACAACTGGTGCGTTCCATCAGCACTTGGCGGACGACGGTTGGGATCGCGCGATCATCACGGACACGTTGTGCGCCACGTTGTCCTGCATCTCCCATGGGCATCCGCGTGCACAACCGCCGCCGAGGGCCGCGCCGGGGTGTCTTCATGCTCGGCGCGACAACCCCGGCCCCGAGTGTAGTCAGGTGGACCTGCCGGCTCCAGGTTGCGCCCGAGGGTGAATGCGGCAGCGGTTATCCAACACAAGAGCACGACAGCAGTCCCGCCTTCCTCCGATCCCCACTTCAGCATCGCGTCGACGATGCGCACCTCCGCCACCGCCGGCGTCGGCACACCCGATCTCCCGCCACAGTGAGCCGCGATGCTGAAGCCGCGATGCTGAAGCAGCGATGCGCAGAGCCGGTGTCTGCGAAGGCGGTTGCCGTGATCTCGACCGCCGTGACACGCCCGGACGGACCGTTCTCGGAAAGCGACTGTTGCCGTGGAGACCCGTTGGTCGTGTGGGCAAATGCGGTGCTGGCGCGATGGGAGGCGAGCGTCAGCGCGTCGATGCCCCCGACACAGGCAATGACCGCCCGAGCATGGACTGCGCCGAGTACGTCGGCGTGAGAGCCCTGGCTGAGCCGGCTCGTGGTCCGTACCAACCGGATTCCAAGCCCATCTCGGGAGGTTGTGTGACACGGTACCGAGACCCCCTCATGGTCCAGACCGGCGTCCGGGGCTCGCGTCGGAGGGCTGAACGACCCAGCGGCGGCGGCCGGCAGGGAGCATGAGGGCGGCGAGGAAGGCGACACCGAGCGCGCCGGCGCACATCCAGAAGCCCGCGGTGAACCCGGCTTCGGAGGGCACGTGCCGGGCAGAGGTGGTCGCCGAGAGGATCGCGGCGAGCACGGCCGTGCCGATGCTGCCGCCGATGGTGCGGGCGAGGGTGTTGATGCTGGTGGCCACGCTGGTCTGGGTCGGGGGGACGGTCGCGAGGATGGCGTTGGTCATGGCGGAGGATCCCAGACCGATGCCGATGCCGATCATTGTGACCGCGGTCAGGATGTGCCACGCCGCGTCATGGGCGACGGCCAGCAGAACGAATGAGGCCGCGGCCATGAGGATGCCCAGTGTCAAAGGGAGTTTGGCGCCGAAGTGGCGATCCAGGACCCCGGACAGTGGCGCGAAGACGACCATCGCCATGGATGCGGGAAGCAGGTACAGACCCGCTTCGCTGACGGACTTGCCGTGGCCGTAACCAGTCGCGGTCGGGAGTTGGAGCAGGAGGGGCACTAGCAGGAAGGAGCCGAACGTGACGACCCCGAACGATATGCCTGCGATGTTGGTCGTCCACACACCCCGGTTGGCGAGCATGCGCATGTCCACCAGCGGTGCGCGGACGCGCAGTTCGACCACCACCCACGTGGCGAGCACAACCGCCGCCCCACCGAGCGACCCGAGTGCGGTGCCGCTGGTCCAGCCCCAGCCGTCGCCTTTACTGAGCGCGAGGAGCAGGCAGACCAGGCCGGAGGACAGCAGCAACGCGCCGGGCACGTCGATGCGGTCGGATGCGCGTACCGGGGATTCCGGGATGCCGTACGCGATGCCCGCGGCGGCGACGGCGATCATGATCAGGGGGAACCAGAACAGCCAGTGCCAGGACAGGTGCTCGGTGATCGGTCCGGCCAGTACCGACCCGAGTCCCCCGCCGGTCCCGAGCAGTGCGGACAGCAGGCCGACAGCGACGCCGACCCGTTCGCGCGGCAACTCGTCACGGACTATGCCGAATGCCAGCGGCAGGATCGCTCCCCCCGCTCCCTGCAGGACACGGCCCGTCACCAGGACGGCGAGGTTGCCGGCCAGAGCGGCGACCAGGGCGCCGGTTGCGAGCAGGCCCAGGACGATGAGAAGCACGCGGCGTCGGCCGAACATGTCGCCGAGGCGGCCCGCGATCGGCGTCGCGACAGCGGCGGCCAGCAGGTAGGCGGTCACGAGCCAGCTGATGTCCGCGGTCGAGGTCCTCAGGTCGGCAGCCATGGTCGGCAGAGCCGGGGCGACGAGCGACTGCAGCATCGCGAACACCATTCCGGCCAGTGCCAGAAAGCCGAAGACGAGCGCGGGATTCGTGTGCGGGGCAGCCCGTGGACGCGTCACGTCCGGTTCATTCTGGAGCGTTGAGTCGCCACGCGATCGCGTCACCAGCTGACGGGGAGTTCGTGCACGCCGTAGACGGACATGTCGTGCCGGAATATGACGTCCTCGAAGGGAATCGCAAGCCGGAGGCCGGGAAGCCTCCGGAACAGGACAGGCAGCGCGATCTGCACTTCGGCGCGCGCCAGTTGCTGGCCGAGGCACTGGTGAGTGCCGTGTCCGAAAGCCAGGTGTCCACGCGTGTCGCGGGTGATGTCGAGGACGTCGGGGTGGTCGAGGAAGGACGGGTCCCGGTTGGCGGCGGGCAGGTTGACGGTGAGGAGATCGCCGGCGCGGAGCTGTTGGCCGCCGATGGTGAGGTCCTCGGCGGCGATGCGGTTGACCTGGTTCTGCGAGATGGTCAGGTAACGCAGCAGTTCCTCGACGGCGTTCGCTATCACGGCCGGGTCGTCGGTGTCGCACATACGGGCGGCCTGCTCGGGGTGGCACAGCAGGGTCAGCGTGGACAGGGCGATCATGTTGGCGGTGGTCTCGTGCCCGGCGAGCAGCAGGATCTGGCTGTTCATGGCGACGGCCTCGCGGCTGAGTTCACGGGTGGCGACGCGGTCGGTGAGCAGGCGGCTGATGAGATCGTCGCCGGGGTCCTTTTCCTTGCGTGTCACCAGGTCGAGCAGGTAGCCGAAGAGCGCCGCGCTTGCCGCTGCCCTTTCTTCGGTGGTGGCGGTGACGGAGATCAGGGTGCTGCTGTGCTTCTGGAAGAACTCGTGGTCGGTGTAGGGAACACCGAGCAGGAGTGAGATCACCAGGGACGGGACGGGCAGCGCGTAGGCGCGGACAAGGTCCGCCGGCGCCCCGTTGCTGATCATCTCTTCGAGGAAGCCGTTCGCCATCTCCTCGATCTTCGGGCGCATCGCCGTGACTCGTTTGACGGTGAAGTCGCTGGTGAGCATGCGCCGCACGGTGGCGTGGTCGGGGTCGTCCATCCGCGGAAACGCATCCGGCTTGCCCTCCGCGTTCGAACGGAGCTCCGGGAACCGACGGGCGTCGGCGCTGATCCTGGGATCAGCCAACACCGTCCGTACGTCCTCGTAGCGGCTGACCACCCACCCGGTGCCGCCGTTCGACAGCCGGACGCGTTGCAGCCCCTCCGCCTTACGCCAGCCCGCGTATGCCTCGGGCGGGTCGAAGGGGCAGCGCTGGGAGCGCGCTCCTGGGAACGCGGGCAGGTCGGTCTGGTCGGTTGCGTGGTGCACGGAACCATGTCCTCTCTGTGCAATCGGCCGCGACGAGCTTCCTCGTCCGGTGCTTTCTTGATGACGTCAGCCGCGATCGGGGCGATCGAGACCACGACGATCGCGAGGGGCATGCTGAGCGGCATCGTGCTGACGTTGGCGGAGGCCGCTGGATCGGCCGACGTGGCCGCCGGGGGGCTACGGTGGCGCGCAGGATTCCGCGTGCCGGATTCCAGGCAACGCGATGCCTACTCCGTGGCGCGTTGAGACTGGACCGCTATGACGCGCAGAAGCTGGGCGATTTCCTCGCCGGGACCGTCGGGGACGGTGTAGCCGGTCTCGTCGCGGATTTCGGCGAGATGGTCCCGGACATCCTCCATCGACAGTGCTGGATGGTGGTAACCCCGGGTTCTGCCGGTGAAGAAGCGAGCGACCTGGCCGGCTCCGGCGGTGTAGATCTCGCCGGTGACAGGGCAGTCCTCGTGGGCGAGGAAGGCCACGACGGGAGAGACCAGTGCGGGGTCGAGGCTGCCGACGACGGCGTCCATCATGGCCGTGGTGGCGGCATCGTGCCTGGGGCGGCCGTCGGCGGTGTCGCCCAGGTGTTGGGTGAGCATGCGGGTGGCCGCGATGGGGGCGATGGCGTTGGCCTTGATTCCGTGCCCGGCGCCCTCCAGGGCCAGGACGCGGGTGAGGCCGGCCACCCCCGCCTTGGCCGTGCCGTAGTTGCTCTTGCGCGGACTGCCGAGCAGGCCGACGGCCGAGGTGGTGTTCACGACGCGGCCGTACCCCTGGTCCCGCATGATCCGCCAGGCCGGCCGGGTCACGTGGAACAGGGCATTGACGTGCACGTCGAGGACCGGCTCCAGCAGTTCAAGAGTCAGGTCCTCGAACAGCGCGTCGCGCAGGATGCCCGCGTTGTTGACGAGGATGTCGACGCGGCCGAAAGCGTCGAGTCCGGTGCGGACAATCGCTTCGCCGCCGTCCGGCGTGGCAACGCTGTGGGTGTCCGCAACGGCCTCGCCGCCGTGATCGCGGATCTCCTGCGCGACGGTCTCGGCCGGCCCGGCGTCCCGCCCTTCACCGGCCACCGACCCGCCGACGTCGTTGACGACCACCTTCGCCCCGCGGGACGCGAGCAGCAGCGCGTGCTGCCGGCCGAGCCCGCCGCCCGCACCGGTCACGATTGCCACCCTGCCGTCGAAACGGAGATCGCTCATGGTGTCTCCTCTTCTCGTCCTTCACCAGCTGACGGGCAGTTCGTGCACGCCGTAAATGCTCATGTCGTTTCTGAACCGGATCTCCTCGATCGGCACCGCGAGCCGCAGTTCGGGGAGCCTGCGCAGCAGGGTGGGCAGAGCGATCTGGAGTTCGGCGCGGGCGAGCGTCTGGCCGATGCACTGGTGCACGCCATGCCCGAACGCGAGGTGCCCGCGGGCGGACCGGTCGAGATCCAGCGTCCCGGGCTCGGCGGTGAAGGCAGAGTCCCAGTTACCGGCGGGCAGGTTCATGATCAGCCCTTCGCCGGCCTTGACGAGTGTGCCGCCGATCTCGACGTCCTCCTTGGCGATGCGGGCGATCAGGCTGTGCACGATCGTCAGGTAGCGCAGGAGTTCCTCGACAGCGTTCGCGATCACAGCCGGGTCGTCGGTGTCCCGGACCCTTGCGGCCTCGTCCGGGTTCTGCAGCAGGGCGACCGTGCCGAGGGCGATCATGTTGGCGGTGGTCTCGTGGCCGGCGTTGAGCAGGATCTGGCCGTTCATCGCCGCCGTTTCGCGGCGCAGCTCGCCGGTCTGCACGTGCTCACGGACGACCCGGCTCATCAGGTCGTCACCGGGTTCCCTCTCCTTGCGGGCCACCAGCTCCATCATGTAGCCGAAGAACTCCCGGGAAGCCCTGGCCTTCTCCTCGGGCGGGGTGTTCATGTTCATCAGGGTGGCGGTGATGCTCTGGAAGAAGTCGTGATCGGTGTAGGGGACGCCGAGCAGCAGCGAGATCACCAATGACGGGACCGGCAGGGCGTAGTCCTGGACGAGGTCGCCCGGCTGGCCCTTGGCGACCATCGTGTCGATGAAGTGGTTCGCCATCTCTTCGATCCGCGGGCGCATCGCGTTGACCCGCCTGACCGTGAAGTCCTTGGTGAGCATGCGTCGCAGCCGGGCGTGTTCGGGGTCGTCCATGCGGGGGAAGGTCTCGGGCGCGTTGGGGCCGTCGTTGTTTCCGTGGCCCTGCAATACGCCGAGAACTTCGGCGCTGATGGCCGGGTGGGTCATGGCGGTCTTGATGTCTTCGTACCGGCTCACGGCCCAGACCGTGTGGCCGTTCCAGTTCACCCGCCGCAGACCTTCCTCCTCCCGCCAACGCGTGTAGGCGGCGGGCGGGTTGAAGGGGCAGCGTGCGGTGCGTTCGCCGGGGAAGGCCGGCAGATCGGTGGTGGTCATGGGAATCCCTTCGGTCAGGCAGCCGTGGTGAGTGCGCTGGTCCAGGGGGAACGAGCCGCGATGAGGGCGCGCCAGGCGCGCAGTGTCCTGGGGGACATGTCGGCGGCGAGGACGCCGACCAGGCGGTCCGCCTTGCGGTAGACGACGAGAAGCTGGTCGTTGTCGAGGACGAGTGCCTCGTCATGGTCGCGGATGTAGCCGTAGGCCTGGATCTTCATGCCGTACTGGTCGGACCAGAAGTACGGCACCGGCGCGAAGGGCTGGAGCGCGTCAGGGCGGAGGAGGTTGCGGGCCGCGGCCATTCCCTGTTCTGCGGCGTTGGTGCGGTGTTCGATCCGCATGGAGAGGCCGAACAGCGGGTTGCGCCAACGGGCGACATCCCCGGCCGCGTATACGTTCGGCGCGGCCTCGCAGTACTCGTCGCAGACGACGCCGTCGCGGACTGTCAGACCGCTCGCTTCCAGCCAGTCGGTGTTCGGCAGCGAGCCGATTGCGACCAGGATCTCGTCGCCCTCGACGACTTCACCGTCGGCCAGCCGCACTCCGTCCTCGGCCACCTGGGTCACCGTGACCCCGGTGCGCAGGTCTACCCCATGGTTCCGATGGGCCATCGCCAGTGCCCGGCCGACCTCCTCGCCGACGGCGTGGGCCAGCGGCACCGGAGCTGGTTCCAGCAGCGTCACCGCGCAGCCGCGCTGCCGGGCGACAGCGGCGACCTCGGCGCCCAGGAACCCGGCACCGACCACGACCAGCCGTCGGGCGGTCAGCAGCCCGTCGCGCAGAGCGCGGGCGTCGTCGAGGGTGCGCAGCACGTGCGCGCCCTCACCGGGCAGCCGACGCGGACGTACTCCGGTGGCGATGACCAGTCCGTCGTACGGCACCGCCGAGCCGTCCGCCAGTGCCACCGCGCGTTTCTGGAGGTCGAGACCCGTGGCGGCGACGTCGAGGCGCAGGTCGAGGCCGAGGGCGTCGATGTCGGCGGGAGCGCGCAGCATGAGCTGTTCCGCGTCCCAACCCGCGGTCACGAACTGCTTGGACAGGGGTGGGCGGTCGTAGGGCAGGTACGGTTCGTCGCCGATCAAAGTGAGAGAGCCGTCGAAGCCCTCACGGCGCAGCGTCTCGGCCGCCGCCAGGCCAGCCGCCGAGGCGCCGACGACCACGATGCGCCTCACCGCTCCGCCAGGTGGATCGCCGCAGCCGGGCAGATCGCGGCCGCCTCGCGTACCCCGGCGTGCAATTCCTCGCGAGGGTCCGCGTCCAGCAGGATCGCGACGCCGTCCTCGTCACGCTGGTCGAAGACTTCGGGCGCGGCCAGGACGCACTGCCCGGCGGCAACGCACTTGGGCTCGTCCAGTGTCACGTGCATGCTTGTCGACCTCGGATCTTTCGTGTGGGGGTAGGAGGGACTCACCGAACGCCGAACGGTCGTGGCCGCGCCGTCCGATGGGGCGGAGAAGTCGGCGCCACCGCGACGGGAGCACGGGCCGCGAGGTCGCGCAAACGTCGCCGTGGGCGCCGTTCCCGCACAGGGCCGCGCGACGCACCGGCCACAGCGGGATCTCCCGGGCACCGCGGTGTCCGGGAGGCATGATCGAGAGTCACTACCAGGTGACCGGCAGCTCGTGGACGCCGAAGGTGGCCATGTCGTGCCGGAACCTCACCTCTTCCAACGGCACGGCCAGGCGGAGGGTCGGCAGCCTGCGGAGCAACATCGACAGGGCCTCCTGCATCTCGACACGGGCCAGCGTCTGGCCGAGGCACTGGTGGATGCCGTGGCCGAACGCGACGTGCTTGCCCGTGACGGTGCGGTCGATGTCGAAGACGTCGGGGTCGTCGAAGTGGGTGTCGCGGTTGGCGGCGGGCACGTTGACGGTCAGCAGATCGCCGGCGCGAACCTGCTGACCGCCGACGGTGAGGTCCTCGGTGGCCACGCGATTGACGTGCTCCTGGATGATCGACAGATAGCGCAGCAGTTCCTCCACGGCGCCCGCGATCAGCTTGGGGTCGTCGGTGTCGCGGACACGGGCGGCCTGCTCGGGGTTCTCCAGGAGGGCCAGCGTCCCGAGGCCGATCATGTTGGCCGTGGTCTCGTGCCCGGCGGACAGGATCGTCCGGCAGTTGATGGTCAGCTCGCGCCGACTGAGTTCTCCCGTTGCGACGCGCTCGACGAGAAGTCGGCTGATCAGGTCGTCACCGGGCTCACGCTCCTTGCGGTCGACCAGATCCAGGAGATACGCGGAGAGCGCCTCGCTAGCTACGATCTTCTCCTCCCGGGACGCCTCTCGGTGATTGAGGACGCCGCTCTGCTCCTGGAAGAACCGGTGGTCCTCGTAGGGCACCCCGAGCACCAGGGAGATCACCAGCGACGGTACAGGCAGCGCGTAGGCCCGCACGAGGTCCGTCGGCCGCTGCCGCTGGCCGGTCATCTCGTCGAGGAGGCCGTTGATCAGTTCGCGGATGCGCGGCCGCAGCGCCTCAACACGCTTGACCGTGAACTCGCCGGTGAACATCCGCCGGATACGGGCGTGCTCCGGGTCGTCCATGCGCGGGAACACCTGCGTCTGGCCAGGAGTCTGTGCGTTGTTGACCAACTGGGGGAACCGGTGGGCGTCCGCGCTGAAGCGCGGATCGTTCAGCACCACCTTGGCGTCCTCGAACCGGCTCACCGCCCAGGCGCTCCTGCCGATCGAGGTCTGGACCTGCTGGAGCCCCTGACCCGAGCGCCACTGTGCGTACTCGGCGGGGGGATCGAAGGGGCAGCGCCCGGAGCGTGTTCCGGGGAAGTCGGGAAGGCCGACGCTCTCGCCTGTCTCGGTCTCAGTAGTCATCGATGCTCCTGTGGGGGTGTGCGAGGCATGTGCGCCCGAAGCGGATCCCACGGCTCCGGCTCCACGGACGGAGGGCAGCGGGCCCCGCCGAGGCCCCACGGCCGGTCCCAGGCATGCCGAGCGCGGCGGCTTCTTCGGGCGTCGCGAGACGGAGTGCGTCACGACGACCTATGTCACCGTAACCTTTGCTGGCGGGGTTGGGATCCTCCTTTTGGCGGATCGACGACATCATGTTCGGCAATGCCAACAGCGCCGGCGAGGACAACCGCGATGTGGCCCGGATGGGCGCGTTGCCGGCAGGGTTCCCGACCGTCCCCGGCACGACAACGAACCGCCTGTGCGGCTCCGGAGTCGAGGCGGTCATCCAGGGCAGCCGCGCCATCGAGGCAGGCGACGCGACGCTGGTGCTCGCCGGCGGCGTCGAGTCGATGAGCCGCGCACCGTGGGTCGTACCCAAGCCCGACCGGGCATACCCGGCAGGCGACACGGCCATGGCCTCGACAACCCTGGGATGGCGGCTCGTGAACCCGCGCATGCCCAAGGAGTGGACCATCCCCTTGGGTCAGACGGCCGAGATCCTCGCGGAACGATTCTCCGTCCCGCGCGATGAACAGGACGCCTTCGCCCTGCACAGCCACAGCAACGCGGCACGCGCATTCGCCGAAGGCGCCTACGCAGCGGAAATCATCGACGTACCCGGCGTCGACCTGGACCGCGACGAGGGCATTCGCGACGACACCAGCATGGCCGCCCTGGCCCGCCTCAAGCCGGCGTTCGTGGCGAGTGGAAGCGTCACGGCGGGCAACTCGTCCCCCTCAGCGACGGAGCCTCGGCAGTGCTGCTCGGCGCCGAGCACGCGCTGCCCGGCACTCAGCCCCTGGCCCATGTCATCGGACGCGGAGTGGCGGGCAACGACCCGGACGTCTTCGGTATCGCTCCGGTGGAGGCGGCCAACCGCGCCCTCGCCCGCGCCGGCAAGAGCTGGTCGGACGTCGACCTCGTCGAACTCAACGAGGCGTACGCCGCACAGAGCATCGCCTGCCTGCGGCTCTGGCCCGAACTTGACCCCCAGAAGGTGAACGTGGACGGCGGCGCCATCGCCATCGGCCACCCCCTCGGTGCCTCCGGGGGACGCATCGTCGGCCACCTGGCTCACGCACTGGCCGCGCGCGGCGGCGGCATCGGCGTCGCCGCCATATGCATCGGGGTGGGCCAGGGGCTCGCGGTGGTGTTCGAGGCGTGAGCGGGCGCACCCGCGAGGGACAGCGACAGGGCTTCCGTCCGCCGCGAGCGGCGAGGCCTTGTTTGCGAACGGCGAGGAGGAGGCGCAGGCTGGGGTTGCGGTGATACCCGACCCGGCGGACCGCGGGTGCGACATGGCGTGAGGTGCACCAATGGACAGGGATGCCACATCGTCGGCTTCCGTTCAGGCGTGGCCGCCTCGGGCAGCGCTTGCCACGGTGGACGGCCAAGGTGTCGTGATCGCGTGGAGCGCGGCGGCACAGAGGCTTCTGGGCTACGAGCCGGGCGAGGTGATCGGTCGGGACGCGATGCGACTGCTTCCGGAGCCTCTCCCGGATCCCGTCCTGCGCTGCTGCGCCGAGTACCGGGCATGGCGTGACGTGATCACCGTGCGGCACCGTGACGGCCGCCTCCTGCGGGTGGGCCTGGAGGCGACCGCCCTGTGGGACGCGCGGGGGGAAGTGCAGTGGTCCCTGGCGAGCCCGGCACACGACTGGGCGGCGGCCACGGGCACCGGCGGCTCCGACGCCTGGGACATGACAGAGATCAAGAGCTGGGCGATGGAGCAGTTGCCGCTGCCCATGGCGCTCTACGACCGTCACGGGCTGCGGATGGCCGTGAACGCGGCCATGACACGCACGCTGGGCAAGCCAGAGCGGGAATTGCTCGGTTTGCCCCTCGGCTACTCCCGAGCCGGGCAGCACATCAAAGGCCTGGAAGGCCTCGACGCAACCGTCGAGCAGGTGTGGCAGAGCGGCAGGACAGTGCGGCTGGAAGAACATTTCCGTCCAGCCGACGAGGCCCACACCCGCGCGGTGATGTTCTCGCTCTACCCGGTGAAGGACCGCACCGGCCAGACCCGTGCGGTAGCACTCGCTCCGGCGGACATCACGGAGCAGTTTCATGCACGTCAACGGCTGAGCATCCTCAACGATGCCGGCCTTCGTATCGGCACCACCCTCGACCTGACACGCACTGCGGAGGAGCTGGCAGAAGTCGGCACGGACCATTTCGCCGACTTTGCCGTCATCGACCTCCTCGACAGTGTCATGAGGGACCATCCAACGGAGACGATTCCCTCCAGCCCGGTCTTTCGCCGGGTCGCCCAGCGGTCCGTGCTGCCCGGCTGCCCAGAGGCGGTGATGCCGATCGGGACGGTGCACAGCCATCCCGAGGATTCACCGCCGGCACGAGCGCTGGCCGCATGCCGCGCGCTGCCCCATTACATCGATGACACCACCAGGCGCTGGTGGGCGACGAACGACCCGGAACGGGCCCGTGTCATCGACGCCTACGGCTTCCACTCGTCGATTGCCGCGCCGCTCCGGGCCCGCGAAACCACGCTGGGCGTGGCGATCTTCATCCGCCACCGCACTCCGGAACCCTTCGACGAGGACGATCTACGGCTGGCCGAGGACCTCGCGGCCCGGGCAGCCGTCTGTGTGGACAACGCACGCCGCTACACCCACGAACGCCGGACCGCGCTCACGCTGCAGAACAGCCTGTTGCCGCTTCAGGGGCCCCGCCAGGCAGCCGTGGAAGTCGCGCACCGCTATCTGCCCGCCGACCCCGCGATCGGCATCGGCGGCGACTGGTTCGACGTCATCCCGCTGTCCGGCGCACGGGTCGCACTCGTCGTGGGAGACGTGGTCGGGCACGGAATCGAGGCCTCCGCCACCATGGGCCGGTTGTGCACCGCGGTCCGTACGCTGGCCGACATCGATCTCGCGCCCGACGAATTGCTCACCCAGCTCGACGACCTCGTACTCCGCCTTGACCGCGAGGCGACGCCGGGTGAGGCAGACGGCCCGAACGGCGAGGTGGGAGCCACCTGTCTCTACGCCGTGTACGACCCGGTGTCGCGCCTCTGTTCCATGGCGACGGCCGGTCATCTCACACCGACTTTGGCAACTCCCGACGGCACCGTGCATTCCCTCGACCTCCCGGTCGGACCACCCCTGGGTGTGGGCGGCCTACCGTTCGAGACGAAGGACTTCGACATACCGGAAGGCAGCATCCTCGCCTGCTACACCGACGGCCTCGTGGAAGGGATCGACCGCGACATGGACGTCGGACGGAGCGTGCTCCAAGACGCCCTCGCCGATGCGCACGATTCTCTGGAGGACACGTGTGACACGGCGCTGGAGTCGCTGCGACCCGATCTGCGCACGGATGATGCCATTCTGCTGCTGGCTCGGACGCGGGCACTGGACGTCGGCCAGGTGGCCGGATGGGATCTCATCGCCGAACCGGCAGTCGTGGCCCACGCACGCAAGCTGGCCGACGACCAACTACTGGCCTGGAACCTTGCCGACCTCACCTTCATCAGCGAACTCGTGATCAGCGAACTTGTCACCAACGCCATCCGCTACGGCCACCCGCCCGTGCATCTTCGCCTGATCCGCGATACGTCACTCATCGTGGAAGTGAGCGACGGCAGCAGCACAGCCCCGCACCTGCGTCGCGCCCGCGCCTTCGACGAAGGGGGCCGGGGCCTGCTCATCGTCGCCCAGCTCACCCAGCGCTGGGGCTGCAGGCACGCCCCCACCGGCAAGACCATCTGGGCGGAAATACCCCTCGCCACCCAGCTGGCATGATCGACCTGACGCCCGGTTGTCGCACGACACTGCGGGGCAGTCACCGCGGGGGGCGGCGTGGTCTGTAAGGCGTCAGCAGGCCTTTGCCGGCTGACGCCCCACAACTGCTGTCGACACAGCAGCCATGTCAGCCCTTGGCCGAACGCGCCGAGCCCCACAGAGCACCGGGATTGACGCGGTCGGGGTGGATCTTCAGCATCGCCTGGTACAGCTCCTCGGTGGAGCCGGTGCTCTCGACGCACTCCTCGAAGTCGTCGATGTACCCGCGGGTCTCGGCGAGGATGTCCGGGGAGTCGGGCCGGTCGGCACGCTTGTGTCCGGCCACGACGTGGGCGGGGTCGAGGCCGGCGATCACGTCGATCGCCTCCTTCCACGCCGCGCGGCCTTCACGCGGGGACTCGGCGAGGTAGAGGTGCACGTCGTTGTAGGCGGCGTCGCCCGCGACGACGAGGCCGATCGACGGGACGTGCAGCGCGGTCGTGTCGTCGGTGTCGGTGTGGCCGAGCGGCACGATCGTCAGCTCCCGGTCCTCGAGTTCGAGCGCCGTCCCCTCCACCGGCTCGGCGGCGACGAGACGGTCCGGGATCTGTCCCGGGAACCGTGTGTTCCAGAAGCTCTCGACGAAGCCCGGGTCCATCTGCTTCGTCATGTGCTCGACGACCGCCGGCGTGGCGACCGGCCGGGCGTTCGGGAAACGCTCCAGGAGGGTCGCCAGGCCGAACCAGTGGTCCCCGTGTCCGTGGGTGACGTAGATCGTCGTCAGGTTCCGGTCGAACGACTCCACCCAGTCGGCGAGTGCGGCCGCCTGCTGGGCCGTCATCACCGGGTCGACGAGCACCGCGTCGCGCTCGCCGTAGACGAGCGTCGAGGAGATGGGCGACCACATCCGCCGTTCCACTCCCGGCGGCAGATCGCTGATCGCCGTCGGGATGGAGGGTGAGACGTGGACCGCGTAGCGCAGATCCCTGTTGCCGGCCAAGGCCTACTCCTGTCCTTCGGTGGTGTCGCGGAGGTGTTCGCGGAACCAGCCGAGCGCCTCCGTACTGGCGGGTTCGAACTGGCTGCCGTAGGGGTCGAAGTGACCACCCGGAATGAGGATCAGCTTCTTGGGCTCGAGGGCGTCCTCGTAGGCTTCCAGAGCGACGTCCGTCACCGTCAGGTAGTCGTCCTTGGCCACGATCATGAGCAGCGGCGTGGGGGACACCCTACGGATGAACGCCCCGGGGTCGTACATGCGCGCCATGCGGGTGGACCGTACGGTCACGCGGTTCTCCCAGACGCCCTCGGGCAGCTCCTGGAGATAGAAGTCGACCGCGTCGCTGGAGTAGTAGGAGGCGCGGACCGCCGGATCGCTGCTGACGACCTGCTGGTACTGGAGCGGTTCCCCGCGGGCGGCGCCGCGCTCCTCCTCCGCGAACCCCTCTTCGAGGGCGGGAACGAGATGCGGAGGCACCCGTCGCTGTGCCTGCCGGTAGCCGTTGATGTTCGGGACCTGCGCGACGACGGCCTTGAGGCGGCGGTCGGTGGCGCCGAGCACGAGGGCGTGCCCGCCGGCGAAGCTGCTGCCCCACACGCCGATCCGGTCCGGATCGACCTCCGGCTGCGCCTCCAGGAAGGAGATCGCCCGACGCCAGTCCTCGGCCTGCACCCACGGGTTGACGTCCTGACGGGGTTCCCCGTCGCTGGCGCCGAACGTGCGGTGGTCATGGAGCAGTACGGCGAAGCCCGCGTCGGCGAACCGGCGGGCAAAGCCCTCCAGGGCGTGCTCCTTGACGCCCGCATAGCCGTGGGCCATGGAGATGGCCGGGTGAGGCCCTTCGCCGTCCGGTACGAAGTACCACCCGCGCAGGGTCACCCCGCCCTCGGCAGTGAACGCCACGTCTCGCTTGTCAACCATGGTTTCTCATTCCTGTCCTCGCATTTCCCTGCCCCCCACGGCGGGCGGGGGGCCCGAACGGCCTGCTGCCGCCTCGCGGTTGTCCGCGAGCCACGACTCGATCTGCTTCCAGCCCTCGGGCCACTGCGCATCGAGCATCATGCTGTGCCCGACGCCCTCGATCTCCCGGATGTCCGCCTCATAGCGCTTCGCCGTGGCCCGCACGGAGACGAACGGGACGAGCCGGTCCTCGGCGGCGGCGAGTACCAGGGCCGGCAGCGGCGGCACGCGCGTCGGCAGGTGGAACAGGAACTGGTACTGGACGAGCGGGGAATCAGGCGTCAGGCGCTTGCCCAGCTCGGCCGTCCCAGGGGCGTCCGGCTTGGCGTGGAGCATATGAGGACCCAGCCGGAGCGGTCTGCCGGCCAGGTAGCGCGGCACTTCCCACGGCTGCCGGCGCAGTACCGACAGCACCGTGTGCACCGCGGGACGCGGGGGAAGCGGAGCAACCAGGATCATCGCGGCGGCCCCCGCCGCCACGGCCGCCCGTTGGACGACGAGTCCGCCCATGGAATGCCCGATCAGCACGACGGGCCCGGGGATCGAGCGCGCGGCACGGACGACGTCGGCTTCATAGTCGCTCAGCACCGCTCGGGCAGCCGTGCCACCGCTGCCGCCATGTCCGCGCAGGGAGATCGCCCAGCTGTCGTGGCCCGCCGCGGCCGCCGCGGACATCCAGTCCTCCCAGCACCAGGCGGCGTAGCCAAGACCGTGTACGAACAGCAACCGGGCTGATCCCGGGGCCACGGGACCCGTGGGCGCGGCGTGGAGCAGTTCCAGTGCCGGCTCGCCGAGGGCACCAGGAAGCGTCGTTGCTTTCATAGCGGCGGACCCTAGCAGGCGTGTACATAGGTTACAACGGTATGACTCTGTCATTTCTCATGCGTCTGAACACCTGGTGTTGTCATAGGCGTAAGAGCTACGCTCCTGTACCAATCAGAGTCGACCCCTCTCGCCCCGTGCTTCCCGGGCGATCGACATCCCAACGCGTCGACCAGGGCGTTCAACGGAGAGTGCAATGATCATCGATACGGCATCGCTCGACGCCAGGTCGAGCTACAAACTCCTCATCGGCAGCGTTCTGCCGCGCGCGATCGCCTGGGTCAGCACCCGGTCGACCGCGGGCATCGGCAACGTGGCTCCAGTGTCCTTCTTCACCGTCGTCAGCCGCCTGCCTCCCATCGTGTCGATCTCCCTTCAGCCCCGCTCCGACGAGGTCACCCTGAAGGACACGTTCGTCAACATCCGGGACACCGGCGAATTCGTGGTCAACATGGCGTCGATCGGCCAGGCCGACGCGGTGCACCGCTCCGCCTTCGAGTTCGACCCGGAGGTCGACGAATTCGAGGCCCTCGGCCTGGAGAAGGCCGAGTGTGAGGTCGTGGCTGCGCCCAGGATCGCCGGCGCTCCTGTTTCCATGGAGTGCGTGGTCGATCGGATCATTCCCATGCCCCCGATGCCGGACCACGTGGTCTGGGGGCGGGTGAAGCGCTTCCACGTGCGTGACGACCTCTACCTGCCGGGCGGGCGCATCGACACCGGTGCCCTGGGGGCCGTCGGGCGCCTGGCCGCCGAGTACTCGCTCGTCGACAACATCTTCACCACCCCGCTTCCCGAGGAACTCGTCGAACATCTGCGCGTGACGCGCAGCGCACGGCTCGACGAACGCCCGACGGACTTCTCACCCATCGACACGGCGGAATGGTCGCCTTCCGGATCAACCAAGACAGGAACGAAATGACCAGAGACTCTCTTCGCATCGACCCCGCTGTCGCTGGTGCGGGCGATGTGCTCCCCGGGGCGCCGACCCTGCTGCTCGTCCACGGCTTCCTGGACGACGCCACCGTCTGGGACGGCTTCGTCGAGGCCCTGGACGGCGCCGCCGCGACGGCGCGCCTCGATCTTCCGGGGTCCGGGACCCGAGCGTCCGCCCCGCTGGACACGGAGAAACTGAGCCTGGCCCTCTTCGCCGACGAGATCGCATCCGTCATCGACGACATCGAGGGACCGGTCGTCCTGGTGGGCCAGAGCCTGGGCACCCAGGTCGCCGAACTCGCGGCCGCCGCCCGGCCCGAGCGCGTCGCCGGACTGGTTCTGCTCACGCCGGTTCCCCTCGGAGGCACCCGACTGCCGGAAGAGGCCGTCGAGCCGTTCCGGGCCCTCGGCGGGAACGCGGAGGTCCAGCGTGCCGTGCGCACGCAGCTCTCGCCGGCGCTCGACAACGAGGCACTGGACGCACTGGGCCGCAGCGGCCTGCTGGTGGCCCCGCCCGTGGTCGCACGGTACGTCGACCTGTGGAACGGCGGTGTCGACGCGGCCCCGGAGCAGAGTGCGTACCCCGGCCCCGTCCTCATCGTCCGCGGCGACAGCGACGGCTTCGTCACCGAGGACCTGGTCACCGGAGCCATCGCGCCTCGCTTCCCCGGTGCGCGCGTGGCGACGGTTTCCGGCGGCGGACACTGGCTGCACGTGGAACACCCCCTTGCCCTGGTCCACGAAGTCCTCGGTTTCCTCCGGAACCTGAACGCCGATGACGCCGCCTCGGGCTGGCGCAGCGGCTTCTCGGAGCAGTCCGAGAACACCTTCGCCGAGGGCTTCGCGGAGGACGTCGTACTGGAGGCCAGCGTCCTCGCCCGGCCGATCACCGGTCGGACGCTCGTCGCCTCGACGCTCGCCACCGCGAGCGCGATCTACGATTCGCTGGAATTCACGGCCGAGGCCTCCCAGGGAACCACGACCTACCTGCAGTGGGAGGCGACCGCGTTCGGCGGAGTGGAGCTCTCCGGCGTCACCGTCCTGCAGAAGAACGCGGACGGGCAGGTCGTCCGGGCGGCGATCCACCATCGCCCGCTCGGAGCAGCCCTGCGCTTCTCCGCCGCGATCCGCGACCGGCTGGCCGGCATCGTCCCGCCCGATCACTTCTACGCCGGTGACCCGCAGCCCGCTCCGGGCGCGTGACCGAGTTCTCCCCACGTGTCCCGCGCGGGCGTCGACGTACCCGTGTTTGAAAGGAATGAAGTACCGATGAGTCATCTGGGTGTCGACATCGACGATCACGTCGCCGAGATCGTCCTGGACAACCCGCCGCAGAACCGCATCGACGAACAGATGGCGGAGGAGCTGCTCGCCGCGGTCGAGAAGGCGGAGTCATCCGGGGCGCGGGCGGTCCTGCTGCGTGCCGAAGGGCCTGACTTCTGTTTCGGCGGGGACATCGTCACCTGGCCCGACCTCGACGTGCGGCAGTTGCGGATGCTGTTCGAGCGGTACATGTTCGCGTTCAACCGCTTCGAGCAGATTCCCGTGCCGGTGATCGCGGCGGTGAACGGCCTGTGCTTCGGCGGCGGCTTCGAGCTCGCGCTGCGGTCCGACGTGATCTTCGCCGGGGAGGGGGCTCGGTTCGGGCACCCCGAGCAGACCCTGGGCATCGTCACGCTGCTGGGCGGCATCTACCGATCGGCCGCTCGTGCGGGTCGCGCCAGGGCCTACGAATGGGCGCTGAGCTCGGAACAGGTGCCCGCCGCCACCATGGCGGAGGCCGGCGTCGTCAACCGTCTCCTCCCCGACGGTGACGTCGTCGAGGCCGCTCGGTCGTTCGCGCGCAAGGTGGCCGCGGGGCCCACCCGGGCACATGCCGCGCACAAGGCGCTCTTGCGGGTGTGGGAGGCCGGGGGCGTGAAAGCCGCCGACGACGCGATGTTCGACATCGCGGTCCCCCTGTTCGAGTCCAAGGACGTGGCCGCCGGTCTGACGTCGGCCGTGTCGGCCTACAAGGCCGGCCTGCCCCGACCGTCCGTCGACTTCACCGGGGAGTAGACCCCCTCGGGGGCCGTCGCGCAGACGGCCCCCGCCTCCGTAGTCCCGCCATTGTCATAGGTGAAGGGGATAGGCTCTTACATGGGCCACCCCGGCCCACGAAGACACCAGGAGGACGAGATGACTACAGCGGTCCGATGGCCTGCGTCGGCTCGCTTTGAGGAAGTGAAAAGCGGCGCTCCAGATGGGCTGGGATTCGTACAGGATCTGTTGAACACCGCAAGCATGGGCAAGCCACGCCAGCCCGATCTCCTGGAGTCGCTGGACACGGCGGAGTCATGGCTGAAGTCCTCCCTCGCCGCACTCAGCCAGATCGACTCCAGCGCTCCCCTCGTGCCGCATCCCCTTGACGCAGGCGGCCTCGGCCGCCTCCGGTCGCTGCGCGACGCCCTCCGTGCCGCACTGGCCACCGGCCATGCCGAAGATCCGACAGAACCGTCCACCGCCGTCACCGTCCCGTCGATCGAGGTGACGGCAGCGATCAGTCTGGGCGCCGACGGCGCACAGCTGCACCCGCGTGGCAACGGTGTCGAAAGTGTCCGCTCATACGTCCTGATCCAGCTGGCCGCCGCCACCTACGCCGACACGATGCGCCGTCTGAAGGTGTGCGCGAACCCCCGCTGTCGCGGCGCGTTCTACGACCGCTCCAAGAACTGCTCACGCTTGTGGCACGACGTCACCACCTGTGGGAACACCCAGAACGTACGGGCCTACCGGGCCCGCCTGAAGGAACGCGGGGTCTCCTCGCAGAGCTGACGCGACGGCAGGTACGGCAAGCCCGGGCACTGCCGCACCTCTGACGGACACCCGGACGCTGAGCGGGTCCGTGCCGTCATGACGCTGACTGCCGTCCTCTCGGGGCTCTGGCGAGGATCTGTCGAGCCCGACGGAGAACCGGCTCGTCGACCATGGACCCCTGGAAGGTGAACACCCCGCCTTCGGCGCCCGAGGCGCGGGAGGCGTCCAGTACTGCTCGGGCCCATTCGGCCTCCTCGGCCGAAGGTGTGAAGGCAGTGCGCACGAAGGGAAGTTGCCGCGGGTGGATGCACACCTTCCCGGCGAACCCGGAAGCCGCCGCATCGGCGGCTTCCTCACTGAGCGCCGCCTCGTCGGCGATGTCCAGCACGACGGCGTCGAGTGCCGGCCTGTCCGCGGCAGCCGCCGCCAGGAGGACCGCGGAGCGGGCGTGCCGGGCAACGTCGCGGTACCGGCCGTCGTCGCGCCTGCTCGAGGTTCCCCCCAGAGCCGCTACGAGATCCTCGGCCCCCCACATCAGACCGGCGCAGCTGGGGGCGGCTGCGATCGCGAAGGCGTTCTGGACGCCGCGCGGTGTCTCGCACAACGCCACCACCGCAAACCCCTGCAAGGCGGCCACCTGGTCACCGGACTCGGCCTTGGCCAGCATGACGTGGCGGAACGGCAGACGAGCCAGGGCGTCGAGATCCGCGTGGTGGTCGTCGGTGCCCGCGGGATTGATCCGGATCACGGTCGCGGAGGGCGCGAGAACGTCAGCCGCGCGCAGCAGCTGTTCCCGCGCCTGCCGACGCCCGGTAGGGGCGACGGCGTCCTCCAGGTCGATGATGACCACGTCGGCGGCAGCGGCTGCCTTCGCGTAGCGGTCGGGCCTGTCGGCAGGGCAGAACAGCCAGGCCGGCCCCTTGGCGAACACGTCGGCGTCGTTCATCGGCTTCCCCCGGGCCGCAGGCGGACGAGGGTGACGCGAACCGCTTCGGCCACCACTTCCTCGTGCTGGTTCCGACCGACGTGTGAGAACCGGACCACGCCTTCCCCGGGCCGGGACTGCGACAGGCGTTTGTCCAGGACCTGCGTCTCCGCGTACAACGTGTCCCCGTGGAACAGCGGGTGCGGGAACGCGACTCGCTCGAAACCGAGATTGGCCGTGATGGTGCCCTGGGTGAGCTGGCCCACGGAGAGTCCGACGAGCGTGGACAGGGTGAGCATGCTGTTCACCAGCCGTTGTCCGAAGGGCTGCACGGCACTCCAGGCGGCGTCCAGGTGGAGGGACTGGCTGTTCATGGTCTGCGTCGTGAACAACACGTTGTCCGCCTCCGTGAGAGTCCGGCCCGGCCGGTGGAGGTAAACGCAGTCCGTGCTCAACTCCTCGTACCACAGCCCTCGTTGCTCGATCTGCTGGACGGTGCTGGTCATCTGCACATCCTCCTTGTGAACGCTATTGGCGTTCAATCTACCCCTTGTAAGGTACAGAGTGTAGTGTCCGTTCCTCCCGCTGGGGCCGCTCGTCCGGAGCGGACGCAGTTCGGCCAGGAGGTGGTATGTCAGCGATCGATTCCTCTTCGAGACCGTGGTGGCCTCGGAGGACGTGCCCTGGATCCCCATGCCGGGGGAGCAGTCGATGGAGGTGAAGTTCCGCTGGCAGAGCGCGGCGGCGGGTCAGGCGTTCGCCCAGACGCGCTTCCTGCCCGGCGGCAGCATGCCACCGCACCGACACGACGGCCGACATCGCTCGGGCGGGACAGGTCAGCTACCGGCCCGGGGAGACCAACTGGTCCATGTCCTGGACGGCCGAGCAGTCACCGCCGCGGGCCCGGCCCGGGCCGGTGCTCTGGTGCACCTGCCCCAAGGATCCGCTCACACGGTGAGCACCACGCACGGTTCACCGCGGTGAGCCACGAGTGGGACGCGCCCCGTGTCGAATCGGCAGAGCCGCACATCCCGTAGCCGACACTCAACGACCCTCAACGGAGAGGATCATCCATGCTCAGCCGACTCAGCACCGTCACGGAGACGGAACGAGACGACGCCACGCGGGCCGCGGGCGTGCTCGGCGCCCACGCGGTCGTCGTCGAATCCCGTGCGGTGCCGGCCGACGACGGCACACCACTGCACACCGACATCTACCACCCACAGGACGCGGCCCGCGGACCTGTCGTCCTCACCCGCACCCCCTACGGCCGGGCCAACTTCGCCGCACAGGGGATCTACTTCGCCTCGCACGGCTATCACTGCGTCATCCAGGACACGAGGGGTCCGTCCTCCTACTTCCACGAGAAGGACGACGGCAGAGCCACCGGCGCCTGGATCTCCCGACAACCCTGGTCCAACGGCGCGCTGGGCCTGTTCGGCTTCAGCTACATGGGCTTCGCCGCCTACGCAGCGGCGGCCGGCGCATCTGAGGGCCTCGGCGCTCTGGCCGTCAGCGCCTACAGCTCGGACCGCGTCTCGGCCTGGTATCCGGGCGGCTCCTTCGGGCTGGACCTCGCACTGTCGTGGGGCTCGCTGCAGAACACCGCTGACGGGGATGGCTCCACCGACCGGCCGTCGGGCGACCCTGCTACCGCCCTCGCCGAAGCGCCGCGCGATGCGACGGCCCCTGGATTTCTGACGCTTCCGCTGTCCACCGCGGACAAGGCCTACGGCGGACAGGAAATCCCCTTCTACCAGGAGCGGTTGCGCCACGGGCCGGACGACCCGCACTGGGCGCCCCTCGACTTCAGCGGCCTGCTCACCGACGGGACTCTGCCTCCGACACTGCTGATGGACGGCTGGTACGACTACCACCGCCCGCACATGTGGAACGACTTCGCCCGCTTGCGGCACAGCCGGCCCGGAGACCGCATGGTCACCGGACCGTGGAGCCACCTGATCGACCCGATCAGGAGCAATCGGGAAGTCCTCACCTGGTTCGATCGCCACCTTCGCCCGGAACAGGGCGAGGCAGCGACCGACGTGGCCGTGACGGTCTACGTGACCCCCGACGCCGGCTGGCGGGACTTCGCGACCTGGCCCGCCCCCGACACCCGGCTCCGCAGCTGGTACCTGGGCGCGGGCGGAACGCTGAACACCGAGGCCCCGGACGGTGACGCCGGTCTTGTCGACGCGTACGTGTACGACCCCGCCGACCCGACACCGGCGGTCGCTCTGGCCAGTTTCGCTCCCGCGGACCTCATGGCGAGCACGGACAACCGGCCCTTGGAAGCCCGCGGTGACGTGCTGGTCTACACGAGCTCCGCACTGGACGCACCGCTCACGCTCCTGGGGGAGGTGAGTGTCGATCTGTGGGTCGACTCCTCCACCCCGCACACCGACTTCTTCGCGCGGATCACCGACGTACAGCCGGACGGGCGCTCCCTGCGCATAGCCGAAACCCTGATCCGTCTCAGCGGCGAGAAGGGCCTGGCCGACGGCTCCGGGCCGCTGCACCTCTCGCTGGACCTGGGAACGGTCGCACATCGGTTGGCCGTGGGTCACCGCCTGCGCCTGCAGGTGTCCAGCGGCGCGCACCCGTTCTACGCACGCAATCTCGGCACCGGTGAACCGCTCGCCTCGGGCACCCGCATGGTCCCGGCGCATCAGGCGCTTCACTTCGGGGCGGCCCCATGCCCGTCCCGAGTCACGGTACGGTGCGGATCCGACGCGGATTAGCCCCGCGCAGCGCGGGCGCCCGGTGGTCTGCGGTCCCGTTCACCGGATCCGCAGACCACCAGGCATGTCAGGCGACGACGCCGCTGTCACGCAGCTGCCTGATCGTCATGGCCTCGTACCCGAGTTCGGCGAGCACGTCGTCGGTGTGTTCGCCGAGGGCGGGGGGAGCGGACCGGTGCCGGGCCCGGTCCCCGTCCATCCGCAGGGGGGTGTCCACCAGCCGAAGGTCCGGAATATCGGGATGCGGAACCGTGGTCAGCAGCCCGAGGGCCGCGACCTGTTCGTCATCGGCCAGATCGGCGACCGTGCGCACCCGATTGCAGGGCACTCCGCGCTTGGCCAGGCGCTCTTCCCAGGTTTCCGCATCCGCGGCGAGGAACGCCGGTCTCAGCAGCGAGCGCAGTTCGTCCTTGTGTCCGACACGGTCGCCGTTGGTACGGAACCGCTCGTCCGAGGCGAGTCCGGGCAGTCCCAGCTCGCTCACGAGCGCCGTGAAGGACCGGTCGTTGCCGGCTGAGACCAGCAGATCGCCGTCGGCCGTCGGAAAGACCTCGTACGGCGCGATGAACGGTGTCCCCGTGCCCTGACGGCGCGGAACCACGCCGCTGCCCAGGTAGCCCGTGAGGTGGTACGACATCCACCAGGTCGCCGTTTCGAACAGGCTGGCCTCCACATGGGAGCCGTGCCCCGTGTCGGCACGGTTCGCCAGGGCCGCCTGGATGCCGATCGCGGCCCACAGGGCGGTTCCCAGATCGATGGCGCCGATGCCCAGCCGTGCCGGTGGCCCGTCGGGGTATCCGGTCATGTCCATGATGCCGGTCGCCGCCTGCAGCACGGGGTCGTAGCCGGGTCGGTCCTTCATCGGTCCCGTTCCGCCGTAGGCGCTGACCGAGCAGTAGACGAGGGAGGGGTTGACCGTCCTCAGGTCCTCGTATCCCAGTGCACGCTTCGTGAGCGATCCCGGCCGGAAGCTCTCCACCAGGACGTCACAACGGGCCGCGAGGTCTCTGATGATCGCCTGACCGTCCGGCTCGTCGAGATCGACGGCGATGCTGCGCTTGTTGCGGTTGGCCGTGAGGAAGGTGGCGCTGTGCCCGTTCCAGAGCGGCGGGGCCCAGGACCGTGTGTCGTCACCGCCTGCGGGCGTCTCCACCTTGATCACGTCGGCCCCGAGATCGGCGAGGAGCATGGTGCAGAAGGGCCCGGCCAGATTGCGTGTCAGGTCCAGTACACGGACTCCCGCCAGCGAGCGGGACAGCGGCGTGGTCTGCATGGGCACCACCTCAGGTGAACGCTTAAAGGGGCAATTTCTTTCTTTGTAGCGTACAGCTTGAGGGTGTGCCTCGACAGAGTGCTTGGTCACACACGGCGAAAGCGAGGAAGAGGGAGGTCTGCCGGTGTCACATTCGGCCGCTGGCCCGCAGCGCGGCTCCTGGATCACCCAGGCGGCCCGAAAGGGCGCGAGACGTCTCGACGACCAGGTCCGCCAGTTCCGCGCGCGGCATGTTGTCGAAGCGTTGCTGGGGGGCGATGACGGCCACGCTGCTCGTCACTTCCTGGCCGAGCATGATGGGCGCTGCCACACCGGCGGCTGCCAGATTGACCTCGTCGAAGCTGAAGGCGAAGCCGTCTCGCCGCACCTCGGCCAGGTGGGCCTCCAGTTCCTCCGGGCTTTTGGCGGTGGTCTCGGTCAGCGGAGTGAGCCCTAGTTCGCAGAGCGCCTTTCGTTCCTCCTCGGGACGGAAGGCGAGGATGGCCAGTGCGCTCGCTCCCGCATGGGCCGGCATCCACTGGAACAGGTCCGGTACGAAGCGGACGCTGTGGCGGCTCTCCGCGGCCGCCACGAACATGCGGGCCTTGCGATACGGATCGTAGACAGTCAGCAGAGCGGTCTCTCCGGTCCGATCGCGCAGTGCCTCCAGCGCGTCGGCGGCCGCGTGGAAAGGCTGCTTGCGCTGGGCGAGGGCGGCCAGCCGATAGAACTCCCATCCGAGTTCCCAGCGCCCCGACGGGCCGGACGCCACAAGACTGGTCTCGCAGGCCGTTTCCAGGGTCCGCTGCAGGGAACTCGGCGGTGTGCCGAGTCGGCGAGCCAGTTCGCGCAGCCCGACCGACGTGTCCTCCATCTCCGCCAGAGCGGCGAGCGCGCGAGTCAGCGCCCCCATCGGATTGCGCTCGCGTTTCGTCGGCTGCGCCCCCGCGTTCATGTCTTCCGCCTCCCTGCCGTGCGCGTACGCCAGTAGCGTACATTCACGCGCCGGCAGCTGAACTTCGCTTTCCGTCGTTCCTCAGGGCGCGACGGGCGTCCGCGAGCGACTCGGCGTCGATGCGCGAGGTCGACAGTGTCGATCCCCTCGCAAGCAGGCCCAGCACGACGTGAGCGAAAGGCGGCCGCTACCGCTCGGGCCCGGCGCTCAACACCGCGAGGACGTTGTTGATGCCCTGGTCGAGGACTTCTCGGGAGAGGTGCGGGTCGGTCAGGGCGCGGGACATTTGCAGTGTCCCGACCATCATGGCGAAGACGCTGAGCGCTTTCGCTCGCGCCGAGGGCGGGTCGTCGGGCGCCAGGCGGGCGGCGAGGTCGTCCATGACGACCAGCACGCCGTCGGTGAACGTCCGCCTGGTCGCGTCCGCGCAGCGTCCGATCTCGTCGAGCAGGGCGGCGGACGGGCAGCCGTCCTCGGGGTTGTCACGGTGCTCGACCGACAGGTACCCGCGCACGAACTGCTCCAGGCCGGCCTGGTCGGTCGGTTGCTCGCTGAAGCTCGCGCTCTGTGCGCGCAGCTGGTCGGCGACCACGTTGGCGACGAGGTCCTCCTTCGACTCGAAGTGGGCGTAGAAGGCGCCGTTGGTCAGCCCTGCGTCCGCCATGAGCGTGGAGATGCCCGAGCCGTCGATGCCGTCCCGCTTCAACCGGCGGCCGGCCGCCTCGACGATCCGCTGCCTCGTCGCCTGCTTGTGCTCTTTGCCGTACCGGGCCATACGCCCCTCCCTCGTCACTTCGCTGGAAGGACCGCTTGCCCTCCGCACAACTCTCACTCTAGGATAATCGCATTACGACCATAATCCAATGCGTTCAGGAGATCATGATGACGACGATTCGGCCGGTCGCGGTCGTGACCGGGGCGTCCTCGGGCATCGGGAAGGCCGCCGCCGTCGCGCTCGCCGAAGCCGGTTTCGAGGTGGCCGGCACAAGCCGGAACGCGGCGAAGGTCCCCCCTCTGCACGGAGTGACCTTCATCGACCTCGACGTCGCCGACGACGCATCGGTCGCCGCCGCCGTCGCGGAGGCGACCGAGCGGTTCGGCCACATCGACGTCCTGGTCAACAACGCCGGCGTCGGCTCGGTCGGCGCGGCCGAGGAAAGCTCCCTCGCGCAGGCCCGGCACATCTTCGACGTCAACGTCTTCGGCGCCATCCGCATGACCAAGGCGGTCCTGCCGCACATGCGCGCCCGCAGAAGCGGCCGCATCGTCAACGTCTCGTCCGTTCTCGGCGTCATCCCCGCCCCCTACATGGCCCTCTACGCCGCCTCCAAGCACGCCATCGAGGGCTACTCCGAATCCCTCGACCACGAACTCCGCCAGCACGGCGTCCGGTCCCTCCTCGTCCAGCCCGCCTTCACCGACACCGGCTTCGAGGTCAACAGCGTGCCGGCCGACACACCCCTGGCCGCCTACGCCCAGCAGCGGCACATCTTCGACGAGGTGACGGCCGCGGCGTTCAAGGGCAGCGACGACCCCGCAGCCGTCGCCAAAGCAATCGTCGCCGCCGCGACCGACCCCAAACCCAAACCGCGATACGCCGCCACCCCGACCGCCCGACGCGTCAGCACCCTGCGCCGCATCGTCCCCACCCGGGCCTTCGACCGCCAGGTCCGCAAACTCAACCGACTGCCCGGCTGACACACAAACCACCACACCACCCACTCACCGATCCACCGACTCATCTGGAGCCTTGCATGGACCTCTCCACCAGCACCGTCCTCGTCACCGGAGCCAACCGGGGGCTCGGCCGGGCACTCGCGGCCGAGCTGCTCAGCCGCGGCGCCACCGTCTACGCCGGCGCCCGCAACCCCGACCAGGTCGACCTGCCGGGCGCCAAGCCGATCGCACTCGACATCACCGACCCCGCCTCCGTCGCCGCCGCGGCCAAGGCCACCGGCGACGTGACCGTCCTGATCAACAACGCCGGCTCCTCCACCGGCGCCGATCTGCTCGAAGGCGACCTGGACAACATCCGCCTGGAGATGGACACCCACTATTTCGGCACCCTCTCCGTGGTCCGTGGCTTCGCCCCCCAGATCGCGGCCAACGGCGGCGGCGCGATCCTGAACATCCTGTCCGTCCTGTCCTGGTTCGCCATCCCGGACGTCGGGGCCTACTGCGCCGCCAAGTCCGCCGAATGGTCACTGACCAACGCCCTGCGCCTGCAACTCGCCGACCAGGGCATCCGGGTCGCCGGACTGCACGTCGGCTACATGGACACCGACATGACCCGTGGGCTTGCCACACCCAAGGCCAACCCCGTCGAGATAGCCCGCATCGCTGCCGACGGCATCGCCGCCGACGCCTACGAGATCGTCGCGGACGACACCAGCCGTCAGGCGCTGGCCGGTCTCGGCGGGGGCGTTGCGGCGCTCTACCCGCAACTGGCCGGCATTCAGACCGCGTCCTGATATCCCCCGATGCCGGGGAGCCGGCGGAGGAGCTGCTCCCGGGCTGGCACGTCCACCTCGCCCACGACGTCACCGACCCACTGAAACCATTGCTCACGACAGGAGTAGGACCATGACCGGTAAGAATGATCTGCGCTACGCGGTCCACGTCGCACCCCCCATCCCGACGACCATGCCTGATGTGCCGCCGGGTACGGGCCAGCTGATGTGGTCGCCCATCTCCTCGACGCTCGTCTACGGCGAGCGCGACGCGGTGCTCGTCGACCCGGTGATGACGGCCCAGCAGGCCGCCGCACTCGCCGACTGGGTGGAGTCGTTCGACCGGAACCTGACGACGATCTACGTCACCCACGGACACGGGGACCACTGGTTCGGCCTGGCGACCCTCCTGGAGCGCTTCCCGAACGCCCGGCCGGTCGCCACACCGACGGTCGCCGAGAACATGGTGAAGCAGATGGACCCGGGTTTCCTCGACAACTTCTGGAGGGCACTGTTCCCGGGGCAGATCGCGGACCGTCTCGTCGCCGCCGAGCCGCTGGAGGGGACGGCGCTCGAACTCGAGGACCGGGAGCTGACGATCGTGCCGCTCGGCCACACCGACACCGACGACACGACCGCGCTGCACGTCCCGTCGATCGGCCTCGTCGTCGCGGGCGACGCCGCCTACAACGACGTGCACCTCTACCTCGCCGAGTCCCCGCGTGAAGGCCGCGCCGCGTGGAAGGAGGCGATCGACGTGATCGCCGGCCTCGACCCCGCCCACGTCGTCGCCGGACACAAGCGTGCCGACCGGCCCGACTCCCCGGACATCCTCGCCGAGACCCGCGGGTACCTCGACGACTTCGAGGAGTGCGTCGAGAGCACCGGCTCCACCGAGGAGCTGTACCAGGCGATGCTGAAGATCCACCCCGACCGCGTCAATCCCGGTGTGCTGTGGGGCTCGGCGCGTTCGGCCAAGGGCTGACCCTCACCTCGGCCGTCAGGCGCCTCGCTTCCAGCACTCACTTGCAAGAGCAGGGAGATCTCCATGCCCGACTTCGCCGACCTGGTCTTCGTGAACGGTTCTGTGCTCACCGTCGACCCCGACTTCACCGTTGCCTCCGCACTCGCGGTCAGCGACGGCGTCATCAGAGCCGTGGGCGCCCGGGAGGATGTCGAGGACCGGATCGGCCCGGACACACGCGTGGTCGACCTCGTCGGGGGCACCCTCCTGCCCGGTATCAACGACTCACACCTGCACGGCTGTGCCTGGGGAGTCAGCTCACCGCCGCTGGCGCTCGACCTCGGGTATCCGAACGTGCGGTCCATCGCCGACGTGGCGGAGGCGGTGCGCGCCGCGGCCGAACACACCCCGCCCGGTCAGTGGATCATCGGCACCGGCTGGGACCTCGGCTACCTCGCCGAGTGCGCCGAGGACCCCTCGCGCCTGCCCACCCGGCACGACCTCGACGCCGTCAGCCCGGACAACCCGGTCCTGCTGCTGGACTTCTCCGCGCACGGCACCTGGGTCAACTCCGCGGCGCTCGCCGTCGCCGGCGTCGGCCGGGACACGGTGGCCCCGCCCGGCGGGGTCGTCGTCACCGACACCGAGGGCGAGCCCACCGGCCTGTTCCAGGAGGGTGCCCAGGTGCTGGTCCAGCAGGTGCTGCCGCCGCTCACCCCGGACGTCCGGGCCTTGGCGATCCGGTCCACCCTGGCCAAGCTGCGGGCGCTCGGCATCACCAGCTACACAGAGCCGGGCCTTGGTCCCGGCGGTGACCGGATGATGAGCGGGGCACTGTCCCAGGAGACCCTCGACGTCTACCGGCAGTTGCTGGCCGCCGGTGAACTGACCGCCCGGATAAGCGTGTTGCTGCTTCCCACCGGCATGTCGAGCACGGCTGCCGACTTCACACGCGCCCTGGACGGCTACGAGGTACCGGAAAGCGACGATCCACGGCGACTCAACATCATCGGCGTCAAGATCTTCGCCGACGGCATCCCGCCGAACAAGACGGCCTGGATGCACGAGGCGTACCTCGGCGGCGGCCATGGCGCGTTGTGCGTGGGCGGCGACACCGACGAGGAACGGGTCGCCCAGATCGCGGAGATGGTCCGGCACGCGCACACCGCCGGTTACCAGGTCGGCGTGCACGTGACCGGGGACCGGGGCATCGACACCGTCGTCGACGCATTCGCCGCCGCCACTGCCGGGCAACCGCGCCCGGACGCCCGGCACTACGTCATCCACGGCGACTTCCTGACCCCGCGCAGCATGAAGACGCTCGCCCGGCACGGCTTCGGCGTCAACATGAACCCCACGATCAAGTGGACCATCGCGGACCTGGAGGAGGAGTTCGTGGGGCCGGAGCGGGCCGCGTACGAATGGCCGTACCGGGACGCCCTCGATGCCGGCGTCCGGGTGGCGAGCAGCTCGGACGCACCGGTCACCTTCCCCGACTGGCGCCAGGGCATCGCCACTATGCTGCTGCGCGAGTCCAAGGCCAGCAGCCGCGTCAGCGGCCCCGGGCAGCGCATCACGCTCGCCGAGGCGGTGCGCACGTACACCATCGACGCGGCCTGGCAGGACTTCGCCGAGGAATGGAAGGGCTCCCTGGAGGTCGGCAAGGTCGCCGACCTGTGCGTGCTGGCCGGCGACCTGCTCACCGCCGACCCGCGCGCCATCCCGGAGCTGCCGGTGGTGCTCACCGTGCTCGGCGGAGAGGTGGTGCACGACGCGCTCGACGGCTGACGAAGCGGGCCGGGGCGGAATGCGCCGCTCCGCCCTGGGAAACGGAGGGGCGGACCCTGGATCTACGCTCGGAGGTAGCGCAGATCCTCTCCGTTTCTTCTTTCGGTCGCCGTCCCGGCCGCTACCTCTTCGGCGGCACTGCCGGAATCCCCAGGAACGGCAGCCTCAGTGCACCGAACGCCCCCGCCGGAACCGCCGGTGACTTCGGCTCGACCGGCTTCAGGCGTTCGTATGCCGCACCCTGTGCCGGGCGCGGATCGGTCTCGCCCTTGTTCGGCCAGTACGACATGGCGCGTTCGGCCTGTGCCGTGATCGTCAGCGCGGGGTTCACACCCAGGTTGGCCGACACCGCCGCGCCGTCGACGACCGAGACACCGGGGTGGCCGTACAGGCGGTGGTACGGGTCGATCACGCCGGTCTCGGGCGAGTCGCCGATGGGGCAGCCGCCGAGGAAGTGGGCGGTGAGCGGGACGCCCACCACCTCGCCGAAGTTGGAGCCGGCGAAGCCGTTGATCGACTCCGCGATCACCGACGCGCCCTCCGTGGCCGCCCTGATCTGCTTCGGGTTCGGGGAACCGTGGCCCTGCCGCGCCGTCAGCATGCCCTTGCCGATGCCGTTCGGCTTCAGGTACGTCGTGAGGGAGTTGTCCAGGGACTGCATCACGAGCCCGATGATCGTCCGCTCCGACCAGCGGTACTTGGAGAAGGAGCGCGCGGCCAGCAGGGGATGGCGGGCCGCGTTGCGCAGCCAGGCCGCGACCCGTGACGCGCCGTCCGTGTAGGGGACCTGCAGGGTCATCAGGGCGCCCATCGAATTCGATTTCTTGCCGTAGCGGACAAGTTCGATGTGGGTGTTCCCGTCGGGGTGGATCGAGGAGGTGATGGCGACGCCCCGTGTGAAGTCCACCTTGGACTCGCCCGTCACCTTGCAGTAGCGCCGGTCGGTGGTCTGGGATGCCACCAAGGCCTCGGAGTTGCTACGGGTCAGCTCGCCCAGCCTCGCTGCGAGGTACGGCAGTTCCCCGCCCGCCTTCATCCGGTGCAGCAGCGTCTGGGTTCCGTATGTCCCCGCCGCCAGCACCACCCGGCGGGCCCTGAAGAGCCTGCTCTGGCCCTTCTTCTTCCGGTCGGTCGGCAGCGTCGCCACCACGTACCCGCCCTGCGAGTCGTCCGTGATCGAGACGGCCGTCGTCATGGGGTGAACGACCGCGCCCGCCTTCTCGGCCAGGTAAAGGTAGTTCTCGTTCAGCGTGTTCTTCGCGCCGTGCCGGCAGCCCGTCATGCACTCGCCGCACTCGGTGCAGGCCTTGCGGGCCGGACCCGCACCACCGAAGTAGGGGTCGGAAACCTCCTCCCCCGGCCTCGCCTTCGCCGCCCCCTCGGCGTCCTTGCCGTCGCCGAAGAAGACACCGACCGGCGCCATGTGGAAGGTGTCGCCGACGCCCATCTTCTCGGCGGCCGCCTTCAGATGGACGTCGGACGGGGACATCGTCGGGTTCAGGCGCACCCCGAGCATGCGCTCGGCCTGGTCGTAGTACGGCTTCAGCTCCTCCTGCCAGTCGGTGATGTCCCGCCACTGCGGGTCGTCGAAGAAGGCCTTCGGAGGTACGTAGAGGGTGTTGGCGTAGTTGAGGGAGCCGCCGCCGACTCCGGCTCCCGCGAGGACCGCGACGCTGCCCAGCACATGGATGCGCTGGATGCCGTACACGCCGAGCTTCGGGGCCCAGAGGTAGTTCTTGATGTCCCAGGAGTTCTTCGGCAGGGACTCGCGGGTGAAGCGGCGGCCGGCTTCCAGCACGCCGACTCGGTAACCCTTCTCGGTCAGGCGCAGAGCGGTGACGGAGCCGCCGAAACCGGACCCGATGACGATCACGTCATAGTCGTACGCCGATTCGTCCTGTTCATGGACAGAGTTCTCCTGTGACATGTGCTCTCCTCATTGAAAGCTGCGGTGTGATCTAGGGCGTGTTTCGAAAGTCCCGTCCGCCCTTCGGGCAGACGACGCTACTTTCGAAACACGCCCTAGCGGAGGCGGAGTGCCTTCATCGCCCTCAGGCTGCGGCTCATGAACTGTGCGTGCTTCTCGTCGTCCATCCCCAGCGACGGCGCCAGCGGCAGCAGCCGCTGATGGGCGACGGTCTGGGCCTCGGTGTACTTGAGGATGCCCTCGGAACCGTGCCGACGGCCGAGTCCGGAGTCCTTCATGCCGCCCATGGGCGACTGGACGCTGCCGTACGCGGCCACCCAGCCCTCGTTGATGTTGACCGTGCCCGTGCGCAGGCGGGTCGCGAGCGCGTGGCCGCGGCGGCCGTCCTTCGTCCAGACCGAGGAATTGAGGCCGAAAGGCGTGGAGTTGGCGAGCTCGATCGCCTCGTCCTCGGTCTTGAAGCGGTAGATGGAGACGACCGGGCCGAAGGTCTCCTCGTCGCAGACGGCCATCTCGGGAAGGACGCCATCGAGAATGGTCGGCTCGTAGAAGTACGGGCCGATGTCCGGGCGGGCGGCGCCGCCAGTGACAACCTTCGCACCCTTGGCCACGGCCTCCTCCACGTGCCGCTTGACGGTCTCCAGCTGGCGCTCACCGGCCAGGGACCCCATGTCGGCGCCGTATGCCAGGGAATTACCCAGTCGCATCACCTGGGTGCGGGCGGCGAAGCGCTCGACGAAGGCGTCGGCGACGGACTCGTGGACGTACAACCGCTCAATGGAGACGCACAGCTGGCCGGCGGAGGAGAAGCAGGCGCGGACTGCTCCGGCCGCGGCCTTCTCCAGGTCCGCGTCCTCCAGGACCAGCATGGCGTTCTTTCCGCCGAGTTCGAGGGAGGCGCCGACCAGCCGGGCGGCGGCGCCCTGGGCGACTTCGCGGCCCGTTCGGGTCGAGCCGGTGAAGGAGACATAGTCGGCGTGCTTGACGACCTCCGGGCCGACGACCTGGCCCTCACCGAGGACGACCTGGAAGACGTCGGCGGGCAGGCCGGACTCGATGAGCAGGTCACGCGCCCACAGCGCCGTGAGGCACGTCTCCGTGTCGGGCTTCATGACGACCGCGTTGCCCGCGACGAACGCCGGGAGCGCATCGCCGACGGACAGCGAGAGAGGGTAATTCCAGGGGGCGATCTGGCCCACGACACCACGCGGGTGGCGCAGTTCAGTGACCTTGGTGAGGCTTGGCACGACGCCCGTGTGCCGCTTGGGCTTGAGGTAGGCGGGTGCTCTACGGCCGTAATGGCGAGCCTCCATGGCGACGCCCTGCACCTCCTCCTGGGCGTGGTTGCGCGCCTTGCCGGTCTCCAGCTGGACGAGATCGAGGACCTCGGCCTGACGTTCGAGCATCAGGTCGTGGAAGCGGAGCAGGACGGACGCCCGCCGGCGTACTGGGGTCCGCGCCCATGCGACCTGAGCCCTGCGGGCCGCATCGAAGGCCTTCCGCACATCCTCGGGCGTGGATTCGGGCAGGTCGGTCAGTTTCTCCCCGGTGAACGGCGTGTGGCTGGTGGTACGGCCAGAGCCGACAACACCTCTGGTGAGCCGGGCCACCAGCTCGGGGGTGACCACGTCAGCGGCGGTACGGGCGCCCTCCGGGGCGCGGGCAAGGGGGTTGGTGCCGGTCTTGGCCGGGGGCTGCGCATCCATCATGCCGCGCAGAGTAAGCCGGAGGCCCGCCCCTGGTCTATGTTGAGGCGTGCAATTGTTTCTTTATAGCGTTCACTCATGGAGGTGGGTCCGACCATGAACCAGGACAAACACGACAGGGCTGCGATGGTCCGCATGTTCGCCGAACTGGACGAGTACGAGCCTCCGCACCACGCCGCAACGACGAACCGCCGCGTGTTCGGACCGGAGGACGGCGTCGGCGACCTCTCGATGGTCCGAGGCACCCTACGGCCCGGTGGGGGCGCCGATCCGCACTACCACGAGCAGAGCGACCAGCTGATCTTCGTTATCGCCGGCCGGTGCCGCATTCGCGCCGGTACCACCGACGTGGTTCTGGGCGACAACGACACCGTCTTCCTGCCGCGCTCGGTTCCGCACGTGGTGGACGTGCTGGGTGACGAGCCGCTCGAACTGTTCATCACCTACCTGCCGGCGTTGCGGCCGGGCGACACGCATCCGGCCGACGTGCGGTAGTGCTCCAGATCTCCGATCACTGCCACGGCCCCGGACCCGGACCTGTCACGCGGGGTCCCTGGGCACCCTCCGCGTGGCCGAGTCCAAGCGTTCTGGAGGCCGCCGACACAATCAGCGGTGGCGCTCGCTCGGGTGAGGCGATTCCGCCAGGGCTGCTGCACGACCACTGCTCGGCCATCCATCCGATGGCCGTCGGGTCGCCGTTCCTGCGGACCCTCGATCTGGCCCGGTACGGGCTGCAGTGGAAGCTGCCGGAGATCGACTGCGTGCATCCGCTCCACGGCGGCACGGCCGGGGTGCTGCACCGTTCGGTCGTCGACACGGCCGAGGGCCTCGGCCCCGACGGCCGGCGTTGGCGGCTGCTGTTCGACGGACCGTCGGCAGCCCACGACGACCTGAGCGACGACATCCTCGGCCCGCTCCTCCGCGTTCCCCGGCACCCCCTTCGCCTCGCCCGCTTCGGCGTACCCGCCCTGGTCCCGGCGGCGTTGCCGGCGAAGATTTTCGCCACCGAGGAGGCCCGGGCACTGTTCGGCGGAGTCGCGGCGCACGCCTTCCATCCGCTGCACCGGCCGCTCAGCGCGAGCATCGGGCTCGGTATCCTCACCGCTGGGCACCGGCACGGCTGGGCCGTCGCCCACGGTGGATCCCGCCGCATCACCGATGCCATGGCGGCACTGCTGCTGGACCTCGGCGGCAAGATCGAGACCGGCGTCCGCGTACGGTCGCTCTCTCAGCTGCCGCCGACGGACGTGACCCTCTGGGATGTGGCGCCGACCGCGCTGGCGGACATCCTGGGCGACCGGCTGCCGCCGAGGGTTGCCCGGGCCTACCGCGGTTTCCGGTACGGGCCGGGAGCGTTCAAGGTCGACTTCGCGGTCGAGGGCGGAGTCCCCTGGACCGCCGAAGCGGCGCGGCGGGCGGGCACCGTACATGTCGGCGGCACGTTCGACGACATCGCCGCCACCGAGCGTGAGATCCACGCCGGGCGGATGCCGGACCGGCCGTTCGTCCTGGTCGGGCACAGTACCTGGCCGACCCCCAGCGCTCGGTCGGCAATGTGCACCCGGTGTGGAGCTACGCACACGTCCCGCACGGCTACTCCGGCGACGCGACCGAAGCGATCACCGCTCAGATCGAGCGGTTCGCCCCGGGATTCCGGGACCGGATCGTCGGCATCGCCGTGCCACCACACCCGAGTTCGCCGCATACAACCCCAACTACGTCGGCGGCAACATCATGACCGGCGCCAAGGACCTGCCTCAGCTGATCGTCGGGCCCCGACCCACCCTGCACCCCTACGACACTGGGCTGACCGGTCACTTCCTGTGCTCCGCGGCCACGCCGCCCGGTCCGGGCGCGCACGGCATGTGCGGCGCCCACGCCGCCGCGCGAGCCCTGCGACACCTTCACCGTGACGAAGTCAGGCCGCGGCGGTATCAGGGATAAGCATGGCGATTCCCCAGCTCACAACCGTTGCATGACATATCCTAAGAGCATATGGTTATGTCACCATTGCATCGCCGACCGAGAGGCGAAAAGTGATCATCAATGCGGCAGATCTCGACGCGACATCCGCTTACAAACTGTTGATCGGCAGCATCCTTCCTCGACCGATCGCATGGGTGAGCACGCGATCCACGCAGGGCGTCGACAATCTGGCCCCCATCTCGTTCTTCACGGCGGTGGGCCGCAAGCCGCCGCGGGTCTCGCTGTCGATACAGCCGCGCATGGACGGCACGACAGCCAAAGACACCCTGACCAACATCCGGGAGACCGGCGAGTTCGTGGTGAACCTCGCCGTATTGCCCCTCGCCGATGCAGTGCACCGCTCGGCCTATGAGTTCGAGACCGACGTCGACGAGTTCGAGGAGTTGGGGCTGGCGAAGGCGGAGTCCGTCGCGGTGAAGCCTCCGCGGGTCAAGGAATCGCCGATCAACATGGAGTGCGTGACATTCCAGATCTTCGACGATCCCAACTCCCCGGCTGCTGTTGTGTGGGGAGAGGTGGTCCGCTTCCATATTCGCGACGACCTGTACATGGAGAACGGCCGAATCGACATCGGCGCCATTCCCGCTGTCGGACGACTGGCAGGCGAGTACACCCTGGTGGAGAACGTGTTCTTCACTCCGGTCGAAGAAGAGGTGCTCGCCGCGCGCAAGGGACAGCGCATGAAGCGCCTGGACGGCCGAGACGAAAGCTACTCCCCCATCGACGCCGGCTCCTGGTCACCCTCGGGATCAACCATCGACTAGGACCTGTCCGGCCGATCATGCCGCAGACGCGGGGTGTGGCACGCACTCCCCCACTCTCGACTGCGCTTGAGCGGGGGCACCCCCATCACCCCGCTCACCGGCACTGATGCGGCGCCGTCGCTTTCCTGCGACTTGATCGGCCGGACAGGTCCTAGGCATCGAACCCGCCTACGACCCGCGGCCGGTCACCGCGGCGCGACTGACGAGCCCGTCCATCGACAGAGAGGTCAGGACCATGGCGCTTCCATCCCCCGAGCTTGAACTCGACGCGACATACGCCGAGATCAGCAACTGGTTCTTCGAGGATTACCTGGCGCGGTACATCACCGCCGTGGGGAGCTCGAACGATCCCTCCTTCATCGCCGAGTACTGGGCCGCCCCGCTCTGGGTCGGCAGCGACGACGGTCCGGTCGTCCTTCTGCGCACCGTGGAGGAGGTCATCGGATTGTTCAAGGCCACCTTCGACCGTCTTCAGGGAGCCGGCTACACGCACACCGCGGTGCTCGACCACCGGATCGTGATCTTCAACAGGCACAGCGCCGCCGTGGACGTCATCTGGTCCCGCCGCCGCGTCGACGAGTCGGAGATCGAGCGTCTGGCTGTGCACTTCGTCATCGGCCGACGCGAGGACGGACTGCGAGCCGTGGCCATCGAAGCGGCCTGCACCGCCTCCGATTCGCTGGACGCCAACTGGCCGGTCCACCGCGGCGGCGCACAGTGACGGACACCGGGCTCACGCAACATCTCACTCCGTCCGGAGTCGAGTACCTTCAGGCCGGCGACGGCGAGACCGGACTGCTGGTCTTCACCCACGGCTGGCGCGACAGCGCGCTGGGCTGGCAATGGGTCATCGACGAGCTCACCCGCTCCGCAACCACCGCCGGCTGGCGCGTCGCCTCCGTACAGCGCAAGGAGGTCGACCGTCCCGAGGAGGACACCGCCGGTTTGCTGGAGGATTTCGCCTCCCAGGTCGTCGAGGTCGCCCGTCACCTTGCGCGCCGCGACGAGCGAGTCGTGATCGTAGGCCAGTCCATGGGCGGCCCCGTCGCCGAGCTCGCCGCGGCCCGGCTCTCCGACCTGGCCGTCGGGCTGGTGCTGGTGAACCCCGCGCCGCTGGCGGGTTGGCCCCTTCCCCCCGACGTCGTGGAGATGCTCAAGACCGGGGCTCGCGACCTGGACCGGGTGACGGCCGGGCTCTCTCGGACCCAGTTCGCCGCCGACAGGTCCGACACCGCGAGGCTGCGCCTGGTCATCTCCACCCCCACGGAGACCGAACGCGCCAGCCTGCAATCCCTGCTCTCGTGGATCGGCGGACACCCGGCGGGCCATCAACCGTCGCCGGTCAGAGCCCCGGCCCTCGTCGTCGTCAGCGACGACACCTTCTTCTCGGAGGAGATGCTGCGCACCACGGTCGCCGGCCGATTCTCCGGTGCTCACGTCGCTGAAGTCCGCGGCGCGGGCCACTATCCCCACCTGGAACGCCCGGCAGAGCTGGCTCAGGTGATGGCCGAGTTCCTCGCGAAGCTCGAATGAACGGCGCCGGCCGGCCCGCGGAGCTCGCATCACGACAGCGGCCCCTTGCCGGCCGCCCGCGGCCACGGTCGGCCAGTTCCACCTGCCCTGCCACAATGTCAAGGAGATGTACAGGTCATGGCGCTTGAGCGCACAGAACACTGGATCCCCGCCGAGGGAGGCATCGGTCTGCACGCATGGGTCCTGCGCCGCACGGACCTGACGCGGCCGGCCGCGGCGGTCACCCTCGCGCACGGCTTCGGGGGCCTGGCCGAAGGCGGCCTGATGCACTACGCCGAGCTGTTCGCCGAGGCCGGTTTCGTGTCGATCATCCACGACCACCGCAGCTTCGGTGGCAGCGGTGGCTGGCCCCGCCAGGACATCGACCCGTGGCGGCAGGTCCTCGACTGGCGCCGCGTCATCACCTACCTGCAGGACCTGCCCGGCGTCGACCCCGACCGCATCGGCCTGTTCGGCTCCAGCTACGCCGGAGGGCACGCGCTGGTGCTCGCCGGCAGCGACCCGCGTATCAAGGCGGTGGTCGCTCAGGTGCCGACGATCAGCGGCTACGAGCAGGGCAAGCGCCGCAACCCGAGTCCCGAGACGACGAAACGGCTCCAGGACCGCTTCAACGCCGACGAGCGGGCACAACTGCGCGGCGCTGAGCCCGCTCGCCAAGTACTGAACAGCACCGACCCGGATGTGACGTCGGTGTACAAGGACCCGGCGATGGACGCCTACGAGAAGCGGTTCCCGGTACCCGAGCTGGCGCGCTTCGACCGGAAAGTCACGATCCGTTCCACCCTCAAAGCCCAGATGTACGACCCCGGTGTATGGATCGACCGCATCGCACCGACGCCCCTGCTGATGATCATCGGGGACGAGGACACGATCACCCCGTCCGACATCGCTCTGGCCGCGTACGAGCGCGCCGGCGAGCCCAAGAAGCTCATCACTTATCAAGGCGACCACTTCGGCGCGTACGACGACCGTTTCGACCAGGCCGGCGGCGGGGCGAGGGACTGGTTCATCCAGCATCTCAGCCCCGCAAGCGACAACTGACGGACAGTCGACACCAGAGGACTTCGCACACCATGGCAGCTGATCTGCGTTTCCACGTCCATGTCGCCGAGCCGACTCTCGAACACGGCACCCCACCAGTGCCGCACGGCCATCCCGCGGTGGCGTCGCCCATATCGTCGACGCTGATCACCGGTGAGCGCGACGCCGTCCTCGTCGACACCCCCTGGTCGCATGACCACATCCGCGTCATCACGGACTGGATCGCCTCGTTCGACAAGAACCTGACCGCGATCTACATCACCCACGGCCACGGCGACCACTGGTTCGGTGCGCCCGCACTGCTGGAGCGTTTCCCGGGAGCGAGGGCCTACTCGACCGCGGGAACCGCCGCGTACATCAAGAGCCAGCACGAGACCCGCGCAACCGCTTGGGATGCACGGTTCCCCGGTCAGGTCTGCGAAGGGGAGATCAGCCCGGAGATCATCCCGGATGAAGGCATCGAACTGGAGGGCAACGTCCTGAAGGCCGTTCAACTCGGCCATACCGACACCGATGACACAACCGGGCTGTGGGTGCCGTCGATCCGCCTCTTCGTGGCCGGTGACTCCGTCTACAACCACTGCCACCAGTACCTCAACGAGTCCGGCGACGGAGGCCTCGACGCGTGGTACCGGGCACTGGACGTCATCGAAGCTCTGGACCCGAGGTACGCCGTGGCCGGTCACAAGGACAGGGCCCAGCCCGACGACGGCGCTGCCGTCCAGCGAACGCGTACCTACCTGAGGACCTTCCAACGGCTCACCGAGGAGGGCCGCCGCACGCCCGAGGAATTCTTCGACGAGATGATGCGGCTGTTCCCCGGCTACGCCAACCCGAAAGCGCTGTGGCGCAGCGTCGTCGCCGTCACCGGCCCGCCGACCGCCTGAACCGCAGTGACAGGAATTCGAACCGACAAGCCCACGTCCCGCAGGAGAGAGCTTCGATGAGCACGATGGAGACCCGCGACTCCCTCAAGTCCTTTGAGACCGAGGTCAGAACGCAAGCTGGTCGGGTGAGGGGGCGCCAGGAGGGCGGACTGGCGGTGTTTCGCGGCATTCCGTTCGCTGAGCCACCGGTGGGGGACGCCCGGTTCCAGGCTCCGCGGACGGTGCGCGGCTGGGACGGGATACGGGAGGCGTTCTCGTTCGGACCCCCGCCGCCACAGGACCCGACGATGCCGATGGTGGCCGCGCCGCCGGACTCCCCGACGGGCGACGACTGGTTGACGGTGAACGTGTGGACACCGGACGTCGACCCGGCAGCCCGCCGCCCGGTCATGGTGTGGATCTACGGTGGCGCCTTCAAGGTCGGCTCGGCCAACCTCCCTGTCTACGATGGCAGTCACCTCGCCCGTGACGGGGATCTTGTCGTGGTGACCTTCAACTACCGCGTGGGTGTCGAGGGGTTCTCGTACATCGAGGGGGCGCCGGCCAACCGCGGTTTGCTCGACCAGGTCGCGGCGTTGGAGTGGGTCAGGGACAACATCGTGGCCTTCGGCGGCGACCCCGACCAGGTCACCGTCTTCGGCGAATCGGCCGGAGCCGGCAGCGTCGCCGCGCTGCTGGCCATGCCCCGCGCGACGGGCCTGTTCCGACGGGCCATCGCGCAGAGCGTACCGAGTGTTCTCCTCACGACGGAGTTGGCCAGGGACATGGCCACCACCATCGCCGACGGGCTGGGCCTGCGGCCGACGGTTGCCGACCTGTCCACCGTGGACCCGGGCCGGCTGCGTGACGCCGGTACGGCGGTGAGCACGAACACGGCGCGCTTCGCTGACCGCTGGGGGCAGGCCGCGCATGCCGGTGGTTTCGCGGCCGTGGTGGACGGCGAGGTGCTGCCGACCACCCCGTGGGAAGCCCTGGCCGGCGGCGCCGGGCGCGAAGTGGAGTTGATCGTCGGGCACAACCGGGACGAGGTCCGCGTATTCCTCGCCCTCGACGGGCGCCTTGGAACGATCGGTGACGACGACGCAGCGGGAATGCTGCGCGCGCTCGGCCCGGGCCCGGACAGCGAACGGGCCTACCGCACGGCGTTCCCGGAGGCTTCGTCGGAGAAGCTGTACGAACTCGTGCAGTCCGACTGGCTGTTCCGTATGCCATCGCTGCACCTGGCCGAGGCACAGGTTGCCGGAGGGGGCCGCGCGCACATGTACGAGCTGCCCTGGCCGGCGCCGGTGCACGGCGGTCTTCTCGGTGCCTGTCACGGACTGGACATGCCGCTGGTGTTCGGCACCCTCGACACAGCTTTCGCCAAGACGTTGCTCGGTCCTGAACCGTCTCCCGACGCCCAGGCACTGTCGCACCAATTCATGACGTCCTGGACCGCGTTCGCGGCCACCGGCGACCCCGGCTGGCCCGCCTACGATCCACAGCAGCGCCTCGTACGCATCTTCGACACGAACCCGGCGGTCACCCCCTACCCCGGGGAGGCCTCACGCCGCGTCTGGCAAAACCACACCTTTTCAGCCTTGCCGCTACTGATCTCCTCGAAGCCCCAGGGCTGACCTGCCTCGAACTTCCGTTACGGCCCGTCGGTTTCTCACTGCGGGCCGATTCGGTCGTTGTTCTGCGCGGCATGGTGGAGCGGCAGGTTGGGCAGTCCGGTGGCACGGGTGGCGCAGATGCCCGGTCCTCGGCCCCGACCTGCCCGGTTCAGGACGCCACCTCGAACAGCCCAGCCGCGCCCATGCCTCCACCGATGCACATGGTGACCACGACGTACCGGGCGCCCCGGCGCCGACCCTCGATCAGCGCGTGGCCGACCAGCCGCGCGCCGGTCATGCCGTACGGGTGGCCGACCGAGATGCCACCGCCGTTGACGTTGAGCCGCTCCGGGTCGATGTCCAGCTCGTCACGGCAGTACACGGCCTGCGAGGCGAACGCCTCGTTGAGTTCCCACAGGTCGATGCCGTCGACCGTGAGGTTGTGCTGCTTGAGCAGCTTGGGGATGGCGAGGACCGGCCCGATGCCCATCTCCTCCGGTCCGCACCCCGCGACGGCGATGCCCCGGTAGACGCCCAGCGGCCGCAGTCCGCGCCGCTCCGCCTCCTTGGCCTCCATCAGGACCGATGCCGACGCGCCGTCCGACAGCTGGGAGGAGTTGCCCGCGGTGACCATGGAGCGGGGGGTGACCTGGCCGTCCGGCAGCACCGGACGCAGCGCGGCGAGGCCCTCCAGCGTGGTCGATCCCCGGGCGCCCTCGTCTCGCGTCAGGGCCACCTCCTCGAGGCGGACCTCCCCGGTCTCCCGGTCGGTGACCTCCTTGACGCTCGGCAGCGGAACGATCTCCTCGTCGAAGCGGCCGGCCTGCTGAGCCGCCGCGGTCCGCTGCTGCGACACCAGCGCGAAGCCATCCTGGCGCTCGCGGCTGACGCCGTAGCGTTCGGCCACGATCTCCGCGGTGTGCAGCATCGGCATATAGATGTCCGGCTTGTGCTCGACCAACCAGGGGTCGGCCGCCCGGCGCCTGTTCATATGGTCGGTCTGCACCAGGGAGATCGACTCCACGCCGCCGCCCACGGTGACCAGCATGCCGTCCCCGGTGATCTGCTTGGCGGCTGTCGCGATCGCCATCAGGCCGGAGGAACAGGCCCGGTCGATCGTCATGCCCGGCACCGTCTCCGGCAGCCCTGCCCGCAGCGCTGCCTGCCGCGCGATGTTTCCGCCGGAGGAGCCCTCTTGCATGGCGCAGCCGAGGATCACGTCCTCCACCTCGCCGCCGTCCAGCCCCGCGCGCCGCACAGCGTGGGTGATCGCGTGCGCCGCCAGTTCCTGCGCCTGAGTGTTGTTGAACGCACCGCGATAGGCCTTGCCGATCGGCGTACGTGCGGTGGAGACGATGACCGCTTCCCTCATGACTGTTCAGCTCCCTGCCTATGGCGTGTGAGGTGTGTGATCCTGTGGCTGTGTGACCAGGCGTCCACGTGCGGTTCGTCAGCGGAACGCGGGCAGTCCGGTCAGGGCCTGGCCGAGGGAGAGGGCGTGCATTTCCTCGGTGCCCTCGTAGGTGAGCACGGTTTCGAGGTTGGCCATGTGCCGCATCACGGGGTACTCCAGTGAGATGCCGTTGGCGCCGAGCATGGCCCGGGCGGTGCGGGCGACGTCGAGCGCGGCGCGCACGTTGGCCATCTTGCCGAAGCTGACGTGGTGGTGGTGCAGCCTGCCGGCGTCCTTGAGCCGGCCGATCTGCAGGGCCACCAGTCCGGCGCGGTTGACCTCGATCAGGAGATCGGCCAGCTTGCGCTGGGTGAGCTGGAATCCGGCGAGCGGCTTTCCGAACTGCTCGCGGGTGAGCGTGTACTCCAACGCCGCCTGGTAGCTGGAGCGCGCCGCGCCGACGACGCCGCACAGGATCCCGTAGCGTGCCTCGTTCAGGCAGGACAACGGGCCGCGCAGGCCCCGCACCTCGGGGAACACTGCGTCGGCGGGCAGCCGTACGCCGTCGAGCACCAGTTCCGCGGTCAGCGAGGCGCGCAGCGACAGCTTGTGCTTGACCTCGTGGGCGGTGAACCCGGGGGTGCCGGCGGGCACCACGAACCCGCGGATGCCGTGGTCGGTCTGTGCCCAGACGACGGCCACGTCGGCGACGGTGCCGTTGGTGATCCACATCTTGGTGCCGCTCAGCACCCAGTCCGAGCCGTCGCGCACCGCATGCGTGCGCATGCTGCCGGGGTCGCTGCCGGCGTCGGGCTCGGTCAGGCCGAAGCAGCCGATGGCCTCGCCGGCAGCCATCGCGGGCAGCCACTGCTGCCGCTGCTGCTCCGAGCCCCACCGGTGGATGGCGTACATCGCCAGCGATCCCTGCACCGACACGAAGCTGCGCAGTCCGGAGTCGACCGCTTCCAACTCGCGGCAGGCGATGCCGTAGGCCACCGCGCTGGTGCCCGCGCAGCCGTAGCCCTCCAGGTGCATGCCCAGCAGTCCCATGACGCCGAAGTCCTTGGCGAGTTCACGCGCCGGAAGCGATCCCGTCTCGTACCAGTCGGCCACCTGCGGCGACAGGCGGTCGGCCGCGAAGTCACGCACCGCGTCACGGATGCCGCGCTCCTCGCAGCTCAGCTCCCGGTCGAGGTCGAGGAAGTCGTGCGGGTCCGGAGTAAGAGAGATCATTTGGGGTTGTTCCTGTCAGTCGAAGAGAACGAGGGATCGTGCGCCCTCGCCGCGCCGCATCCGCTCGAAGGCCTCAGGCACATCGGCGAGCGAGATCCGGTGGGTCACCAGCGCACCGAGGTCCAACGACCCGTCGAGCGCGGCGGCGGCGATCAGTGGCACGTCATGGTCGGCGTCGGCCGAACCGTAGACGGAGGACGTCAGACTGCGGGCGAAATGGAAGACCTCCAGCGCGGAGAACGACACCATGTCATCGCGGGCGCCCATGCCCACCACCACACAGTTGCCGCCGCGGCGAGCGCTCTGCCACGCCGTGCGGATCGTGGCCGCTCGGCCCACACACTCAAAGACGTGATCGGCTCCCCGACCGCCGGTCAACGACCGGATCGCCTTCGGCAGACCCTTGTCGGACAGCAGGAACTCCGTGGCGCCGCAAGCCCGTGCCAGGCCCTCCTTCTCCGGGGAGACGTCCACCGCGATGATCGGGTCAGCACCGGCCAGCCGTGCACCGGCCACGGCGGACAGACCCACCCCGCCGAGCCCGAGCACCACGACCGACTCCCCCGGACCCACCCCCGCGGTGTTGCGCACCGCACCGACACCGGTCAGCACGGCACAGCCCATCAAGGCCGCCTCGGCCAGCGGCAGTTGGCGAGGCAGCGTGATCAACGCCCGCTCACCGACCACGACCTCCTCCGCCAAAGCCCCCACACCGAGGGTGACGTGCGCCGGCGTGCCGTCGGCCAGCCTGCCGCGGGGGCGGGAGGACACACCCTCCGCCGTCACGCACAACCACGGCTCGCCCCGCCGGCAAAACCAGCACTCACGACAAGCGGGTGACCAGTTGATCGCCACGTGATCGCCTACGGCGACACGCGTCACCCCCGCCCCGGCCGCGATGACCACGCCCGCGGCCTCGTGCCCGAGAACCAGCGGGAACTCCGGAGACACCGTGCCGTTGATCATCGACAGGTCCGAGTGGCAGACCCCCGCCGCCCGCACCCTCACCCGCACCTCACCCGCCGCGGGCTCGGGAAGTTCGACGTCCTCCACGGACAGTTCGGCAGTCGCCCCACGGGCTACCAGCGCCTTCACCATGTTGTCGCCACCCCGGCACTCATCGTTGGATCGCCTTGGTCTGCAAGAACTCGTCCAGGCCATAGCGCCCGAGCTCGCGCCCGGTCCCGGACTGCTTGTAACCGCCGAACGGCGCCACCGGGTTGAAGGCCGCACCGTTGATGTCCACCGAACCGCTCTGCAGCCGGCCGGCGACGGCAAGAGCACGGTTCTCGTCGCCGGACCACACCGCCCCCGACAGCCCGTAGCGCGAGTTGTTGGCGATCGTCACCGCCTCCTCGTCAACGGAGAAGGGGATGACCGCCAGCACGGGCCCGAAGATCTCCTCCTGCGCCACCACGTCATCGGGCTCGACGTCCGCCAGCACCGTCGCCGGAACATAGTGCCCGCGCGACGGCAGATCACCGCCGCCCGCCACAAGCCGCGCCCCCTGGGACAACCCCGTGTCGATGTGCGCGAGCACCGAAGCGCGCTGGCGCGCCGAGGACACCGGGCCCAACCGGGTCCCCGCGCACATCGGATCGCCGACCGCGTACTTGCCGGCCGCCGCAGCGGCGAGCTCCACTGCCTCCTCGTACCGGCTGTGCGGCACCAGCATCCGCGTCCACGCCGTACACGTCTGCCCGGCGTTGAGGAACGCGTTGCCCACACCCACCTTCACCGCCGTGACCAGATCCGCGTCGTCGAGAATCACGTTGGCGGACTTTCCGCCCAACTCGAGCGCAACCTTCTTCACCGTGCTCGCCGCGAGCACCGAGATCTGCTTGCCGACCTCGGTCGAGCCGGTGAACGACACCATATCGACGCCCGGATGACCCGCAAGCGCGGTGCCGATCACCGCACCCGGACCGCAGACCATGTTGAACACCCCGGCCGGCAGCTCCGCTTCGTGCACCGCGTCGGCAAGAAGGTGAGCGACGAAGGGGGTGAGCTCGGCCGGTTTGAGCACGACAGCGCAGCCGGCCAGCAGTGCGGGTGCCACTTTGGCGATCATCTGGTGCAGCGGGTAGTTCCACGGCGTGATCGCGCCGACCACACCGACCGGTTCCTTGACCACAAAGGAGTTACCGACCCACTCGGAGAATCTGTAGTCGCCGGCGAGATCCGCATAGCTTCGCAGGACCGTCAGCGGCAGCCCGGCCTGAATCGCCGTCGCGGTCTTCAAGGGCGTCCCGAGCTCCAGAGTGACCGTGCGCGCGATCTCCTCTCGACGACGGTCCAGGTAGTGCCAGATCCGGTCGAGGTAGGCCGCGCGCTCGGCGGGTGACAGCACAGCCCAGTGCGGTAGGGCATCCTGCGCGGCCTGCACGGCACGGTCGACGTCGGTCGCCCCGGCGGCCGGCACCACACCGATGATCTGCTCGGTGGCAGGGTTCTCCACCTCCACCACGTCGGTGCAGGCCGGTCGGACCCACTCACCGCCGATATAGACATGCGTACGTTTCATCGACCTATGTCTCCTTACCAGGTGTCCACGTACCGGCGCGTGGCGCCGGGGGCTTGTTCCACCACGGGCGGCAGCGTCGCGACGACCCAGCGGCGCGTGTCCGCGGGATCGATGACATCGTCGAGTTCGAAGACCGCGGCCGCACTGGTCGCCTTCGCGCGCGCGTAGGCTTCGTCCAGCAAGTCGTCGAAGGCGCGCTGCCCGGCCGCGGGGTCCTCGATCGACTCCAGCTCGCGCCGGTATCCGAGGCGTACGGAGCCCTCGAGACCCATCGGGCCGAGTTCGCCCGTCGGCCACGCCACGCTGGCGACAGGAACCTTCAGGCTGCCGCCCAGCATGGCCATCGCACCGAGTCCGTAGCCCTTGCGCAGCACCACTGCGACCAACGGCACCGACAGGTGGGCGCCGACGACGAACAGCCTGCTGAAGTGCCGTACCGTCGCGGTGCGTTCGGCTTCGGGACCGACCATGAAGCCCGGGGTGTCGCACAGCGAGACCACCGGCAGCCCGTGGGCGTCGCACAGGTGCAGGAAGCGCGCGAGTTTGTCAGCCGCGGACGCGTCGATGGCGCCACCGAGGTAGCCCGGGTTGTTGGCCACGAGCCCCATCGGCCGGCCCTCGACGCGCACCAGGGCGGTGATGACTCCCGCTGCGAACCCGGAGCGCAGCTCCAGCACCGAACCGGTGTCGGCAAAGACCTCGATGATCTCCCGGACGTCATAGACGCGCTTGCGGTTCTCCGGGACGACGTGGCGCAGTCGGCGCTGGTCGGCGTACTCCCAGCCGTCCACCCGGCCCTGGAAATAGGAGAGGTAGCGCTTGGCCACCGCGACAGCCTCGGTCTCGTTCTCCACGAGCACGTCGATCACGCCATTGGAGGCCTGAACCGAGACCGGGCCGACCTCCTCGGGCAGGTAGCGGCCCAGACCGCCGCCCTCGATCATCGCCGGTCCGCCCATGCCTATGGTCGCGTCCCTGGTGGCGATCACGACATCGCAGCAACCGAGAAGGGCGGCGTTGCCGGCGAAGCAGCGGCCCGAGGCGATGCCGACGGTGGGGACCAGCCCGCTCAACCGGCCCATGTTCGAGAACGTCAGCTCGTCCAGCCAGGAGGCGGCCGGCGAGTCCGTGTCGCCAGGTCGGCCACCGCCTCCCTCGGCGAACAGCACGACCGGCAGCCGCTGCCGCTCGGCCAGCTCCAGCATCCGGTCCGTCTTGCGGTGGTTGACCATGCCCTGCGTGCCGGCCAGCACGGTGTAGTCGTACGACAGCAGCGCACATCGACTCCGATCGGCGTCGAACGTCTCGCTGTTGACCCGGCCGACGCCAGCGACCAGGCCGTCGGCCGGCGTGTTGGCGATCAAGTCGTCAAGGGAACGGCGCCGTTGCTGGGCGGCGATGGCCAGCGGGCCGTACTCGGTGAAGGTGCCTTCGTCACAGAGGTCGGCGATGTTCTCCCGGGCGGTGCGATGGCCGCTGCGGCGCCGCTTCGCCACGGCCTCCGGGCGGGCCTCGTCCAGGCCGATACGGTGCCGCTCCAGCACTTCGGCCAGGTCGCCGCGGATGTGGTCGAGGTCGACGGCCTCTTCCGCGCGGCTCACCGCTGACTGTTCCGCGTCCGGTTCGAGCCGGACGAGGACCGCGCGGTCCTCGGCGAGGGAGCCGACCTGGACGAGGACGTCGGTGACCGTTCCGGAAACCGCCGCGACCAGGACGTGCTGCATCTTCATGGCCTCGAGCACTATCAGCGGTTCCCCGGCCGCGACCCTGGCGCCGGGCACGGCCCGCACGTCCACGACCGTGCCGGCGAACGACGCGACCAGGTCGGCCCCGTCCGCGGACGGCGAGGCATCCGCCGGAGTGTCGGGTACGAGCTCGATGAGGTGATCGTCGACGAATCCGGTGGTGAAGGAGCCGTCGCGGAATGCCGATTGCTGCAGGATCGCGCGCAGGAACGCGAGGTTGGTGCCGGGGCCGACGACCCGGAATTCCGACAGCGTCGCGTCAGCGGCGGCTGCGGCCCGGCTCAGGTCGGTGTGCGGGACGTGTGTGATCACCTTGGCCAGCAGGGAGTCGAACCGGGTTGTCGTGCGCAGCCCCTGGTAGCCGCCGGTGTCCACGCGTACGCCTGGCCCGGCGGGGACTTCGAACACCTCGAGCTCGCCCGCGGTCGCGCGCGCGGTTCCGTCGGGCGTCAACTGCTCCAGGTTGACCCGGCACTGCACGGCAAGGCCGCGCGGCGGCGCGATGTCGGTCTGGGTGAGCCCGAGCTCGCCCAGCGTTCGGCCGAGCGCCACCTCGAACTGGGCCACGACGAGGTCGACACCGGTGATCTGCTCGGTGATGGTGTGCTCGACCTGAACACGAGGGTTGGCCTCAAGGAAGAAGAAGCGGGTCGGGTCGTCGGCGTCCACGAGGAACTCGAAGGTTCCAAGACCTGCGTACTTCACCGCCCCCGCCATCCGACACGCCGCCTCGAAGAGGGGGCGTCGCAGGTCAAGGCTCAGCGTGGGACAGGGCGCGATCTCGATGACCTTCTGATGCCGACGTTGGACGCTGCATTCGCGGTCCCACAGGTGGCTCACCGTCCCGGAGCCGTCACCGAGCACCTGAACCTCGATGTGCCGGGCGCGCGGCAGGAGTTGCTCGACGTACATCTCGCCGTCGCCGAACGCGCGCTCGGCCTCCGAACGGCAGAGCTCGAATGCGAAGGAGAGGTCGGCGGGATCGGTGACGACCCGCATGCCCCGGCCACCACCACCGGCGACCGCCTTGACCATGACCGCAGCTCCGGGGCCAAGGCCGGCGAGGAAGCTCGCCGCGTCCGCGAGGGTGACTCCCCTGTCGGTGGCCGGCAGCACGGGTACGGCATGGCTGGTGGCCAGTTCGCGGGCGAGGGCCTTGTCGCCGAGCAGCGAGAGCACGCCAGGATCCGGCCCGACGAAGGTGAGGCCCGCCTTGACGCACCGGGCCGCGAAGTCCGCGCTCTCGCTGAGGAAGCCGTATCCAGGGTGCACCAGCGTGCAGCCGGCGCGCCGGGCCACAGCAACGAGCTGCTCGGCATCGAGATAGCCCAGCTCGCCTTCCAGCGAGTGTGCCTCGTCGGCCAACCGCACATGCCGGGCATCACGATCTTCGGGCGTGAACACGGCGACTGTGCGTAGCCCGAGGGCGGCGGCCGCGCGATGCACCCGCACCGCGATCTCGCCACGGTTCCCGATGAGAACAGTCGTCATGGGGGCTCCTGTGCCGCTGACAGTGTCAAGAACACGGCTATCGTTATTGACGTTGACGTCAATGTCAATGGGCTAATCTGACGCCATGGCGACACCGAGAAGAATCACGAAGCAGGGCTGGGCGACTCGGGAGAAGCTCGACCGCGGCGACAGCGCCACTCGCGCAGCACTGCTCGACGCGGCTCAGCGAGTCTTCGAGCGACGTGGCTACGCCCGCACCACCATTGCCGACATCACCGACGAAGCCGGCGTCGGGCGAGCGACTTTCTACGTCTACTTCGCCTCAAAGGAAGAGGTCTTCGCCGTCCTCGCGCACGATGTGTGCGACAGGCTCCTCGCCGCCCAAGCGGTCACGAGTGGCGCCGCTGACAGCCCCTACATGGTTGCCGAGGCTACGAACGCGGCCTTCCTGGACACCTACACGGCCAACCTGGCCTTCATCACCGTCCTCGAGCACCAGGCGCTGACGAGCCCGGAAATCGAGGCACTCCGGGATGAGATCTACTCCCGGCCGCTGCACAGAACCGCCCGGTACATCGAGCGGCTGGTCGACCAGGGGCTCGCCCGCCCGGCCGCCCCGCCGGAGTCCGTGGCCCGCGCGGCCATCGGCATCGTGGCGATGTTCGCGCCTCTCGTCGCCCGCGAGCCCGCGCGCCGGTCCGAGGCCATCACCCACATCACGGCGATGTACCTCCGTCTACTCGGAATCGCCCCGGAGAGCTGAAGCACGGCCTGAGTCTCGGTGGCCGGCCGGCGCACGAGTGACCGGAATCAACCCACGAACAACGTAGGGAGTCACGCCCCCACGCATCTTCCAGATCGTCAAGAGCGGCAGGAGGCCGCGGCGTGGGCGGCCCGCAACGAGGGCTTGTCGATCTTGCCCACCGCGTTCTTGGGGATGGCGTCCACCACGACGAACGACGTCGGCCGCTTGTAGCCGCTGAGGTATTGCGCAGTCAGCGCTTCCAGGGCCGCGGGATCGACGGTCACGCCCGGTCGCGGTTGGACGTAGGCGACGACCACCTCTCCCCACTTGTCGTCGGGCACACCGATGACGGCTGCCTCAAGGACGAACGGGTCAGCCGTCAGGACGTCCTCGATCTCCTTGGGATAGATGTTCTCGCCACCACGGATGATCATGTCTTTCGATCGTCCGACCAGGATCAGGTAGCCGTCCGCGTCGAGGTGGCCGACGTCACCCGTGTACAACCAGCCGTCCACGATCGTCTTCGCCGTCTCTTCCGGCCGGCCCAGATAGCCACGCATGACGTTGGGGCCGCCCAGGATGACCTCACCATCCATGCCGGGCGCCAGCTCGGTACCCCGCTCGTCGACGATCCGGAGCTCCTGGCCCGGGAGCGGAAGCCCCACGCTGCCTGCGCGTCGCGGGCCCGCGACGGGGTTGACGGTGGAGAAGCACGTGCCTTCGGACAACCCGTAGCCCTCGACGAGGGGAAACCCGTACCGGTCCTCGAACCGGGTCAGCAGCTCGGGAGAGGCGGGTGCTGCGCCGCAGCACCCGTATCGCAAGGACGACGTGTCGGGTCGAACGTCGGCCGGCAGCGCCTCGAGCATGCTGTAGATCGTGGGCACGGCGCTGAAGTAGGTGGGGCGCTCCCGCTCGACGAGGTCGAAGAAAGTCTTGGGATCGAACCGGTCGGCGATGACGACGCTGGCGCCCGCGACCAACGGCATGAGCACGCTGACCACGATGGCGTTGACGTGGAAGAGCGGCAGGACCAGCAAGCAGCGGTCGACCGGCCCTACGTCGAGCGCATGGCACCCCATCGCCGCCATCGCGTCGATGTTGGAGTGGTCAAGCATCACCCCCTTCGGCGCCCCCGTCGTTCCGCTGGTGTAGATCAAGAGCGCCAGCGCGGACGAGTCCAGCTGCGGATTCAGCCCCGCGTCCACCGGCTCTCCGTACAGGTCGTCGACGGCGAGCGTGGCAACGCCTGCGGCGGTCGCGCCGTCCTCAACCACCAGCAGGCGTGCGCCCGAGTCCTGGAGCTGCCGTGCGACCTCGACGTCGGTCAGGCTCGGATTGACGGGGGTGACGGTGGCGCCGAGCCGCCAGGCCGCGAACAACAGGACCACGAACTCGACGCGGTTCCTCAGCTTCAGGGCGACGACATCACCAGAACCGATCCCGAGGTCCTGAAGGTGACTCGCTGCCGCCCGGACACGGGTCAGCAGCTGGGCGTTGGTGAGCGACTGACTCCCGTCGGAAACCGCGGGCCCGTCCGGAGCGGATTCGGCGCGGCGGTCGGGCAGAGACGCGAAATTCATGGTGGCGTGACCTATCGGGGTGTGGCGTGTTTCAACGCGAAGGCGACTGGTGCGGGCTCCAGATGGGAAGCTCGGTCACTGTGCGGCATCGCGCCGCGCGATCGCGCTGATGGCGGAGAACTGGAGCGTCCAGACGTTGCCGTGGTGCGGGTACTTCGCCGTCATCGTGGCCACCAGTTCCTCGGCGTCCTTCACGACCTCGTAGGCAGCGTGGAAGTCCTGGATGTAGGTGCGGGTCTGGGAGATCATGGTGTCGACCACATGGTCGTCGCCGTCGGGCCTGCGGTGTCCGGACACGATCATTCGCGGCCGGAGCCCCTCCACGACGTCGACGGTCTCGAGCCAGTCCTGCCACTCCTCGGGCGTCGACAGGCCGAGCATCGGGTGGATCTCGTTGTAGATGGAGTCACCGGCCACGACGACGTCGATCTCGGGGATGTGCACGATGGTCGTCGGATGGATGTCGGCCTGCTTCACCTCGATGATGTGCAAGGGAGATCCGTCGACGTACAGGGTGTGTCCCTCCATCGGGTCCGGAATCGGCCCCGCCGTGACGCAGGCGTCACCGAACAGCATCCTCCACTGCTCGATCTGCGTCTGCATGGACTCCTTCATGGACTCGATCACGTGGGGCAGCGCCACGCACTTCGCCTCCGGGAACCGCTCCAGAAGCGGTCCGAAGCCCAAGTAGTGATCAGCGTGATCGTGGGTGATGTAGATCGTCGTGAGCTTCTTGCCGGTGCGCTCGATCAGATCACCGAGGTCCTGGACGTCGTCCTTGAGGTAGAGCGCGTCGATCAGGACCACCTCGGTGGCGCCGCTCACCAGGGTGGCCGTCGTCGGCGAGAAGGTGCCCGACGGCACTCCGGGAAACTCCTCGGCCGGGATGTTCGGCCAGCGACCGACGAAGGCCGTCGCGCGGATGGGGGCGGCAGGCGCGTGGGTGTCAGTGTTCACGAGGGACCTCCGGTTGCGGTGTGGTCGGCCGGCGCGGCATTGCGATCGTCGGCGGACGAAGTCAAGTTACGAATGCGCGATCGGTGACTCATAGAAGGTGACTCATAGAAGGAGTGCGCCCGGCGCTGGTACACGAGCGCCACGGTCCGCTGAGCACCCCTGCGGGTCGAAGGAGGGCCCGGGGCACACCCGACCGTGCGCCGGGCCCACTGCCAGGGGGTCAGCTCGCCACTTCGTAGGGGATGGCCCGGTTCTCCTTGGCCCAGAGCTTCTCCACGTCGGAATGGGCGGGAGGCGGAACGAGGCCCTGGGTGCGCCACAGGTCGATGGGGGTCTCGTCGACGTGGACTTCCCAGTCGTAGCCGCGATCCTTCACGAACGCCGCCAGCTTCTCCTCGACCAGCCCCATGAACATGGCCCGGATCTCGGCGCCGTCCATCTGCCGGGCGATGTGGTCCAAGCGAATCCGCACGAAGTTGTTGGCCGGCTTGCCGCCGACGTACATGGTGTTCGCCGGCATGTCCTTGAACAGGACGACGACGTAGAACTTGGGCAGGCTCTGGTAGTCCACGTAGATCGAGGTGATCGCCTCGGACAGCTGTTCCTTGTCCTCCGGGGTGAAGGCGTTCTCGGGGGTGAAGATTTCCCAGTACGGCATTGCGGCTCCTTCTGGACAGATGGTGCGTGGATATGGCTTGGGTGGGGGTGTTTCAGGCTCGGAGGTGCTTCACGAAGTGGTCTCGTGCGGCTGCGGAGCACTCGTCGAACCCGGGTCCGCTGTAGGCGTCGAAGTGGCCGCCCTGGGTGATGACGATCTGCTTCGGCTCCCGGGCCTCCTCGTAAGCGTCGAGGGCGAACTCGAACGGCGCCACCGCGTCGGCGGCGGCCACGATCATCAGGAGCGGGGTCGGCGCGATCCGGCTGATGTAACTGCCGGGGTCGTACTCGCTCGCCAACTCCAGGCTCCGAACCGTCATCTCGTTCTTCCAGTTGGGCGCCCGGTCCGCCGACGTCTTGCTGAACCACTCGTAGGCCTCGGTCGAGGGCATCACCGCCTGCCCCATCGGGTCGGGCGTGACGACCGGGAGCATCGTGGACGCTCCATCCGTGAACCGGTGGAGTCGGTCGCCCTCCAGGGCCTCACGGATGTGCGGGATGAAGTCCGGCCGGACCAACCGGTCCAGGCCGCGTGGCCCCGAGATGAAGGGCACCTGGGAGACGACGGCCTTCACCCTCTTGTCGATCGCCGCGACCATGAGGACGTGTCCACCGGCGAAGCTGGAGCCCCAGATACCGATCTTCGACGCGTCCACATCGGGGCGGGTGGTGGCGTACGTGATCGCGTTCCGGAAGTCCCGGTACTGCAGGACCGGGTCGACCTCTTGTCGAGGAGTGCCATCGCTGTCACCGAAGTTCTGGTGATCGTAGACGAGCGCGTTGAGGCCGGCTTCGGCGAAGACCACGGCATAGTCGTCGAGGTGCATCTCCTTGACGCTCGACAGCCCGTGCGCCAGGACGATGACCGGTGCGGGGGCGCTGGTGTCCTCGGCCGGGTAGAACCAGCCCCGGAGGGTGACGCCGCCTTCGCCCTTGAACTCGATGTCTTCGCGATTCATGTGATCTTCCGGTTCACTTGGAGTGGTCCGTCTCTCGAGTTGTGGTTCCCTTGGAATGGACCGGCTCGGGAGTTGCGGTTTCGGACACACGCAATCTATGAATGCGGGCGAGCTGCTCATAGAACGAATGCGCCGCGGGCTGGTACCGCTGTGCCTCGGTCCGTGAGCAGGTGGTCAGGTGATTCCGTGGGCTTCGCGGTAGTCGCCAGGAGACAACGAGAACTCCCGACGGAACTCCCGTCCGAAGTGGCTGGCGTCGCAGAAGCCCCACCTGTTTGCGATTGCGGCATTGGAGAGATTCGTGTTCACGAGGTCATCTCTGGCCGCTGCCAGGCGGTGTCCGCGGACGATCGATCCGACGGTGTCTCCGGTTGACGCGAAAGCCCGGTGGACGGTCCTCGAAGAAACGCTGTGTGCGGCAGCGAGGTCGGCGACTCTGACCGCTCCACCGGCAAGGTGGTCGACGATCCATACCTCCAACTGCCGTCGGAGCAACTGCAGGAACTCGCTGTCTCCGATGTCTGGCCGACTCGCACGGATCATGCCGGCGATGAGGACCAGGAGGGCGCTGCGCGTGCTCTCGATCTCCGCCGCGGACATCCGCCCGGCATGACGGTCCACGCTCATGAGGACGTCCTGGAAAAGGTTGGCCAACGGGCTCTGAGCGGTCTCCAGGAGCAGGCACCCGGGCACGCCGCCCCCCGTGTGGAATGGGGACAGCGCGGTCATGGGCACCCTGACCGTTCGCTTGGTCAGGTGCTGTGGAATGACGAAGCGTCCGGTGGTGCGGGTGCTTGTGATGAGAACCGTCCCTGGTCGCAGGACGACGGTCTCGTCAGAGGTCTCGATGATCTGTCGGCCTGCGTAAGCGGTGAAGAGCAGCAGTGCGTCATCGTCGTGACGCGCGACGTTGCTGCCTCGGATCCCTTCGACCTGCGGGCACACCCAGTCGGTGACAAGGAGGTCTCCGAGGTCCAGCGCCTCCACCGATCCGAAGCACTCGACCGGCCCTGCGGGGTGCAGGTCCATGCCGGCGAGGCGGTCGCGGACGGCAAGCCTCCAACGGAAAGCGAACTCTTCGGGTGTCGGTAGGTCAGCGGGGCTTAGGGTGGATTGGGCGGGTGTCACGTTCTGGCTCCGGCTTCATCGACGGTGGGCTCGACGTGGTCGGGAATATGGTCGTGACATGCAGTTTGCTCCGTTGAACGTCTCGCTACTTGCCCTCAAGCGACAAGGATTTGTCCTTGCGTGACATCGATATGCCCGTTCGGGCCTCTGTCCTGCGGGGGCTGTCCGCGCTCGTCACTGGGGCCGGCGGCCGGGGTCCCGAGCTCCTCGCGGCGTACGGCTTCGACGAGGCGAAGATTGTCGAGGGCAACTCATTCGTCAGCCTCCGAGTGGTCGAGCGCCTTCTCGAGGAGGCGGCCGACCGGTTCGCACTTCCCGACCTCGGGTTGAAGATGGCGGCGCAGCAGGATCTGCACATGCTGGGACCGCTGGCGATCGCCATGGAGAACTCACGCACGATCGGCGAGGCCGTCGGGTGCGCGGGTCGGTATCTGTTCGTCTACAGCCCTGCCGTCTCCCTCGAGGAGATCGAAGATCCGCTGGGAAGTCCGGGGGCGATCGGGCTTCGCTACGCCAGCACGACGATGAACGCATCGCCACAGACGATCGACTACGGCATCGGGATCGTTCACCGAGTCCTGAAGCTGATCAACGGCGGCGCCCCCTACGGACTTCGTTCGGTCCAGCTTCCGCACGCTCGTCTGGCCCCCGAAAAGGCCTACCGGGACTACTTCGGCGCGGAAGTCAGGTTCGACTGTCCGAGCGTGGTTCTGCGCGTCACGAGCCAACTGTGCTCGATGCCGGTCAGTGGCGGCAACGACCTGCTTCGCGACATCGCGATCGGCTACCTCGACACGCACTTCGGCCACAAGGGCGTGCCGATCTCGGACCTGGTGGCAGCAGTCCTGAGCGAACACCTCGGATCCGGTGGTCCGGACCTGTCGAAAGTCGCGCGCCTACTGAGTCTGCACCCACGTTCTCTGCAGCGGTCCCTGGCCGAGGAGGGCACGACCTTCACTGGCGTCGTCGATCGCGTTCGCAGAAGTCAAGCCCTGGACCTGATCACGACGACCGACCTGTCGTTCTCGCAGATCGCGGCCAGACTGGGAATGCACGAACAGTCCAGCCTCACTCGTGCGGTACGTCGGTGGTTCGACACATCACCTTCCGGACTGCGACGGGCGGGACAGGAGCCGAAAGGCCGCTCCGCCTTGATCGACGACAAGGCGGAAACCCACTTCACGAGTGACGCCCTCTAGTGACGCCCTCTGAGGAGAACGGAGGCTCTTCGGCACTCTCCGTGAAGCAAGTGATCTTGAGGTAGCCCTCGGAGTGGGGGATCGAACTGCCGGTACCCGCCGCCGGTTCTGCGACAACCGAAACCTTGCCCCGTCTGACGGCAGGACAGGGGCCTGCTTCGCGTGGAGCATCGACCACCGCAAGGACCGCACCGCCAGCAGCACCTTCGCAACAAAGACTTGAGCTGACTGGGTTCGAGCGCCCTCTGCCCGTTGCGTCGTCACCACGCGGCGGAAGCTCCGCACCGGGACGACGGGCAAGGGCGCCAGTGACCGACGCCGTCGACAGTGGACGTCGTGGCGGTTGTCAAGCGTTCATCCGTTCATGACCGCACCGGAGTGAGTCCAAAAATAAAACTCACTGTGATACGTTCACCTCAGTGTTTCGACCTGCGCTTGTCTTCCGCAGCCGATCGTGTGCGCATGAGAGGACGACAGATGACCTGGGTAGCTTCCACCCGTGACGAGCAGCGCGAACAACTGGGGCGTTTCCTCCTCGGAACAGGCAACATCGGCGGGATCGCGAGTCAGACCGGACCCGGGATCGGTCTCTCGGAGAGCGAAGGGTTGGCGCTGATCGATCACGCCGTTGCGGCAGGAATCACGACGATCGATACCGCGGATGTGTATGCGGGCGGTGTCAGCGAGCGGGTGGTCGGCCGCTGGAGTTCCGCCCACCCGGAACAGTCCGTGCTCATTCAAACCAAGACGGGAGCAACCCCCAGTGGGCCAGACCTCTCGCCCGAGCGCGTGAGGCGGCAGCTTACGCGCAGCATCGACATCCTCGGGCGCGTAGACCTCTACATCGCCCACCGTTTGGACCCGCACACCCCATGGGCCGATTCGTTGCCCGTGTTCAGCGATGCAGTCCAGACCGGCACCATACGCGCCTACGGCCTGTCCAACGTCGACGGAAAGGCGTTGGAGGCCGCTCTCGAGACCGCTGACCGCCTCGGGCTGGTCCGGCCCGAACTCGTCCAAAACTCATACTCGCTACTCGAACGCAGCGATGACGACCATGTCCTCCCGGTCGTGAAGGCCGAAGGGCTTGCCTACACACCGTTCTCTCCGCTCGCCAACGGTCTGCTGGCAGGTCGATACAGCAACGGTGAACGTCCCGCCGCCGGCAGCCGGGCCAGCGTGGCCTCACGCTCCGCAGACTGGCTCGACCAACCCGCGGTGGTCAAGAAACTCCGCGCCTTCGACCGGGTGGCGGCGGAGCATCACATCACGTCGGCGGGTCTCGCTCTCGCCTGGCTGTACAACCACCCCGTCGTGACCGCCCCGATCATCAGCGTCAGCAAGTCATCGCAGTGGCAGGCCATCGACGAGGCCGCGACGATGCCATGGACACCACCGGTGCAAGACGCCGTCAACTCCCTATTCGAATAGGCCCGCTGGCGAAGCATGGAAAACGCGTGCGCGGCCCGTTGTCCTGCCTGAACGAGGCCCGCTACGGCATCCTGTGCGGCGTCGTCGGCGCGGCGCGCTCCAGCCATGTGGCGGCGTTGGAGTACACGCTCACCGCGAGCAGTTCGGCAGGCCGCTCGCCGAATTCCAGCTCACCCAGCGCAAGCTGACCGACCCCCTCATCGAGGTCAACCGCGCCGCCCTGGTGGTGCTGCGCATCGGCCGGCTCAAGGACACCGGCAGGCTGCACCGCCAATCGTTGGGTCTGTGTCATGGGCTGGTTGCCGGCCCGTGTCGTCTTTCCGAGGACCGCATGCGTCCTGGGCCGGAGATCAGCCGCGAACGACCGGGCCGGTGAGATCCCAGTCCGGCACGGTCGAGATCCGCTGGATGCCCTCTTCGCGGACAGGCTCGCCGCAGGTGGCGCAGACCACCTGCTGGCGGATCGGATGGCCGTGATGTTCCACCCTGACCGGCGGCTCTTCCACAGCCCACTTGTCGCCCCAGGCCCGCAGCGCGGACAGCACTGGCGCGAGTTCCCGGCCCGCCTCGGTGAGGTGGTAGTCGTGGCGCGGAGGGCTGGACTGGTACTCCCGGCGTTCCAGAATGTCTGCCGCAACGAGAGCTTTCAGGCGTGCGGCGAGCCGGTCGCGGGGCGCGCTGGTGTTGCGGGCGATCTCGCTGAACCGGTGGTTGCCGAACATCACTTCGCGCACCGCCAGCAGCGCCCAGCGGTCTCCCACGATCCCGAGGGTGGCAGCGATCGAGCAGGGGCGGCCGTGCTGTGCATCCATACGCCCAGCCTTCCACGCGAAGGTTTGTATATCAAACCGTCGCACCCTATGGTGGCGGTCGTGGTATGGAAATCAAACCGCCGTCGGGTCGCGATCGCAGTGGTCCTTACGGCTGTCTTCATGGCCAACATCGATCTGTGGATCGTCAACGTGGCACTGGTGACCATGCAGCGGGATATCGGCGGGTCGCTGGCGGCGTTCTCCTGGGTGCTCAACGCCTACGCCGTCACGCTCGCGGCGCTACTGGTCCCGGCGGGGCGGCTCGGCGACCGGATTGGGCATCGCCACGTGTTCCTGGCCGGGATCGGCCTGTTCACCGCCGCCTCCGCCGTCTGCGCACTTTCGCCCAACGTCGGCGTGCTGGTCGCGGCCCGGATCGCGCAGGCCGCAGGCGCCGCCGCTCAGCTGCCGACTTCTCTGGCGCTGGTCGTGGCCGCCGTCGAACCACGGCAGCGCATGAGCGCCGCCCGCGGGTGGGCCGCCACTGGCGGGCTCGCAGCCGCCGCCGCTCCCGCACTCGGCGGCGCGCTGGTACTGGGCAGCTGGCGCTGGGTGTTTCTGGTCAACCTGCCCATCGGCATCACGGCCTGGCTGGCCGGGCGCCGCGTGCTGCCTCGCCCGTCCGCCGACCGCCGCGAGCCGCTGCCGGACCTGCTGGGCAGCGCCTTGCTCATCGCCGCTGTCGGGGCGCTCACCGGATTCTTCGTCGAAGGGCCCGCATGGGGCTGGGCGGCGCCGGGAACCCTGGCCCTGCTCGCGGTGGCCCTCGTCGCGTCCACCGGATTCGCCTGGCGCTGCCGGATCCATCCGCACCCGATGATCGAGCCCGCACTGCTGCGCCTGCGGCGCTTCTCGGCGGCCAACGCCGCGGCCTTCCTGTTCAGCGTGGCCTTCGGGATCATGCTGCTGTCCAACTCCCTTTGGTGCCAGACGGTATGGCATTACTCGGCGCTGCGCACCGGCCTGGCCATGATCCCCGGACCGACGCTGGTGCCAGTCGTGACGCTGGCCTCCTCCCGGCTGGTGCACCGCATCGGCCCGGGACCGGTCGCAGCTGCCGGCTCACTGCTGTTCGCCGTCTCCCAGCTGTGGCGCAGCCTGTTCGCCGGCACGCACCCCGACTACCTGCGCGACCTACTGCCCAGCATGCTCATCAGCGGGGTGGGCGTCGGCCTGGCGCTGAGTACCCTGGTCGGGGCCGCCGCCACCGCCCTGCCGGGCAACCGCTCCGCGACCGCCTCCGCAGTCGTCAACTCCGTGCGCCAGGTGGCCTCGGCTCTCGGCGTCGCCGTCCTGGTCACCATGCTGGACGCGGCGGATACCGCCGAGGCCGGCTTCAAACTGGGCTGGGACGTCGCCCTTGTCCTCGCCCTGCTCGCCGCGGCCGTGAGTCTCTTCCTCGGCCCGCCGCCGGCAACGGAGCAGCACGGTGGCCTGGCGGCCGCGCCCCCGGCCACGACGGCAGACCCACGCTGACAGCCCGGAGAGGTGTCTACCGGGCGACCTGCAGCCGGGGGAACAGCCTGGACCCTGTCGCGGATCAAGACTCTGATCGGGCGTCGCTTCCACACGAGCTACACCGTGCAAGGCGTGGCCGCCCTGCTCAAGCGGCACGGCTGGAGCTGCCAGGTTCCTGCCCGGCGGGCGATCGAGCGGTACGAGAACCTGGTGGCCGGCTGGGTGAAGGAGAGCTGGCCCCAGGTGAAAGGACCGTGGCGGCGCTCGATGCCTGGCTCGTCTTCGAGGACGAAGCCGGATTCTCGATGACGCCACCGACCACCTGCACCTGGTCCCGCCGCGGTCAAACCCCCGTGGTCCGCGTCCGGGGGCGTTCCCGCCGCCGCTTATCGGTGGCCGCCCTGGCCTGCTACAAGACCGGCGAATCCTCACCGCTGATGATCTACCGGCCCTGCCCGGACGCCCGGCCCGACGGTCCCAAAAGCTTCTCCTGGAAGGACTGCCGTGACCTGATCAGAGCGCCCACCAGCAGCTTGGCGGCCCGATCGTGCTGGTCTGGGACAACCTCAACACCCACCTCACCGCCGGCATGCGCCGATACATCGCAGACCGCGACTGGCTCACCGTCTACCAACTGCCGCCCTACGCACCCGACCTCAACCCGGTCGAGGTCATCTGGTCGGTCCTGCGACGCACCACCACGGCCAACCGCGCGTTCGCCGACCCCGACGACTTGATCACCGCAGTCGGGCGCGACATACGCCAGCTCCAGTACCGCCACGACGTCCTCGACAGCTGCCTCCCCGGCACCGGCCTCCGACGCCAGCCACCATGACGACATCACGCACGCAAGGTCGTTAGTTGCAAAAAAAGACTTAGCAGGATAATGTGATGGGCGATCAGGAGCGGTGGAGGTACATGTGACCGGCGCCCGACCCTGAACCACTCGCTGGAACATTAGAGGCTGTCACTTTTTTGACGGGTTGCCGAACCGCTTCAGGCACTCGGACACGGCGTTGCGCGAGGCGACCATCAGAAGAGTTCTTCAGCTGCACCACGGCCATGACAGCGGCAGGCATGGGGGTATCAATCGATGGGCACCCTGTTGGATCTTGTGCTGAGCGCGCATGGCGACCTCGAGCGCTGGCACAGTGCTACGCAGATCAAGGCACATCTCAGCGTCGACGGCGCGATGTGGGGCCTCAAGGGCCACGCCGGCCAACTGGTTGACGAACAGGTGGTTCTGTGCACGAGAGAGCAGCGTATTAGCTTCACGCCGTTCACGGCCCCCGATCGCCGCAGCATTTTCGAGCCCGGCCGGGTCGCCATCGAGACCTCCGACGGATCAGTTATCGCCGAACGAACCGATCCGCGCACGGCGTTTGCGAGCCATACGTACCGCACGCTTTGGGATGATCTCCATCTTGCGTACTTCACCGGCTACGCCACCTGGAATTACCTCACGACGCCGTTCCTGTTCACCCTGCCCGGCGTGGAGGCGGAGGAGACCGAGCCGTGGATCGAGAACGGCGAAACCTGGCGACGTCTCAGGGTGAGGTTCCCCTCTGGCCTCGCCACTCACAGCCCGGAACAGACCTTCTACTACGGTGATGACGGACTGCTTCGCAGACTCGACTACAGTGCGGAAGTGGTCGGCGGTGTCGAACAGGCTCCAGCAGCCCAGTACGTCACGGATCACAAGAACTTTTCGGGATTCATATTTCCGACCAAGCGTCGCATTTACCGGCGTAACCCCGATAACAGCGCCCAGCCGAAACCAGTCGTCATATCCATCGACATCCTCGACCTAGAAGTTTCCTGAAGAGGGCCGTAGAAACCGATCAGCCCTTGCCGCCCTCGCCTCGGCGCAACGCTGCCCTCACAAGCGACGTACAGGTTGGTTACCTGCTGGTGCCGGGTGGGCGCGCCCGGCGCTCGCCTGTACTTCGCCGACACCGTGAGAGGCGGATCGGGACGAGATGTCGAAGTCCCCTTCCGGACCCGGCACCGCCCGCTCCTCGACCGCGAAGAGCCCGCGGCAGCTCAGTTGCTCCTCAATCGCGGACGCCGTCGCCTCGCTGCCCTGCCGCATCCGTGTGACCACGTCGAGCGTGAATGCCTGTCGAGCGTGAATGCCTGGGGAGCCAGCCGTTCGGACACGGTGGCCGGCACGGACCGAGTTTTCGGGGGCCCAAGGAGGCAGTGCCAGGGTCATCTGCGGTTCCTCGCCGGGCCGACTGCGGCACGGAAATGCAAACCGCCAGCACCGCGGTACCACTGCTCCCGATGCCTCAAATTCCGGCGATTTTGCCTCTGCGGCAAATCTCCGCGCACGGGAGCCGGCCGAGTGTGAGTATTCCGTAACTTCGCTTTATTCCGGATGACTTGGTTCGGCAATCGCCGCTGGCTGAAGTGGTCCGCACACGCAGCGACGAGGTGTCAAGACCTCGGCGCCTGGCATGGAGGATGTCATGCCCGAGATGTATTTCGATGTGCGCTGGCCCGATGGTGCGACCCAGCGCTGCTATTCCGCCTCCACTGTAATCGAGGACTACTTCGCGGCAGGCGGCGAGTACGAACTGGCCGACTTCCTGGAGCGCAGCAGGACGGCGCTCGGAATTGCCGGCGCCAGGGTGCGGGAGAAGGACATCTTTGACTGCGCGGCTGATGGTCATGGCGGTGGTGTTGAAGAGCTGGCCCAGAAGCTCCTGAAGAGGGTGTTTCCGCAGGCAGAGGATGGTGACCAGGATCTGGTCGGCGGGAGTGAGTGTGGGTTTGCGGCCGGTTCCTGGGGCGACGCGGCGTGGGCCGCCGCGGGCTGCGTGGCGGAGTTGTTCGCGGTGCTCTTCCAGTGCGGGGATCAAGGAGTGGGTGAGGTCGCTGAATTGCTTACGGGACATGCCGGTCAGCTCGGGGTGACGCAGGTCGTGGAGCGTGCGGGGGCGAGAGCCCCCGGCTGGCCGCCCGCCTTGGTGGGGAACGTCTGGGCATGGTTGGTGATCTGCGGGGTGAAAGGTGTAGTTCCAGTCTCCGTGGAAGCAGTGTCGTGTGATCGGCAGGCCGGCGATGGCCTCGTCGCTGATGCGGATGCCGATGGGGTACTCACCGCTGTCGAGTTCGGCGTGCACCGTCAGACCGGTGCGGCTGGTCGTTGCGGCGATAGCCTGGAGCATGACTTCATGGCTGGTCAGGGGTCTGCCGCGCCAGTTCATGGTGATGTGGGAGAACGGGGCTTGACCCTTGATCCTGGACACACGAGACACTGGATCCTGAGGATCTGAGTGGACGTTAAGTCCGTTTCTCGTAGCGACCTCGTCCGGGTTGGGTGAGGAAGCCTTGTCGGACGAGGCGTCCGAGGCGGCTGCGGGTGACG